>JAICKX010000157.1 GCA_025927685.1 Thermoleophilia bacterium | reverse complement strand
TGCGCGGCCTGGTGCACCTGAAGGGCCGCGACGCGGCCGCCGCCGCGGCCCGCCTGCGCGAGGTGCATGCCGGCCTGAACAGGGACCACCCGCTCGCGATCGGCCTCTCGCAGCGCTGCGAGGGCGCCGCCGGATCGCGTACCGGGTTCGAGGAGGCGGAGCACGCGGTGACCGCGGCCGCGGTCGTCAGCCCCACGCCGGACGTGGTCGGCTTCGACGACCTCGGCGCCTACAAGTACCTGCTGCGCGTGAGCCAGGACGGCCGCACCCGCGACCCGCGCGGCGAGGCGCTGCGCACGCTCGACGAGTACGACCGCCGCCACCGCTCCCAGCTGCTGCTGACGCTCGAGGAGTACCTGAAGCGGCGCGGCAACATCGCCCAGGCCGCCCAGACCCTCTACGTGCACCCCAACACGCTGCGCCAGCGGTTGCGCCGGATCCAGGATCTGACCGGCCTGGACGTCCAGCACGAGGACTGGCTGATGGTCGAGATCGAGCTGAAGCTGCTGCGGCTCGAGCGGGTTTTGGGGCAACCTTCTGCGCGAATTGGGTAATTCGCGCCGCCTTTCGGGCTGAAACGATCGTCGAAACGTGAATTTTGGCCCCGACGACCTGGTAATTCGGCCGCGAGCGTGGAACAGTTGCACCGGTCCGCACCCAGCGAAGGAGAGGGAGGTATGGCGACGACCATGGCGCGCCCCGCCGCAGAGGCGATCAAGAGGAGGGCGGAGGAGGACGGGATCGAGTTCTTCTTCGCGCAGTTCGTCGACATGAACGCGAAGCCGTCGGCCAAGCTCGTGCCCATGTCGAACTTCGACGGTCTCGTGAGCGAGGGAGCGGGCTTCGCGGGCTTTGCCGCCGGCCCGATCGGGCAGACGCCGGCATCGCCCGACATGATGGCCATCCCCGACCTCCGCAGCTACACGAAGGTTCCCTTCAAGCCGGGCCTCGCCCGGTTCGCGTGCGACATCACCGTCGAGGGGCAGGAGTTCCCGTATTGCCCGCGCACCATCCTGCGCCGGCAGCTGGCACGCGCCAAGGAGCTCGGCTTCACGTTCAAGATCGGGATGGAGCTCGAGTTCTTCCTCCTGCGCGAGAAGGAGGACGGCGGCATCGAGCTGGCCGACCCGCTCGACCGGCTCGACCAGCCCTGCTACGACATGAAGGGCCTGACCCGCCAGTACGAGTTTCTGTCACAGCTCTCCAAGAACGTGAACGAGCTCGGCTGGGGCTCGTACGCCAACGACCACGAGGACGCGAACGGCCAGTTCGAGTCGAACTTCGAGTTCGCGGACGCGCTCGAGACGGCCGACCGCGCGATCTTCTTCCGGTACATGGTGCACGCCATGGCGCAGGAGCGCGGCCTGCTCGCGACGTTCATGGCAAAGCCGTTCGGCCACCTGACCGGGAACGGCGGCCACTTCCACATGTCGCTCTGGGACGAGTCCGGCGACCGTGATCTCTTCGACGACCCGTCCGACCCGAACGGGCTCGGACTCTCGACGCTCGGCTACCACTTCCTCGGCGGCCTGAAGAAGCACGCCAAGGCGTACATCGCCCTGAGCGCGCCGACGGTGAACAGCTACAAGCGGCTCACGACCACGGCCGGCACGCCGATGTCGGGCGCGACCTGGGCGCCGATCTTCATCACGCACGGGCGCAACAACCGCACCCAGATGCTGCGCTGCCCCGGCGGCCACATCGAGGACCGCACGGTGGACGGGAGCTGCAACCCGTACCTGGCGGCGGCGGCGATCCTGGCCGCCGGCCTGGACGGGATCGAGCACCACATCGATCCGGGGCCGACCAACGACGACAACCTCTACACCCTGAACGAGCGCGAGCTCAAGCGGCGCAAGATCGATCTCCTGCCCGCCAACCTGCTCGACGCCACCCGGCATCTCGAGAAGGACAAGGTCATCCGGAAGGCGCTCGGCAACACGGGCACCGAGGACTACGTCGACTACTTCATCAAGACGAAGCAGGACGAGTGGCAGGCCTACCACGAGCAGGTCACGCCGTGGGAGGTCAAGAACTACCTGACGCTGTTCTAGGCGATGCCCCCCGGGGGCGGTGGTGCGTGGTGGATTCGCACACACCGCCCCCGGGAATTCGTTCGACCCCGGCACTCCCGCTCGCCACCGATCCCGCGTAGGATTCTCGACGGTCCACGGAAGGGGTGCGCCCATGTGCGGGCTGTGTGGGTTTGTCTATAAGGACGCGGCGCGAACCGGCGGCGTCGGACGCGTCCTCCACGGAATGCTCTTGCCGATGGGGCGGCGCGGCACCGACTCCACCGGCATCGCGATGTACGGCACGCCGGAAGACGGCTCGTATGTCCTGCGCGCCCGCATCGAGGCCAACTCCGGCACGCCCGAGCGCGTCCTCGAGACGCTGGAGCGGGCAGGCGGCGTGCGCGACCACGCGATGGACGGGCCCAACCTGCGCGCCCGGGTGGCCTACGATGGCGACCTGGGCGACCTGACCGACCGGGTCGAGGCGGTCCCGCACGTCGAGGTGTTCTCGATCGGCCGGTCGATGGAGATCGTGAAGGAGGTCGGCGACGCCAACGACGTGGAGCGCTCGTCGCCGTTCGCCGCGTTCGAGGGCAGCCATGCGATCGGGCACACGCGCATGGCGACCGAGTCCGTCGTGGACGTCGCCCACTCGCATCCGTTCTGGGCGCGGCCGTTCCCCGACATCTCGGTCGTCCACAACGGCCACATCACGAACTACCACAAGCTGCGGCGCAAGCTCGAGAACCAGGGCCACCGGTTCGCGACCGGCAACGACTCCGAGGCGATCGCGGTCTACATCGCCGACAAGCTGGCGGCCGGCGAGAGCCTGGAGGACGCGCTGCGCGCCTCGGTCTACGACCTGGACGGCACGTTCAGCTACCTGATCTCGACCGCCGAGGGCATCGGCTGCGCGCGCGATCGGTTCGCCCTGAAGCCGCTGCTCTACACCGAGAACGACGAGATCGCCATGATCGCCTCCGAGGAGGTCGCCATCCGCAGCGTCGACGGCGACGCGACCCTCGAGCCGCGCGAGCTGGCCGCGGGTGAGGTGCGCTGGTGGCTACGCTGACGAGCGAGATCGACTGCTCCGCGCACACGACGCGCGAGATCAACCAGGCCATCAAGCGCGCCGCTGCCGACGGCGTGCCCGAGATCCGGCTCACCAACCCCGCCGCCCGCCACTGCCTGGGCGTCGCCGTGATGAGCCCGATCCATGTGATCTTCGAGGGCCCGGTCGGCTGGTTCTGCGGCGGCATGAGCGACGGCGGCCGCATCACCGTGCACGGGTCGTGCGGATGGAGCGTCGGCGAGAACCTGATGTCCGGCTCGATCGAGGTGCACGGCAACGGCGGCTCCTCGGCCGGCGCAACGCTGCGCGGCGGGCGCGTGTTCGTCGCCGGCACGACCGGGGCCCGCTCCGGCATCTCGATGAAGGGCGGGACGCTGGTGGTCGGGGGCTCGGTCGGCTACATGTCCGGGTTCATGATGCAGCGCGGCACGATGATCGTGTGCGGCGACGCCGCCGACGGGATCGGCGACTCGATGTACGAGGGCACCGTGTACGTCGGCGGGAGCATCCACTCGCTCGGCGCGGACTGCATCGAGGCCGAGCTGACCGACGACGACCGGGCGCTCCTCGCCACGGAGCTCGACCCGCACGGGATCTCCTCGACGGGGATCGACTGGAAGAAGCTCGTGGCCGGCAAGCGGCTGTGGAACTTCTCGAAGCACGAGTACGACGCATGGAGGGGGGCGCTGTGAGCGACGGCATCCCACGGGGCCGCGACGGCCACGTCCTGAACCCGCTCTGGGTGTGGTCACCGGAGACGATCGAGGACATCCAGTCCAAGGCCGAGCTCGGGCGCTACACGAACCGGGGGCTCGGCATGACGAAGCGCCCGCCCCACTTCGAGGACCTGACGTTCGTGCCGTGCACGCTCTCGCGCGTCCCGCTCGAGGGCTATCGCGAGGCCTGCGCGACCTCGATCGAGATCGGCGGGCGCCACGGCGCGAAGCCGGTCAGGCTCTCGACGCCGGTCACGATCGCCGGCATGAGCTACGGCGCGCTCTCGCGGAACGCGAAGCAGGCGCTCGGCATGGCGGCGACCCGGGTCGGGATCTCGACGACGACCGGCGACGGCGGCATGCTCGACCTCGAGCGCGAGGCCTCCGACCAGCTCGTCTACCAGGTGCTGCCGAGCCGCTACGGCTTCAACCCGCACCACCTGCGGATGGCGAACGCGGCTGAGATCGTGGTCGGCCAGGGCGCGAAGCCGGGCACCGGCGGCGTCCTCCTCGGCGCGAAGGTATCGCCGATCATCGCCGAGGCGCGGACGCTCCCGCCCGGCGTCGACCAGCGCTCGCCGGTCCGCCATCCCGACTTCGTCGGCCCCGACGACATGCAGATCAAGATCGAGGAGCTGCGCGAGGCGACCGACGGCCAGATCCCGATCTACGTCAAGATCGGCGCCTGCCGCGTGCCCGACGACGTGAAGCTGGCGTGCAAGGCCGGCGCCGACGTCATCGTGATCGACGGCATGGAGGGCGGCACCGGCGCGTCACCGGACTCGCTCATGAACCACACCGGCATCCCGACCATGGCGGCGACCGTCGAGGCTGTGGCGGCGCTGCGCGAGATGAAGCTCGAGGGCGTCGTCAACCTGATCGTCTCGGGCGGGATCCGAAACGGCGTCGACGCGGCCAAGGCGCTCGCCCTGGGCGCCGATGCTGTGTCGATCGGGACGGCCGCGATGATCGCGCTCAACTGCAACCGGCCGATCTACGTCGAGGACTACGAGAAGCTCGGCACCGTTCCCGGCGCCTGCCATCACTGCCACACGGGCCTCTGCCCGGTCGGCATCACGACCCAGGACGAGGACCTGATCGCGCGCCTCCCGTCCGACGAGGCCGCCGACCGCGTCGAGGGCTTCCTGAACTCGATGACGCAGGAGCTGCAGATGTTCGCGCGGGCGTGCGGCAAGAACGCCGTGCACGACCTCGAGCCGGAGGACCTGCGCTCGATGACCATCGAGGCGTCGGCGATCACCGGCATCCCGCTCGTCGGCACGACCTTCGCCTTCCGCCCGGAGAGCTTCGCCCAGGCCGTCGCCGAGGCGATGGCGGCGGCGACCGCCAACGGCCACAAGGCACCACAGGGGGCGCCGCAGTGAGATTCCTGGGGTCAGACCCCGACGTTGCAGGCGAGGCCGATGAAGCACGCCCGCCGTCTGCGATGCAACATTGGGGTCTGATCTCGTTGTTGCAGGCCAACCCGATCTTGCAGATCCCGACGCAGCGCATCTCTTGAGCTTTCTCCTGCAGTGCCCGAGCTGCGGCCGCCGGCCGGTGGACGAGTTCGCCTACGGCGGCGAGGTGACCGTGCGGCCGAAGTCCTCCGAGGACGAGCGGGCCCTCTTCGGCTACCTCTACTTCAAGCAGAACGTCGCCGGAGCCCAGCGCGAGTGGTGGTTCCACTCGTCCGGGTGCCGGGAGTGGTTCCAGGCCGAGCGCGACACGCGCACGAACCAGGTGCTCCAGACGGCCCCGCCCGGGGGTCTCGAATGAGCCGCCTGGCGGAGCGGCGCGGCGAGCTGATCGACCGCTCGGCGCCGGTCACCTTCGGCTGGCGCGGCGAGCAGGTGAGCGGCCTCGCCGGCGACACCGTCGCCTCCGCGCTCTACGACGCCGGCGTGCGGGTCTTCTCGCGCTCGTTCAAGTACCACCGCCCGCGCGGGCTCATGTGCTGCTCGGGCCAGTGCCCGAACTGCCTCGTCCAGGTCGACGGGGAGCCGGCCGTGCGGGCCTGCATGACGCCGGTCAGGGAGGGCATGCAGGTCGACCCGATCAACGCCTGGCCGTCGCTCGACACCGACCTGCTCCACGCCGTCGGCCGGGCGACGCCGTCCTTCGGGATGCAGGTCGGCTTCTACTACAAGACGTTCATCCGGCCACGCTGGGCCTGGAAGTACTACGAGAAGTTCCTGCGCAGCGCCGCCGGGCTCGGAAAGCTCGACCCGGAGCACCGCCGCGAGGAGCGCTTCGAGAAGGTGCACCGCCACGTGTACGTGCTCGTGCTCGGCGGCGGCGCGTCGGGGCTCGAGGCGGCGTTCGCCGCCGCCCGCGCGGGCCGCGAGACGGCGCTCGTCGAGGAGGGCCTCGCGCTCGGCGGCCGGCTCGCCTTCTCGGGGATCGCCGCTGCGACGCGGGTCGCCGAGCTGGCCGCGCAGGCCGCCGAGGCGGGCGTCGAGATCCTCCAGCCAGCATGGGCAGGCGGCGTGTACGAGGGCAACCTCGTCCCGGTCTACCAGGGCCGGACGATGCACCGGTTCCGCGCCGGCGAGATCGTCATCG
>JAICKX010000025.1 GCA_025927685.1 Thermoleophilia bacterium | reverse complement strand
TCCGCTCGAACTACCTGACGCCCGAGGGCACCCGCCTCTACGAGGCCAGCGTCCAGCTCTACAAGACGCTCTCGCAGGACCTGAACTTCAACATGCTGTTCTCCCAGCACGGGCACCTGACGCTCGCGCACTCCGACCGGTCGGTCAACACCATGATGGAGCGGGCCGAGGTGAACCGCCTGCTGGGCGTCGACTCGCGGGTGATCTACCCGGACGAGATCAAGGAGCTCGAGCCGATGCTCGACGTCTCCGACCACCCGACCTTCCCGATCCTGGCCGCCCTGTACCACCCGCCCGGCGGCATCATCCGCCACGACGCGGTGGTGTGGGGCTACGCCAAGGAGGCCGACCGCCTGGGGGTCGAGATCCACCCGTACACGCGCGTCGAGGGCATCACGCGCCAGAACGGGCGCGTCACCGGGATCGAGACGAACCGCGGCTCCATCTCGGCGGGCACGGTGATCTCGTGCACGTCCGGCTGGTCGACGCTCGTCGGCCGGATGGCCGGGATCGAGGTGCCGATCACCACCCACATCCTCCAGGCCTGCGTCACCGAGCCCGTGAAGCCGCTCCTCTCGAAGATCATCGTCTCGGGGACGCTCCACATCTACATCTCACAGTCCGACCGGGGCGAGTTCGTGATGGGCTCCGAGATCGAGCCGTACTCCGGTTACTCGAACAAGGGCACCTTCCGCTTCATCGAGGACCTGGCGATGCACATGGTCGAGCTCCTGCCGATGCTCGGGCATGCGAGGATCCTGCGGCAGTGGACCGGCCTGTGCGACGTCTCGCCCGACTACGCCCCCATCATGGGCCTCACGGAGGCCGACGGCTTCCTGATCGACGCCGGCTGGGGGACGTACGGCTTCAAGGCCTCCCCGATCGTCGGCAAGACGATGGCGGAGCTCGCCGCCACCGGGCGCACGCCCGGCCTGATCGAACCCTTCCGGCTGGGCCGCTTCTACGAGAACCAGCTCGTCTCCGAGCGCGGCGCCGCCGCCGTCTCCCATTGAACGCAAAGGAGCCCCTGTGAAGTCAAGCCTCGAGATCGCCCAGGAAGCCACGCTCCGGCCGATCATCGACATCGCCCGCGGCATGGGCCTCGAGGAGGACGAGGTCGACCTGTACGGCAGGTACAAGGCCAAGGTCAGCCTGGGGGCGATCGACCGCCTCGCCGACGCGCCGGACGCCAAGATCGTGTGCGTGTCGGCCATCACGCCGACCAAGGCCGGCGAGGGCAAGACGACCACGTCCGTCTCGCTCACGCAGGGGCTGGGCTATATCGGCAAGCGCCCGATCCTGTGCCTGCGCGAGCCGTCGCTCGGGCCGATCTTCGGCATCAAGGGCGGCGCAGCCGGCGGCGGGCTCACGCAGGTCGTCCCGATGGAGGACCTGAACCTGCACTTCACCGGCGACTTCCACGCGGTCGCGGCCGCCAACAACATGCTCGCCGCGTTCATCGACCGCCACCTGTTCTACGGCAACGAGTGCCGGATCGACCCGCACCGGGTCACGTGGCGGCGGGCGCTCGACATGAACGACCGCCACCTGCGCAACATCGTGAGCGGGCTGGGTGGCACCACCCACGGCATCCCGCGCGAGACCGGGTTCGACATCGTCGCGGCCTCGGAGGTCATGGCGATCATGGGGATGGCGACGTCGCTCCAGGACCTGCGCAGGCGGATCGGCGCGATCACGGTCGGCTACGACGTGGACGGCGCGCCGGTGACCGCCGAGCAGATGGGCTGCGCCGGCGCGATGACGGTCCTGCTGAAGGACGCGCTCAAGCCGAACCTGATCCAGACGCTCGAGGGCCAGCCGTGCTTCATGCACATCGGCCCGTTCGGCAACATCGCCCACGGCAACAGCTCGATCGTGGCCGACCTCGTCGGCCGCAAGGTCGGCGAGTACCTCATCACCGAGGCGGGCTTCGGCTCCGACCTCGGCATGGAGAAGTTCATGGACATCGTCTGCCGGGCGGGCGGCTTCGCACCCGATGCCGTCGTGGTCGTCGCGACCGCGAAGGCGCTGAAGCACCACGCCGGGTTGGAGGACGATCCGCGCAACTCGGCGTCCGACAACCTGAGGGCGATCGAGGAGGGCTCGGCCAACCTGGCCCGCCACATCGAGAACGCCAAGGGCTTCGGGGTGCCGTGCGTCGTCGCGGCGAACCGCTTCCCGGGCGACACCGACGAGGAGGTGGCGCTCGTCCAGAAGCTGGCGATGGAGCAGGGCGCCCACGCCGCCGTGCTGAACGAGGGCTTCTCGAAGGGCGGAGAGGGGGCCGCCGAGATGGCCGAGGCCGTCGCCGACGCCTGCGACCAGCCGAGCTCGTTCACGTTCGTGTACGAGGACTCGGACCCGATCGACGTCAAGATCGAGAAGATCGCAACGCGGGTCTACAAGGCCGACGGCGTCGACTTCCTCCCCGCGGCACGCCAGAAGATCGAGCAGTTCACCCGCGACGGCCTGACCGGGCTCTCGATCTGCATGGCCAAGACCCACCTCTCGCTCTCGGCCGACCCGGCGCTCGCCAACGCGCCGGCCGGCTTCCGCATCCCGGTGCGCGACATCCGGCCGTACACGGGCGCAGGGTTCCTGACGGCGCTGTGCGGGGACATCATGCAGATGCCGGGCCTCGGCAAGACGCCGGCCGGCTTCAACGTCGACATCGACGAGGATGGACGAACCGTCGGGCTCTTCTGACCCGGTCGCCGTGCCGGGCACGAACGGCACACCCGACCCGTACATGACCGCCACGGTCGCGGCGTTCCTCGACGACCTCGCAGCCCGCACCCCTGCGCCGGGGGGCGGGGCGGCGGCGTCCGTCACCTGCGCGATGGCGGCCGGTCTGGTCGAGATGGCGGCCTCGTTCGCCTCGGCGAAGGGGCTCGAGCATGTGCGAAACCGGGCGCACGAACTTCGACTCGAGGTCTCGTCGCTCGCGCACGCCGACGGCCGCGCCTACGGGGTCGTGCTGGAGGCGCTGCGGATGGCGCCAGGCGTGGAGCGGACGCTCGAGCTCGACAGGGCCGTCGCCGGCGCGATCGCCTGCCCGATGCAGATGCTGCGGATCGCCGCCGAGGTGGCGACCCTGGCGGCCGACATGGCCGAGACCGGGAACCGGAACCTCGAGGGCGACGCGCTCGCGGGAGCGCTCCTGGCCGAGGCCGCGGCCCGGTCGGCGGCCACGCTGGCCCAGCTCAACGTCAGCCTGCTCTCGCGGCATACGATGTCGGACGCCGGGCTCGAGCGCGTCCGGCCCGAGCTCGCCAAGGCGACGCGCGCCCGCGAGCGGGCGGTCGACGCCTACGCCCGCCTCGAGCGGGTCTAGCCCGCGGGCCACGTTTTGGATCGAGCGCCCGCGGGCACTCCTCGGGCATGGAGACCAGCCATCGGCAGTCTGGCTCCGCGCTTCGTTCCGAGAGCCCGCGCCGCGAGCACAACCGCCGCAGGCGGCAGTTCGCCGGCCTTGCAGCGGGCGCACTCATCGGGTTCGTGGCCGGGATCGTGATCGAGTACGTCATCGGCAGCGAACGGCTCACCGGGCACGCGGACGACCCCTTCTCCATCGCGTTCGGCCTCCCCGTCGCGATGGCCATCGCCGTGGGCCTCTTCGGCCTGCTCCTCGGCACGGCCAAGGATGCGCCGGTGCAGGACGCGCCGGTGCGCGAGCGCCGGTTCCAGCGCCTGGGCCGGGCGGCGGCGAGCAAGCAGGGGCAGCTGCCCGGATCGCCCGTGCCGCCCGCCTACGACGAGGACGACGGACGCAACACCGGGGTCTGACCCCGTTGTTGCACGGAGTACGATCCCGGCACGATGCTCGAGGCCGATCAGGCCGCCCGCTCGGCCGAGTTCCTGCGCCGGTTCCCCCCGTTCAACGGGCTTCCAGAGCCGGAGCTGGAGCGGGCCGCCGCGGCCGCTGAGGTACGGGAGTACCCGGCCGGCGCCACGATCCTGGCCGAGGACGGCAGCCCGTCCGAGGGCCTCTACGTCGTCCGGTCGGGGACGGTCGAGCTGCGCCACGAGGAGGACACGATCGACGCCCTCGAGACGGGGGAGGCGTTCGGGCACCCCTCGCTGCTCTCGGGCATGGCGCCCGCGTTCGATGTGGTCGCGCGCGACGACACGGTCTGCCTGCTGCTTCGCTCCGAGGCGGCGCAGCGGGTGCTCTCGAGTACGGCCGGCGTGCAGTTCGTGGCCAGCTCGCTGCGGGAGCGGCTGGTGCGCACCGGGCACGTGGCCCACGCCCAGGCCGAGCAGCGCACCGCGCACCTGGGGTCGCTGGTGCACCGGCCGGTCGCGGTCTGCCCGCCCGACACGGCCGCCGTCGACGCCGCCCGGCTGATGGCCGCGGCCGACGTCTCGTGCGTCCTCGTCCAGCTCCGGGACGGGTTCGGGATCGTCACCGACTCCGACCTGCGCCGCAAGCTCGTGGCCGAGGACCTGCCGGGCACGACTCCGGTCGGCGACATCATGGTCGCGCCCGCCAAGACGTTCGCGCCGGAGAGCCTGGCAGTCGACGCGATGATCGACATGCTCGACGCCGGCATCCATCACCTGCCGATCGTCGACTCCGGCGGGACGCCGCTCGGCGTCGTCACCGCGACCGACCTGATGTACATCGAGAGCCGAACGCCGTTCGCGCTGCGGCGCTCGATCGCCCACGCCGCGACGGTCGACGAGGTCGTCGAGTCGGCCCGCCACCTGCCGCAGATGGTCGTGAGCCTGATCCGGGCCGGCGTCTCGCCGCTCGACGTCGGGCGGGTGATCGCGCTCCAGTCCGACACCGCCACGACGCGCCTCATCGAGCTGGTCGCCGCCCAGCGCGGGCCGGCTCCGGTGGCCTGGTCGTGGCTGGCGCTCGGCTCGACCGCCCGCCGCGAGGCGACGCTGGCGTCCGACCAGGACAACGCGCTCGCCTACGCCGACCCGGGCGGCGAGCAGGTCGACGCGTACTTCGCGGAGCTCGCGGCCGAGGTGAACACGGCCCTGGCCCGGTGCGGCTTCGGCGCCGACAACGCGGAGGTGCTGGCCCGGAACCGCCAGTGGCGGCTCACGGAGTCGGAGTGGGTGCGGGTGTTCCACGACTGCCTCGAGAACCCGGACCGCAGCCATCTCGTGCGGGCCGCGGTCGCGTTCGACTTCCGCCAGGTGGTCGGCGGGCTCGACATCGTGCGCCCCCTGGTCGAGATCGAGCGGCAGGC
This sequence comes from Thermoleophilia bacterium, assembly GCA_025927685.1. Lineage (GTDB taxonomy): Bacteria > Actinomycetota > Thermoleophilia > Gaiellales > JAICJC01 > JAICJC01. The sequence continues at coordinate 28,119 of JAICKX010000025.1, read as the reverse complement.
GCCGAAGCACCCGGACTTCATCCGCCGCCTCGCCCGGACCGCCACCGACTTCACGCCGCCGCTCGGGTTCCGAAGCCGGCTCACCCTCGACGACGACGACATGATCGACCTGAAGCGCCGTGGCGTGGTTCCCATCGCGAACCTGGCCCGGTTCCACGCGCTCCAGGCCGGCGTCACGATCTCGAGCACGGTCGGCCGCCTGCACGCGGCGGAGGACGCGGGGACGCTCGCGCCGGACACCGTCGCCGCCCTGCTCGAGGCCTTCGCGCTCATGACCCGCCTTCGGCTCGAGCACCAGGCCGCCCAGGCCGAGGCCGGCGCCGAGCCGGACAACCGCATCGATCCCGGAGCACTGCCGCCGCTCACGCGGGAGCAGCTCAAGACCGCGTTCAAGGCCGTGGCGGAGGCCCAGCACGCCCTGAGCCGCTTCGTGCCACTGGGGATGTGAATTGCGCCGAAATCGGGGTTGCGCTCCGACCGGCCCGCATGGTTCACTTGCCACGTACAGCTCGCTGTCGTGTGAGAGGAGGTCGTATGGCATCGGTCGATTCGGGTGCAGCCGACTACGAGGGTGGTGGTCTCAGCCGGGAGACGAACTGGTGGGGGGCGTTCGTCATCGGGCTTGCCGGCACCATCCTCGTGACGGGCATCGCGCCGGTGATGGTCACGTCGCTCGGCGCAGCGGCGATCCCTCTCATGGTCCTCATCACCATCACGGGCTACCTGCTCTGCCTGATCCTCGCGGAGCTCTCGGCGATGATGCCGGAGCGCACCGGCGGCTCACCGTCATACGCGTACGTGGCCTACAAGGACAAGTGGCCGCGGTTCGCCAAGCACGTGAACGGGTTCACCGCCTGGGCCTACTGGCTGGGCTGGTTCCCGGTGGCGCCGCTCAACATGATCCTGGCGTCGTTCTACATCGCCGACAAGTTCAGCCTGGACACGAGCAGCGGCATCACGCCGATCCACACGTTCATCGCGTACTGGACGATCGCCATCGCGATCGTCGGGATCCTGCTCGTGTTCATCCCGGCCTGGTACGGCATCCGGCTCGGCGCGATGTTCGCGACCGTGCTCGGGCTGCTCTCGATGGTCCCGCTCACGCTGCTGGCGGTGCTGCCCATCTTCAAGCCGTCGTCGCGCGACTTCGGCAACCTGAGCGGCTTCCATCAGCTCGACGGGTCGGGCTTCTTCACGAACTCGCTTGGCCACGGCTGGCTCACCATCTACATCGCCTTCGCCTTCCTGCTCACCTGGAACGTGATCGCGATGGAGGCGGCGGCCTGCTACATCGGCGAGTGCCGCGATCCGGAGAAGGACGCCAAGATCGCGATGAACCTCGAGGGGCTGTACGGGCTCTTCATCTACACGATGATCCCGCTCAGCTTCGTGATCGTGTTCGGCGCGTCGAAGCTCTCGAACCCGGCCAACGTCGACCCGAAGACGATCTTCTCGAACTTCGCCTCGGCGGTGTTCGGAACGGGGGCGAACTGGCTCGACTGGGCGATCTCGATCATGTTGGTGGTGGCGCTCGCCCTGTCGGTCCTGAACGCCATCATGGGGTCGGCGCGCGCCGTCTACCAGATGGCCATCGACGGCCAGTTCCCGCGCATCTTCGCGACGGTGAACAAGCACGGCGTGCCCGGCTTCTCGATGGGCTTCAACGTCGTGTGCTCGATCCTGCTCGTCTTCACCGGCGGCGCGGTCGAGATCTACACGCTCTCGAACGTCGGCTACACGGCGTCGTTCCTCCCGGTCCTGGTCGGCTACTACCTGCTCCGCAGGTACCGGCCCGACATGCGCCGGCCGGTGCGGCTGCCGGAGTTCATGAAGTACGTCGCCCTCTTCCTCGCCGCGAGCTATTTCATCATCTGGCTCTACGGCGGGCTGGTGGAGGCGTCGCTTCCGAACGCGCTGCTCGACAACAACGACACGAAGGTGTACTTCTTCATCGGGTGGGCGATCCTCCTGAGCTACGTGTTCTTCTACTGGTACCGCGTCAAGGTGGAGGATCCGAAGTACGAGGGGCAGCCCCAGGCGCCCGAGCCGCCGCCGATCCCGGCAGGCGACTGACCCACGGGGTTCGATAGGTTGGGGGCGATGTTCCGCAAGACATCGCCCCCACCGGCCCCCGGCACGTTCCCGGTGGGCCGGGTCGTGGTCGCCTCGGAGGGCCGCGAGATCGCCTGGCCCGTCCTCCAGCAGGTCTTCGAGCTCGCCCGGCCGGCGGGGGCGGCGGTGCACGTCGTCACGATCGCGAGGGTCTGGGGCACGAGCCTCGGGTTCCCGAACCCCGGGCTCAACCCCACGAGGCAGGAGTGGGACGAGCAGCGGCTGATCGCGCGCCGGGCCGTCGAGGCGATCGAGAAGGCCGGCTTCGAGGCCAGCGCGCGGGTGATCGGCACCCGCCGGGCCGGCAAGCGGATCGTCGGCGAGGCGCGCGCGTTCGGCGCCGACGCGATCGTCATGGGCTGCGACGGGAAGCGCGGCCTGCTCGGCGACTTCTCCTGGTCGCAGGAGCCGTACCGCGTGCGCCGGCGCGCGAACGTGCCGGTGTACCTGGTGCAGGTGGCCGGGTAGCCGAGCCGGCTGCCCCCGGGCACGCCATGTAGACTCGTGCCGATGCGAGTGCTCCTGGTGGGATCCGGCGGCCGCGAGCATGCGCTCGCGTGGAAGCTGGCCCAGTCGCCGCGGCTGAGCGAGCTCCATGCCGCGCCCGGGAACCCCGGCATCGGACGGTTCGCGACCCTGCACCCGGTGCAGCTCACGGACCTCGAGGGAATGGCCGAGCTGGCGTCGCGCCTCGCGGTCGACCTCGTGGTCGTTGGGCCCGAGGCGCCGCTCGCGGCAGGGCTCGCCGACCGCATCGCCGATGCCGGGCTGCGCTGCTTCGGCCCGACGGCGGCCGCCGCCCGGCTCGAGAGCTCGAAGGCGTTCGCCAAGGGCGTGATGCGGGCCGCCGGCGTGCCAACCGCCTCCGCGGTCGTGTGCGACACGGTCGCGGCCGCCCAGGCGGCGATCGCGGAGATGGGCGGCCGGGTCGTGATCAAGGCCGACGGCCTCGCCGCCGGGAAGGGCGTGACGGTCTGCGACACCGCGGCCGACGCGCAGGACGCCGCCGAGGGCTGCCTGGTGGACGGCGAGTTCGGCACCGCCGGCCGGCGCGTGCTCGTGGAGGAGCGGCTGGAGGGCGAGGAGCTCTCGCTGCTCGCGCTGTGCGACGGCGAGCGGGTGCTCGCGCTCGATCCGGCCCGCGACCACAAGCGTGCCCACGACGGCGACGCCGGCCCCAACACGGGCGGCATGGGCGCGTTCTCGCCGGTGCCTGCCGTCGACGCCGACCTGGTCGAGGAGATCCTCGCGACCGTGCACCGGCCCGTCGTGGACGAGCTCGCCGGGCTCGGCACGCCGTTTCGGGGATGCCTCTACGCCGGGCTCATGCTGACCGCCGCCGGCCCGCGCGTGATCGAGTTCAACGTCCGCTTCGGCGACCCGGAGGCCCAGGCCATCCTGCCCCGTCTCGACGTCGATCTGCTCGACCTGCTCGAGCGCGCAGCGAGCGGCTCCCTGGCCGGCGCAGCCGTCCCGGTCACGGCGGACGCCTGCGTCAGCGTCGTGGTGGCCGCCGCCGGCTACCCGGAGGCGCCCGTCGCCGGAGGGGCGATCTCGGGCATCGCAGCGGCGGAGACGCTGGAGGGCGTCATGGTGTTCCACGCCGGCACGGCCGAGCGCCACGGCGCCCTGGTTGCCTCCGGCGGGCGCGTCCTCGACGTGACCGCCTGCGGCCGCGACTTCGCCGAGGCGCGCCGGCGGGCCTACGCCGCCGTCGACCTGATCGATCTGGAGGGAAGCATGCACCGCACCGACATCGCCCTCGCGGCCGAGCGCATGGAGCACGTGCATGCCTGAGCCCGTCCCCGCCCCCGAGGTCAAGCACCTCTGGGCCGAACTCGAGACGGACGGCCCGCAGGTCGGGATCCTGATGGGCTCGGAGTCCGACAAGGAGGTCATGCAGGCCGCCGCCGACGAGCTGCTCGAGCGGGCTATCACGTTCGAGATGAAGGTGCTCTCGGCCCATCGCGACCCACGCGGCGTCGCCGAGTACGCCTCGACGGCAGCGCTGCGGGGCGTGCGCGTCATCATCGCGGGGGCGGGCAAGGCCGCCGCGCTCCCCGGCGTCATCGCCGCCTACACGGAGCTCCCGGTGATCGGCGTGCCGATGAAGACGTCCGACCTCGGCGGGATGGACTCCCTGCTCTCGATCGTGCAGATGCCCTCCGGCGTGCCGGTGGCGTGCATGGCGATCAACGGGGCCCGGAACGCGGCGATCTACGCTGCCAAGATCCTCGCCCAGGGCCAGGGCCCCCCGCCCGACTCCGACCTGTAGCCCGGGCGGGTCCAGCCGAAAGGGGCCCGGCCCGTGGGAGGTGTGGCCGGACCCCTTCAGGTGTGGCTGCCGCTCGGCTCAGGCGGCCAGCTGCCCGCGGCGGCGGAAGCCGACGCCCGCGGCGAGCATCAGCATCAGGATGCCGGAGAGGCCGGCGCCGATCGCGGCCGCAGTCCAGTCGAAGCCGTTCCCGGACGAGGGGGCGGTGACCGGAGTCTTCGAGATCGTGTCGATGGGCGGGTGCACGGTGCTCGCGTGCATGAGACCGGCGCTCAGGGTCTCCGGAAGCTGCACCGGGTTCGCGAGCGGCGTGTCGGCGGTCGTCACGACGACGCTCTTGACCTGCTTGTCGGCCTGCTGGGCCTGGATCGACTGCACGATCGGGCTCACGTCGTTCGAGCCGCCGCCGAGGCCCGCGGCCATCGGCTTGGCCTGCGCGCCAGGGGCGGCGAGCGCGAGGGCGGCAATGGTCAGGACGGTCGTCGGGACGATACGGGTCATGCGGAACATCTGGCTCTCCTCCTCCGGGAACGAACAGATGTGCACTAGACGCGCTCCGGGCCGGTTCTCTTCCCCCGCAGGCCCCGGTGGTCGATGCGGGGGAGCCGCCGGTCGATCATCTAGAGTGGGGCCAGATTGATCGCCCGCTATACCCGTCCCGCCATGGGCGCCGTCTGGTCGGACGAGCGCCGCTTCACCCGGTGGCTGGACGTCGAGATCGCGGCGATGGCGGGGTGGGCCGAGCTGGGAGTCGTGCCCGCCGAGGCCGTCGCCGCCGTGCGCGAACGGGCCCGGGTCGACGTCGCGCGGATCGGCGAGATCGAGGACCGCACCCACCACGACGTGGTGGCGTTCACCGAGGCGGTGGCCGAGCAGGTCGGCGAGCACGCGCGCTGGTTCCACTACGGGCTCACGTCCTCCGACGTCGTCGACACGGCCCTGGCGCTCCAGCTCGGCGACGCCGGCCGGCTGCTCCTCGACGGCGTCGACGGCGTCGACGCGGTGCTCGTGGCGCGAGCCGGGGAGCTCCGCCGCGTGCCGACGATCGGGCGCACGCACGGCGTGCACGCCGAGCCGACGACATTCGGCCTGAAGCTGCTGGGCTGGCTCATGGAGCTCCGCCGCGGGCGGGCGCGGCTCGAGGCCGCCTTCGCCGGCGTGCGCGCCGGGAAGCTCTCCGGCGCGGTCGGCGCGTACGCGAACACCGACCCCAGGGTGGAGGAGTCGGCGCTCCAGGCCCTCGGCCTCGACCGCGAACCGGTGGCGACCCAGGTGGTCGCCCGCGACCGGCACGCCGCCCTGCTGGCGGCGATCGCCGGGATGGGCGCGACGCTGGAGCGGTTCGCGCTCGAGATCCGCCACCTCCAGCGGACCGAGGTACGCGAGGCGTTCGAGCCGTTCGCCGCCGGACAGAAGGGCTCGTCGGCGATGCCCCACAAGCGAAACCCGATCGTCGCCGAGCGCATCTGCGGGCTGGCCCGCGTGCTGCGGGCGAACGCGCTCGTCGGCCTCGAGGACGTCGCCCTGTGGCACGAGCGCGACATCTCGCACTCGTCCGCCGAGCGCGTGGTCCTGCCGGACTCGACGATCGCACTCGACTACATGCTCGACCGCACCCGCTGGCTGATCGAGGGGCTCGAGGTCGACCCGGCCCGCATGCTGCGGAACCTCGAGGCATCGCACGGGCTCGTCTTCTCCGGCCGCGTCCTGCTGCGGCTCGTCGAGGCCGGCCTCTCCCGCGAGGACGCCTACGCCGTCGTGCAGCGGAACGCGCTTCGGGCCTGGGACGAGGAGCGGCCGCTCAGGGAGCTGCTCGAGGCCGATCCCGAGGCGGCCGCGTTGACCCCGTCCGCGCTGGATGAGATCTTCGATCTCGAGTCGTTCCTGGTGCACGTCGACGAGATCTTCGACCGCACGCTCACAACCTCCGAGGTGGCCCATGTCTGAGACGAGCACGCTCCACGACCTTCACGAGGCGTCGGGGAAGGTCCGCGAGATGTACGGGTTCGGCGACCGCCTGCTCATGGTGGCGTCCGACCGCATCTCCGCCTTCGACGTCGTCCTGCCGACGCCGATCCCCGACAAGGGACGCGTGCTCACCGGGCTCTCGAAGTTCTGGTTCGGCCGCACCGAGGAGATCGTCCCCAACCACCTGATCACCACCGAGCTGTCCGCCTACCCGCCCGAGGCGCAGGGGGCGTCCGACCTGGCCGGCCGCTCGATGCTCGTGAACCGGCTCACGATGCTGCCGATCGAGTGCGTCGTCCGCGGCTACCTGGTGGGGTCGGGCTGGAAGGACTACCAGCGCACCGGCACGGTCTGCGGCCACAGCCTGCCGGGGGGCATGGCCGAGGCCCAGAAGCTGCCGAAGCCGCTCTTCACGCCGTCGACCAAGGCCACCGACGGGCACGACCAGAACATCGATCGCGACGCCGGCGTCCTGCTCGTCGGCGAGGAGCGCTTCGACCGTCTGGCCGAGCTCTCGATCCAGATCTACGAGACCGCCGCCGAGTACGCGCTCGAGCGCGGCATCATCATCGCCGACACGAAGTTCGAGTTCGGCGAGGACGAGACGGGCCGGATCGTGCTCGGCGACGAGGCGCTCACGCCGGACTCGTCGCGCTTCTGGCCTGCCGACGAGTACGCCACCGGCGGCTCGCCGCCGTCCTACGACAAGCAGTACGTGCGCGACTGGCTCGAGACGCTCGACTGGGACAAGACGCCCCCCGGCCCGGCCATCCCGGACGCCGTCGTCGCCGGTACGCGGGCGCGCTACGTCGAGGCCTACGAGCGCCTGACCGGCGGCTCGTTCGACGCCTACATGAACGCATCGGGGGTGGGCCGGTGAAGGTGACCGTCACCGTCCGGCCCCGCGAAGGCATCCTCGACCCGCAGGGCGAGGCGCTGCGCCGCTCGCTGACCGGGCTCGGCTATGACGTCACCGACGTCCGGGCCGGCAAGGTGTTCGACCTCGAGCTGGAGGCGGCCGACGAGGCCGACGCCCGCCGTATCGCCGACGAGATCTCCGAGCGGGTGCTCTCGAACCCGCTCATCGAGGACTACCAGGTGGGCGCATGATGCGGGCCGGCGTGGTCGTCTTCCCCGGATCGCGCGACGACCGCGATGCGCTCCGGGCGGTCGAGCTGATGGGCGCCGAGCCGGTGCGGATCTGGCACCGCGACGAGGACCTGGGCGGCGCCGATGCCGTGATCGTCCCCGGCGGGTTCTCGTTCGGGGACCACCTGCGCTGCGGCGCGCTGGCCGCGCTCTCGCCGGCGATGGCCGCGGTGCGGGCGCATGCGGAGGCGGGCGGCCCCGTCCTCGGCGTGTGCAACGGGTTCCAGGTGCTGACCGAGGCGGGCCTCCTGCCCGGGATCCTGCGCCCCAACGCCAGCCTGCGGTTCCGCTGCCACGACGCTCCGCTCGTCGTGGAGCGCGAGTCGGCGTGGCTGCCCGGGGCGGGCGCCGGCGACCGGCTCACGATCCCGATCAAGCACCACGACGGCGGCTGGTTCGCTCCGCCCGAGCAGGTGGCCGAGCTCGAGCGCCGCGGCCAGGTGCTCCTGCGCTACGCGCAGAACCCCAACGGCTCGGTCGGCTCGATCGCCTGCGTGACGAACGAGCGCGGGAACGTCGCCGGGCTCATGCCGCACCCGGAGCACGCCGTCGACGAGCTGCTCGGCTCGGCCGACGGCCGGGTCCTGCTCCAGGGGCTGCTCGACCTGGCCGGGGCGCCGGTCGCGGCGTAGATGGGCTGCTGCACGCCGGAGGGGTACCGCACGGTCTTCACGGCGAGGACGGCGGAGCGGGATGCGAGCCGGTACCGGCGCAAGGGCCTTCCGGGCACGGCGCGGTGGCTCGCGAGCCGACTCGCGGCCGACGGCGTGCGTGACCAGTCGGTGCTCGAGGTCGGGGGAGGCGTCGGCGGCCTCACGGTCGAGCTCCTGCGCTCGGGCGCCGCCCGCGCCACGAACGTGGAGATCACCGACACGTACGAGGGCCCTGCGCGGGACCTGATCGCCGACTTCGGGCTCGAGGGCCGCGTCGACCGCATCGTGGCCGACTTCGCCGAGCGTCCCGACGCCGCCTCGGCGGCCGACATCGTCGTCCTGCACCGGGTCATCTGCTGCCACCCCGACGGTCTGGGCCTGACCGAGGCCGCCTGCACACACGCCCGCCGGAGCGTCGCGATCACGATCCCGCGCGGATCGTGGTGGGTCAGGCTGGGCTTCGCGGCCATGAACGGGTGGCTTCGCCTGCGCCGGATCCCCTTCGCGGGCTACGTGCACCCGCCCGCGCAGATCGCCGGGCTGGCGCAGTCCCTCGGATTCCGGACCGAGCACCGGGAGCGCGGCCTCCTGTGGGAGAGCATCATCCTCCAGCGCGCGCCGGCCGGCTGACGCCTACCCCTCGGTCCGGCAGAAGAGCGAGATCACGAAGGCCAGGAACGCGACCGCGGCGAGCGCGGCCATGACGGCGCTCAGGCCCGCGCGGTCGGCGACGATGCCGAGGCCGGCCGCGGCCGCCCCGCCCAGGCCGAACGCGAAGCCGAGCACCATGCCGGACGCGGCCCCGGGGCGGCTCGGCAGGAGCTTCTGGGCGAGGACCACGGTGATCCCGAAGTTGGCGTCGAGCGCGACCCCGATCGCCGCGCACAGCACGAACCCGGCCGCCTCGCCGGCGACCGGCAGGAGCGCGACGAGCGGGCAGAGCGCGGCCATCCCGCCGACGACCACCGGACGGGCGCCGTAGCGGTCGGCGAGCCGGCCGCCGAGGAGCGTCCCGGCGGCCCCGGTCGCGAGGAGCAGCGTGAGCGCGGCGTTGCCGGCCCCGGTCGACGCGTCCAGGTGGCGCACAAACCAGATCGGCACGAAGGCCAGGAGGCCGTAGCCGACGGTGGTCCGCGCGACGACCATCGCCGAGAGCACGGTGAAGGCGCCCCAGCGATCGGCACCCGCCGCCCCCTCGCCCGGCACGGCTTCCAGGGCCGCGGCCGCTGCCGCGACGAGCCGGGGGCGCACCGACCAGAGCAGGGCGGCCGTAAGCGCCGGGATCACCGCCACGAGGAGCGTGCCGCGAAGCCCGAACACGGCCACTCCGGCCGTGACCACTGCCGGCCCGACGACGAAGCCGGCGTTCCCCCCGACGGAGTAGATGCCCATTCCGGTCGACGCGCCCGAGCCGGCCACGAGCGGGACGTAGCGGGCGCCCTCGGGGTGGAAGGCGGCGACGCCGACGCCGCCCGCGACCACCGCGGCGAGGGTCGCCGCGTAGCTGCCCGCGAGGCCGGCGAGGGAGATGCCCACCCCGCCGGCGAGGACACCGGCCGGCATGAGCCAGGCGCCCTGCATGCGATCGGAGGCGTGCCCGAGCGCGGGCTGGATCACCGACGAGCTCACGGTCAGCGCCAGCAGGAGCGCGCTCGCCTCGGCGTAGGAGAGCCCGCGCCGCGAGATCAGGTAGGGGAGGAAGGCGGGCACGGCACCCTGGCACAGGTCGCTCGAGAGATGCCCGGCGGCGATGGCGACGAGCGCGCGCCGGTCGGCGCGGACCGCTTGGGGCAGCGCGTGGCCCTCGGTCGCCATCGCCGCGACGGTACCGGACGGGGTGGGGTTAACCGCACCTCCACTCACCAGCCGTCCGCACTGCGAGCCGACCCGATTCGGGCGAGCATGCCCGGCATGAAGTTCGAAGGCATCTCCCGCTTCTCCTCCCCCATCGCCGCGGCCGTGTCGGCCGCCGTCGCCGCCCCCGCCGCCACCACGGCCGGGAACGCGACCGCGACCCGCCCCACCGCGGCGTGCTCTCCACATACGCGATAGCGACCGTTAGCCCCGGGATCCCTCCTCCCGGTCTCGGGGCTTGACGGTCGCCGGCGCGAACGCGCGCTGATCGAGCCGTGCAGTCGGGGCCGTTCGCTAGGATCAGGTTCCCGCGCGCACAGCTCGTTTGACCGCCGTCACGCCACAGCCGCTCCATCGCGCCCTCGGTCTCACCGACGGGGAGCACGAGCGCATCCACGAGCTCCTGGAGCGCGAGGCGAACGACTTCGAGCTCGCGGTGTTCTCGCTGCTCTGGAGCGAGCACTGCGGCTACAAGCACTCCCGCCCGCTGCTCGGCCGCTTCCCCACCTCGGGCGAGCGGGTGCTCCAGGGGCCCGGCGAGAACGCCGGCGTGATCGACGTGGGCGACGGGCTCGCGGTCGCGCTCAAGGTCGAGAGCCACAACCATCCCTCGGCGGTCGAGCCCTTCCAGGGCGCCGCCACCGGCGTCGGCGGCATCCTCCGCGACATCTTCGCGATGGGGGCGCGGCCGATCGCGATCCTCGACTCCCTGCGCTTCGGCGATCTCGGCTCCGAGCACCAGCGCCACCTCTTCTCGCGCGTCGTCGAGGGGATCGGCCATTACGGCAACTGCGTCGGCGTCGCCACCGTCGGCGGCGAGGTCGAGTTCGATCCCGCCTACGAGCACAACTGCCTTGTGAATGCGATGTGCGTGGGACTGCTCCCGGCCGACAGGCTGACCTCGGCCCGGGCCGTCGGACCGGGCAACCTGGTCGTGCTCTACGGCTCGCGCACCGGCCGCGACGGCATCGGGGGCGCGAGCGTCCTGGCATCGCAGGGCTTCGGCGAGGACTCGGCGGCCAAGCGCCCGAGCGTCCAGATCGGCGACCCGTTCACCGGCAAGAAGCTGGTCGAGTGCACGCTCGAGCTGCTCGACCGCGGCCTCCTGGAGGCGCTGCAGGATCTCGGCGCCGCGGGGCTCGCGTCGTCGACGGCCGAGATGGCATCGAGCGGGGCCGTCGGGATCGACGTCGACCTCTCGCGAGTGCCGCTCCGCGAGCCGGGCATGGAGCCGTTCGAGATCATGATCTCGGAGTCGCAGGAGCGGATGGCGGCCGTGGTCGCGCCCCGGCGCTGGGCCGAGGTCGAAGAGACGTGCCGCCGCTGGGAGGTCGACGCGACGGCGATCGGGGAGATCACCGCCTCCGGCCACCTGCGAGCGTTCCACGAGGGCGAGCTGGTCGGCGACATCCCGGTGAGCGCGCTCACCGACGGCTGCCCGCGCTACGAGGTGGAGCGCACGCGACCGGCCCGCCTCCGCGACGACCCCCTCCCTGAAAAAACGGGGTCTGACCCCAATTTTTCATTGCGGGCGCTCTTGGGGTCGGTGGAGATCGGGAGCCGGCGGTGGGTGTTCCGCCAGTACGACCACCTGGTCGGGTCCGGCACCGTCGTCCGCCCCGGCGGCGATGCGGCGGTCGTCCGGCTCACCCCCTCCGACCGCGCGGTCGCGATCTCGCTCGACGGGAACGGGCGGCGCACCTCGCTCGATCCCCGCCGCGGCGGGATGAGCGCCGTCTGCGAGGCGGCCCGAAACGTGGCCTGCACCGGCGCCCGCCCGGCCGCCGTCACGAACTGCCTCAACTTCGGCAACCCCGAGACCTCCGACGTCGGCTACGCGCTGGCCGAGGCGATCGAGGGCATGGCGCTGGCCTGCGAGGCGCTGGGGCTGCCCGTCGTCTCGGGCAACGTCTCGCTCTACAACGAGCACCACGGCCGGCCGATCCACCCCACGCCGGTGGTCGGCGTCGTCGGCGTCCTCGACGACGCCTCGCTCGCCGTCGGCGCCGCCTTCCGGGAGGAGGAAGACGTCGTGCTCGTCGCCGGCGACGGGCCGGCCGCGCTCGACGGCTCGGCCTACCAGCGGGTCGTCGACGGCAAGACGGAGGGCCGGATCCCGGAGCCGGACCTGGCCGCCGAGCGCCGCCTGCACGAGTTCCTGGCCGCCGCGGCCGAGCGGCGGCTCCTGCGAAGCGCCCACGACGTGTCCGACGGCGGCGTCGCGGTCGCCGTCGCCGAGTCGGCCATCCTGGGGGCGGTCGGCGTCGAGGCGCCCGAGCTCACCGACCCCTTCGCCGAGGGCGACGGCCGGGCCGTCGTCTCGGTGCGTCCCGGCGACCTCGCCGAGCTCGAGCAGCTGGCGAACGGGCTGCGGCTGCGGCAGGTCGGCACCGTGGGCGGCGACCGGATCTCGGCCGCCGGAGCGTCGATCGGCCTCGCCGACGCAACCGAGCTCTACGAGAACGCCATTCCGAACGCCCTCGGGGAGGATGCCGGCTGATGTGCGGCGTGTTCGGCATCTACGACCCGCCCGGCGACCACGACCGCGACGTCGCCCGGCTCACGTACTTCGGCCTCTACGCGCTCCAGCACCGCGGCCAGGAGAGCGCCGGCATCGCCGTCTCGGACGGCACGCGGGTGATGGCGATGAAGGACATGGGGCTCGTGAGCCAGGTGTTCGACGAGCCGCGCCTCTCGGGGCTCTCGGGACACATGGCGATCGGGCACGCCCGGTACTCGACGACGGGCTCCACGGTGTGGCAGAACGCGCAGCCGATCGTGCGCCACTCGCAGCACGGCGCGATCGCTCTCGGGCACAACGGCAACCTGACGAACACGTCCGAGCTTCGCTCCGAGCTGCGCGAGCGGCGGGTGCGGCTCGAGTCCACGTCCGACACCGAGGTGATCGCGGCGCTCATCGCCCAGCACCCGTCCGACGACCTGGCCGACGCCGTCGCCGACACGATGGCGGACGTCGAGGGCGCGTTCGCGGCGGTCGTCCTCTCGGAGCGGGCGCTGGCCGGGTTCCGCGACCCGGACGGGATCCGGCCGCTCGTCGTCGGCCGGCTCGACGACGCCTGGGTCCTGGCCTCCGAGAGCTGCGCGCTCGACCTCATCGGCGCGCGGCTGGAGCGTGAGCTCCGGCCCGGCGAGCTGGTCGTGATCGACGAGCAGGGGGCCCGCTTCCGCCAGGCGGTCGACCGCAACGGCGGCTCGCTCTGCATCTTCGAGTTCATCTACTTCGCCCGCCCCGACTCCACCATGGAGGGGGAGGCCCTTCACGACGCCCGCCGCCGGATGGGCGCGCGCCTGGCCGAGGAGGCGCCGGCCGAGGCCGACGTCGTGATCGGCGTCCCGGACTCGGGCACCCCGGCCGCGGTCGGCTACGCCGGGCGCAGCGGCATCCCCTACGGCGAGGGCCTGGTCAAGAACCGCTACGTCGGCCGCACGTTCATCCAGCCGGATCAGGGCCTGCGCGACCGCGGGGTCAAGCTGAAGTTCAACGCCCTGCGCACGGTGCTCGAGGGCCGGCGGGTGGTCGTCGTCGACGACACGATCGTGCGCGGATCGACCACGCGCCAGCTCGTGCAGCTCCTCTTCGAGGCCGGCGCCACCGAGGTGCACCTGCGCGTCTCCGCGCCGCCGATCGTCTCGCCGTGCTTCTACGGGATCGACATGGCCGACCAGGGCCAGCTGATCGCCGCCGGCCGCTCCATCGAGGAGGTGCGCCAGCGGCTGGGCGCCACGTCGCTCTCCTATCTCTCGCTGGAGGGGCTGACCGACGCGACGAACCGGCCGGCCGGGAGCTTCTGCCGGGCGTGCCTGACCGGCGAGTACCCGACCGAGATCCCCACCGACCTGCGCCTCTCCAAGCTTCGCTTCGAGGCCCACCCCGTCGAGGCCGGATGAGCGACGAGCCGCTGACCTACGCAGGGGCGGGCGTGAGCCTCGACGCCGCAGATGCTGTCGTCGAGCGCATCCGGGCGGCGGTGACCTCGACCCACGGCCGCGAGGTCGTCGGCGGGCACGGGGGGTTCGCGGGCCTCTTCGCGCCGTCGGTGGGCGACCCGCTGCTGTCGGCGGCCTGCGACGGCGCGGGGACGAAGGTGCTCCTCGGCCACGCCGCCCGCCGCTACGCCGGGCTCGGGATCGACACGGTCGCGATGAGCGTGAACGACGTCGTGACGAGCGGCGGGCGGCCGGCGTTCTTCCTCGACCACATCACCTGCGGCCGCATCGACCCGGGGATCGTGGCCGAGCTGGTGGAGGGCGTCGCCGAGGGCTGCCGCCGGGCCGGCTGCGTCCTCCTGGGCGGCGAGACCGCCGAGCACCCCGGGATGATGGAGCCCGAGGACTTCGACATCGCCGGCTTCTGCGTCGGCGTCTGCGAACGGCGCGAGCTGGTGTCCGGCGGCCGGATCGCGGACGGCGACACCATCATCGGGCTCCCGTCGAGCGGACTGCACTCGAACGGCTTCTCGCTCGTCCGGCGCCTGCTCGAGCGCGCGGGCGTGGGGCTCGACGATACGCCGCCGGAGCTCGGCGGAGCGACGGTCGCCGACGCCGTCCTCGAGCCGACCGCCATCTACGCCAGGGCGGTCGCCGAGCTGACGCGGACCGTGGACGTGCGCGGGATGGCGCACATCACCGGCGGCGGCATCCCGGGCAACCTGGCGCGCCAGTTCCCGGCCGGGCTCGGCGCCGAGGTCGACACGGTCTCCTGGGAGCGCGGGCCCGTGTTCGGCTGGCTGGCCTCGCTCGGTGTCGAGGACGACGAGATGTGGCGGGTCTTCAACATGGGCCTCGGCTTCGCCTGCGTCGTCGTGCCGGAGTCGACCGACGTCGCGCTGAAGGCGGTCGCCCGGGGCGGCACGCCGGGCTTCGTCGCAGGCCGGGTGGTCCAGGGCGAAGGAGTGACCCTGCGCTGAAGGTCGGCGTCCTCATCTCCGGCGAGGGCACCAACCTCCAAGCGCTGATCGACGCCCCCGACATCGACGTGGCCTGCGTGGTCTCGAGCAGGGCCGAGGCGCCCGGCGTGGCCCGGGCCCAGCGGGCCGGGATCGCCGTGCTCGCGACGACCGCCGAGGACGAGACGGCCGCGTTCCTGGAGGGGCATGGCGTCGAGCTCGTGGTGCTCGCCGGCTACATGCGGATCCTGTCGGAGGAGTTCGTCGGCCGCTACTCCGGCCGCATCGTGAACGTCCACCCATCGCTCCTCCCGGCGTTCCCGGGGCGCGCGCCGATCGCCGACGCGCTGGCGCACGGGGTCAAGGTCACGGGCGTCACCGTCCATCTCGTCGACCTGGAGCATCCACGCGTGGACAGCGGGCCGATCCTCAAGCAGGAGGCCGTCGAGGTTCCGTATGATGGCGACGCCGTGGAGCTCGAACGCCGCATCCACGAGGTCGAGCACCGGCTCCTGCCGCAGGCGGTCCGCGAGCTGGCGGCGTCGTGAGCATCAGGCGGGCCCTCGTCTCGGTCAGCGACAAGAACGGCCTGACGACGCGGGCGACCGGCCTGGCCGAGCTCGGCGTCGAGATCGTCTCGACCTCCGGGACCGCCTCGTTCCTGCGCGACGCCGGGGTGAAGGTCACGACGGTGGAGGAGCTCACCGGCGCGCCCGAGCTGCTCGGCGGGCGCGTGAAGACCCTCCACCCGGCGCTGCACGCGGCGATCCTGGCCCGGCGCGACCACGACGACGACATGCGGTCGCTGGAGGCGGCCGGGATCGAACCGGTCGACCTCGTGATCTGCAACCTCTATCCCTTCCGGTCGGTGGCCATGCGGCGGGGCGTGCCCGAGCCCGAGGTGATCGCCAACATCGACATCGGCGGCCCGACGATGGTGCGGGCGGCGGCGAAAAACTTCCACTCGGTCGCGGTCGTGACCGAGCCTGACCGGTACGGGTTCCTGCTCGACGAGCTGCGCACGTCGAAGGGCGAGCTCTCGCTGGACACGCGCCGCGACCTGGCCGCCGAGGCCTTCGCGCACGTGGCGTCCTACGACGCCGCGATCGCCGCCTGGTTCTCGGACACCGAGCCGTTCCCGGAACGGGTCGCGCTCGACCTGATCAAGGTCTCCGACCTCACGTACGGCGAGAACCCCCACCAGCGCGCGGCGTTCTACCGCGAGGCCGGCGCCCGCCGGCACCTGCTCTCGCGGATCGAGCAGCTGGGCGGCCAGCCGCTCTCGTTCAACAACCTGACCGACCTCCAGGCGGCGCGGACCATCGCATCGGCGTTCCAGGTGCCGTGCTGCGCGGTCGTGAAGCACGCCAACCCCGCCGGCGCGGCCGTGGGCGCCACCATCGAGGATGCCTACGAGCGGGCGCTCGCGACCGATCCGCAGGCCGCCTTCGGCGCGGTGATCGCCGTCAACCGCCCCGTCGGCGAAGCGCTCGCCAGGCGGATGCTCGAGACGAAGGTCGACCTGCTCTTCGCCCCGGGCTACGACGACGGCGCCCGCGAGACACTCGCGGCGAAGGCCTCGACCCGCGTGCTCGAGGACCGCGAACGGCGCAAGGTGTCACCGGGCGAGCGCGACATCCGCCGCGTGCTGGGCGGCGTCCTGATCCAGGACCGCGACCTGGAGGTGGAGGACCGGGCCGACATGCAGGTCGTGACGGAGACGCAGCCCGAGAAGCGCGAGTGGGACGACCTGCTCTTCGCGTGGCGGATCGCCCACTTCGTCCACTCGAACGCCATCGTCCTGGTCAAGGACCTGGCGACCGTGGGGGTGGGCGCCGGGCAGATGAGCCGTGTCGACGCCGTCCGGATCGCCATCGAGAAGGCGGGCAACCGGGCGCGGGGAGCAGTGCTGGCCTCTGACGCCTTCTTCCCCTTCGACGACGGGCCGAAGGCGGCCTTCGCAGCGGGCGTGACGGCTGCGATCCAGCCGGGCGGGTCGGTGCGCGACGCCGAGGTCATCGCCGCGGCGAACGCGGCCGGCACGGCGATGGTCTTCACCGGCCGCCGCCACTTCCTCCACTAGAACCGCCGGCGGCGAGGCGCTCGTAGGCCTCCTCGTACTCGCTCACCATGCGCTCGGCCGAGAACTTCTCCTCGACGACGGCGCGCACCTGAAGGCGGTCGAGCGCGGCGGCCGCCTCGACCTGGGGGATCAGCTCGTCGACAGTGTCAGCGACGATCCCGCCCCGCCGCTGCTCGACCACCTCCGGGACGGCGCCGAGGCCGGTCGCGAGCACCGGCGTCCCGCACGCCATCGACTCCACCATGACGAGCCCGAACGGCTCCGGCCACTGGATGGGGAACACCGTCAGGAGCGCCCGCTGGAGCAGGTGCACCTTCTCCTCGTGCGACACCTCGCCGACGTACTCGATCTCGTCACCGAGGAACGGCCGCACGGTGGCGTCGAAGTGCTCCTGTTCGAGCTTGTCGTGCATCTTCCCCGCGAGCTTCAACGGCAGGCCGGACTCGCGGGCGATCCGCACGGCGTTGTGCGCCCCCTTGTCCGGCGACATGCGGCCGAGGAAGAGCAGGTAGCCGTCGTTCCCGGGGTCGAAGGGGTAGTCGTCCAGGTCGATGGCGTTGTGGCAGGTGGCGAGCCACGGCAGGTCCGGGAGCGGCGAGCGCTGGTCGTGGGAGAGCGAGATCAGCCGCACCCGCGGGCAGACGCGGGCGATCTGCGAGTAGACGAGCCCCGGCTCGCCGCGCAGCGGCCCGTGCACCGTGTGGCAGAACGGCGTCTCGACGACCTGGCCGAGGGCGCACGCCAGCGGGCCGGAGTGGTCGTTCACGACGTCGAACTCGCCGGAGCGCTCCAGGCACGTCATCGCGTGGTGCAGGTCTGGGAGCGAGAGCCCGATCCGGTAGCTGGGCGGCTCGTCGTAGCTCGTGACGAGCCGGGCCGTGGTCTGGGAGTCACCGGCGGCGAACAGCGTCACGTCGTGGCCGTGCTCCACGAGCCCGTCGGCCAGGTGCGAGACGACCCACTCGATGCCGCCGTAGCGCACGGGCGGCACGGCGAACCAGGCCGGTGCGAGGAGCGCGATCCTCACCGGTCGTCGACGGGGATCACGAACTTCTCGGCGGTGTGGGTGTCGGAGAACCGCACGACCTTCACGTCGACGAGGCCGGCCGCCTTGCCGGCCGCCATGACGTCGGCCTCCGTCAGGTCCTTGCGGCCCTTGCGGCGGATCGTCCAGACGGCGCCGTCGCGGACGATGAGCGGCACGAGGCCGGGCAGCGCGGCGAGATCCTCGTGCGTCTCGACCGCGACGAAGAGGTGGTCGGCGCCGTCGGCGACCAGCTTCGCGCCGCGGGCGGCGAGATCGGCGGCGAACCCGTCTGCCTCGACCCCGCGCAGCAGCACCCGCTGGCCGGGCTTCACGCCCAGCTTGTCGATCACCGTCTTCGGGTTCGCGATCCGGTCCGCCCAGCGGGCGGCCCTCTCGCCGAGCTCGAACGCGCTGGTCTCGCCGGCATGGTCGATCTCGAGCAGGCCGTCCGCTGCGCGCACGGCGGTCACGGTCGCGTACGGGATCCGCAGGCGCAGGCCGTCGCCGCGGAAGAGCAGCTCGTCGGTCTCGAGCTGCGCCCGGCCGGCGGCCCGGCGGCCGCCGCTCGACGCGGTGCAGGCGATCTCCTGTCCCACGCGGAGAAGTGTATTGCGCGTGACGTTTCGGGCTCGCGGGCGGATGGACCGGGCGACCAAGGAGGAGCGCGTGAAGCGGATCGTCATCATCACAGGCCTCGTCGTCGCCACGGCGTTCGCGGCGGCACCGGGCGCGTCTGCCAAGGGGTTCATCCGGGGCATCCACGTCTGCGGCCCGTCCGGCTGCGGCTCGGCGGACGCGTCCCCCGCGGCGCTGCGGGGGTTCGGCATGACCTTCCTCTCCGACGAGGGCGTGCAGTCGGAGCCACCGCCCCTGCTGCCGTACTACCGGGTCAGGTTCCTCCCGAGGGGCGAGCTCCCCGACGGCGACACGTTCTACATTCCGGGGGCGAACGTGATCTGCGCGGACAGGGGATGCACCGCCGTGCCGCACCGCCTCGTCGCGGCCATGTCGGCTGCGGCCGCGAGCGTCGACAGCCTGACGCCGCACATCACCTCCGTCCTCGTGGGCGACCGCGGCCGGACCGATCTCGCCCCGTTCGCGATCCTGTACAACCAGCGGCCGGCACCTGCGCCGTCGACCGCCGTGTGGGGGAGCCGCCACGTCTCGATCAGCATCGAGTTCAGCGGAATGACCCCGTGGTCGCTGGGAGGTGCGAGCTGGATGGCCTACTACCCGCGCTACCACCTGCTGAGCCGTGGCGGGCGCTGGTACCAGGCCGGCGCGGACGTGGACCGGCTCGTCTACGGGCGGACGGCGGCCGCGAAGGCCGGCGACGGCCATGGATGGGGGATCGCCGCGGCGGCTGCCGTGGTGCTCGTGGCCGCCGCCGGGGCCGGACGGAAGCTGCGGAGGCCGGGGACCGGCTGATCCGTGGCGGGGGACGACCATGCCGAGTTTCGCCGATCCCAAGCTGACTTCGATGCCCTGTTTCGCGCCCACTACGCCGAGATCGTGCGCTACCTGGCCGTCCGGCTCGGCTCGCGCGACGACGCGGCCGACGTCGCAGCGGAGGTGTTCGTGGCGGCATGGCGCGGCGTCCCCCGCCTGCGCTACCGGGGCCGCCCGGTGCTCGCGTGGCTCTACCGCGTGGCGGCGAACATGGCGAGCGACCGGCTGAGGGAGCGGATGCGCCAGCCGCTTCCCGTCGAGGTCGTGACCGGTCCGCCGGTCGCCGACACCGCCGAGTCGCTCGCCGACCGCGATGCGCTGGGCCGGGCGCTCTCGCGCCTGCCCGCGGACCAGCAGCTGGCCGTGCACCTGCGGCTCGTCGAGGGCTACTCGTTTGCCGAGGTCGGACGGCTGATGGGGCGCAGCGCCGGTGCGTGCCAGATGCTCGTGCTGCGGGCGGGCCGGCAGCTGCGCGAGGCGCTCGAGCAGGAGGGGATCCGTGTCTCGGGCTGACGAGCGCGAGGCCGCTCGCCGGCTTGCGGCGGTGCTGGACGGCGCCGAGCCGGGCGATGCCGAGCTGGCGGCGACCGTGCGCGTCCTGCGCGACGCTGCGGCCGTCGCCCGGTTCGACCTCTCCGAGACAGAGGTGGAGCACGCGCTCGAGCGGGCTCGGCCGGCCGGTGTCGCGCCGCCCCTCTCCAGGGCGCGGCTCCGCGTCGCCGGGGCGCTCGTCGCCGCCGCGGCCGTGCTCGCTGCCGCGATCCTGCTCGTCCTGCCGTTCACGTCCGGCCCGGTCGATGTCGACGTCCAGGCCCGCGCGCTGGCGGCGCTCGGCAGCCGGGGCCAGGTGCTGGGCGTGTCGGAGGTCGTGCGCCCCGGGCCGGGCGCGGGGTTCCCCGTCTCGAAGCGCACCGGGTGGATCGACCCGGCCGGCGACCGCCAGCGCTGGACGCAGACCGTCGGCGGGACGGTCGTGGCCGAGACGCTGGTCGACCACGGCCGCGTCACCCGCTACGACCCAGCCTCCGGAACGGCGGTCGTCGCCGCCTCATGTGCCGCGCTCGCCAGTGGCTGCGCCGAGAGCGAGGATCCGATCGCGTTCTACCGCGAGGCGCTCGCAGCGGCCGGTCCGCTCCGCACCCACGCCCGCACCGAGGGCGGCCGCCGCGTGTACCGCGTCACGCTGCCCGTCGAGCGGCTGGCGGACTCCACCCGGATCCTCCAGGTGGCGACGCTCGACGCCACGACGTTCCTGCCGCTTCGCATCGAGTGGCGCCAGCTCGAGGCGGGCGGACACGCGCGGACGTTCGCGACCATCGCCGTCGGCTCGATCCTGCGCGTCGACGCCGGCGAGCTGACCCCCGGCGTGCTCGACCTGAAGCTGCCGCCCGGGACGGCCACCACGCAGCTCACCGCGCCGGGCCAACCGGTGCAGCTCCTGGGCGTGCGCCGGGTGGCCCTCGCCGAGGCGCGCGCGCTCGAGCCGCGTCCGTGGTGGCTCGGGCCGCGGTTCCGCGGCAGCCGCGCGGGCGACGTCGCCGTCGTTCGCTACACCGGCGGGACGGCGGTGCGGATCCGCTACGGCCGAACGACCGTGTGGACGTACGGCCGCGTCGTGCCGCCGCCGCTCCTGGGCGCGCGCGTGCCGCTGAAGACGATCCCCATGAACGGCGGCGTGGCCCGCTTCTACGCAGCCCGGAGCGGCCGGCTCCTGATCGGCGAGCGCTCGATCCGCGGGGGCACGGTCGCGGTCACCACCCCCGGGAACGACACCGCGTTTGCGGCGCTGACCGTCGTGCGCCCACTGTAACCCTGGTCCTCGGACACCCCCTCGGCTACCGTGGACACATGCAGCTCAGCCGCATCGGACAGATCCGGATCAACGTCCGCGACGTCGGCCGGGCCGTCGCCTTCTACCGCGACGTTCTCGGCATCCCGTTCCTCTTCGACGTGCCCGACCAGGGCCTCGCCTTCTTCGACTGCGGCGGGGTGCGGCTGTACCTCGCCGCTGCCGCCGAGGATTCCCCGGACACGACGGCGGTCATCTACTACGGGGTCGACTCGGTCGACGACAGCTACCGGGCCCTGCGAGATCGCGGCGTCGTCTTCGACGATGAGCCGCACACGGTCTACACGACCGACGAGGTCGAGGGCCGGATGGCGTTCTTCCAGGACAGCGAAGGGAACACGCTCGCGCTCATGGCCGAGCGTCCGCTCCAGGGCGCCGGCGCTAGCCCGACCGCTTGAGCCGGCCGTGGCGCTTGGCATAGCGCTCGCCCTGCGCGAACACCGCGAGCCCCGCCGGGATCGCGATCACGCCGATCAGGAGCAGCGGCCAGATGTCGCCCCAGAGGCCGGCGACGCCGGTGCCGTCGAGGACGGCCTTGCGCGCGCCCTCGAGCGTGTAGGTGGCCGGCGAGGCGACCGAGAGCCACTGCATCCACTGCGGCAGCACCGACACCGGGTAGTAGACGCCCGAGATCACGAGCAGGAGGCCCTGCGCGATGAAGCCGAGCTGCGTCCCCTTCTCCGGCGAGATCAGCGGCAGCACCGCGGTCATCATCCCGATGCCGACGAACGAGAACGACGACGCCGCCAGGACGACCATCGCCGCGCCGAAGTCGGCGTGCACGAACGTGACGTCGAGGAACTCCGACACGACCCCGAAGAGCAGCACCGTGCGCAGGACGCCGTAGACGACCGCGAACGCGCCCATGCCGAGCAGATGCGCCGGCCGCGACAGCGGTGCCATGAACGTGTACTCGATCGTCCCCTCCCAGCGCTCCCACGCCACCGTCTCGGTGACGATCTCGAAGAGCAGGCCGAGGTATGACCAGACAACCGCGCCGATCAGGAGCACGATCGTCTCTCGGTTCACGTCGAGCTTGTAGCCGGCCGCCTCCGCGCCCTTGGCGATGAAGACGATCGTGAGCGTGTTCGCGACCGTGTAGAGGAACCAGGCCACCTCCCACCACACGAACCGGCGGATGAGGTACGTGTTGCGCTCGACGATGCCGGCGAAGCCCACCAGCTCGCGGCGCAGCGCGACGGTGTCGAGCCGGATCACTCGTCCTCCTTCTCGTCCTCGAACTGGCGGCCCGTGGCGGCGAGGAAGGCGGCCTCGACCGTCTCGGCGCCGTAGGCCCGCTTGAGCGTGTCCGCCGTGTCGAGGCAGATGAGCGCCCCCTCGTGCAGGATGCCGATCCGGTCGGCCAGGGCCTCCGCCTCGGCCATGTCGTGCGTGCAGAGCAGGATCGTCGCGTCGTGCTGCTCGCGGATCGAGCGGATGAATCCCTGCACCTCGAGCTTGGAGCGCGGGTCGAGGCCGGTCGTCGGCTCGTCCAGCAGGAGCAGGACCGGCGCGACCAGGAGGGCACGGGCCAGGGCGATCTTCTGCTGCATGCCGCGAGAGAGGTCCTCCATCGGCTCGCCGCGCCGCTCCGGCGGGAAGCCCACCCGCTCGAGGATGCGCGGGATCGCCTCGCGCGACTGGCGGGGGGTCATCCCGTAGAAACGGGCCGAGTAGCTCAGGTTCTCGGCGGGCGACATGCGCTTGAAGAACGACGCCTCGACCGACACCCGGTTCACCAGCCGCTGCACCGCTCGCGGCCGCCGGAAGACGTCGTTCCCGAACACGTGGGCCGAGCCGCCGTCGTGCTGGAGCAGCGTCGAGAGCAGGCGCACGAGGGTCGACTTGCCGGAGCCGTTCTGGCCGAGGATCGCGACGCACTCGCCGCGCGTCAGCGAGAACGTGACGTCGTGCAGCGCGGCCACGCGCTTGCGGCGGCGGCGATGGCGCACGCCGCCGCCGCCGTCGCGGCGGATGAACTCCTTGCGCAGGTCCTGGACTTCGACAGCAGGCTGGGAGGACACGATGACTCCATGCCGAGGGATGTCCCCGGGCGGGCGCACGCGGGGGCGCGGGCCGGGGAAGGACGTCGGTCGAGGCGCGGGCGGCGGCTGGCGCCGGCACGTTCTCGGGGCCGGCGCAACAGGCCACTCTATCAAGCCGGAGAGCCGACCTCAAGCCCCGGCCCGGCGCCTACGATGCGGGACGATGCTGGCGCTGGTCAAGAAGCTCGCGGAGCCGGGCCTGTGGCTGGAGGACGTCATGGAGCCGGAGCACGGCCTGAACGACGTCCTGATCCGGGTCCGGCGCACGGGCATCTGCGGCACCGACCTGCACATCCGAAGCTGGGACGCGTGGGCCCAGCGGACGATCCCGGTGCCGATGACGATCGGCCACGAGTTCGTCGGCGAGATCGTCGCGGTCGGCTCGAACGTGAGCGACTTCCACCCCGGCGACGTCGTCTCCGGTGAAGGCCACGTGGTCTGCGGCCGGTGCCGCAACTGCATGGCCGGGCGGCGGCACCTATGCGCGCACACGAGCGGCGTCGGCGTGAACCGGCCCGGCGCGTTCGCCGAGCTGATCGCCCTGCCGATGACGAACATCTGGCACCACGCCGACGGCATCGACCCCGACGTCGCGGCGATCTTCGACCCGTTCGGAAACGCGGTCCACACCGCCCTCCAGTTCCCGGTGCTGGGCGAGGACGTCCTCATCACCGGGGCCGGGCCGATCGGCTGCATGGCCGCGGCCGTCGTGCGCCACGCCGGCGCGCGCCACGTGGTCGTCACCGACCTGAACCCCTACCGGCTCGACCTGGCCCGGCGGATGGGCGCCACGCTCGCCGTCGACCCGCGCGAGCGCGACCTGGCCGGCGTCCAGGGGGAGCTGGGGATGACCGAGGGGTTCGACATCGGCCTGGAGATGTCGGGCAGCCCGGACGCGCTGCACACGATGGTGGCGAGCATGTCGCACGGCGGCCGGATCGCCGTGCTGGGCCTGCCGTCGGAGGAGTTCGCGCTCGACTGGAGCACCGTCATCACGAACATGCTGACGCTGCGCGGCGTGTACGGGCGCGAGATGTACGAGACCTGGTACCAGATGACCGTGCTGCTCCAGTCGGGGCTCGACATCGACCCGGTCATCACCCACCGCTTCTCGTTCCGCGACCACGAGGAGGCGTTCGCGACGGCCGCCTCGGGGGACTCGGGCAAGATCGTCATGAGCTGGGAGGACGCATGAGCACGCTGGAGAAGGAGCTGGCCGGGACGCTGGCCGAGTTGCGCGAGTCGGGGCTCTACAAGGACGAGTGGGAGATCGAGACGCCGCAGAGCGCCCACGTCCGGGTCGAGGGCCGCGACGTCCTCAACCTGTGCGCCAACAACTACCTGGGGCTCGCGAGCCACCCGTCGGTCGTGGCCGCCGCCCACGAGGCGCTCGACCGGTGGGGATTCGGCATGGCGTCGGTGCGGTTCATCTGCGGTACCCAGACGATCCACCGCGAGCTCGAGAAGCGGATCTCGGAGTTCCTCGGAACCGAGGACACGATCCTCTACTCCTCCTGCTTCGATGCGAACGCCGGCCTCTTCGAGTCGCTCCTCACCGCCGAGGACGCGGTCGTCTCCGACGAGCTGAACCACGCGTCGGTGATCGACGGCAT
Source organism: Thermoleophilia bacterium (assembly GCA_025927685.1). Taxonomy (GTDB): domain Bacteria; phylum Actinomycetota; class Thermoleophilia; order Gaiellales; family JAICJC01; genus JAICJC01. The sequence continues at coordinate 3,135 of JAICKX010000025.1, read as the reverse complement.
CCGGCTCTGCAAGGCCCGGCGGCTGCGCTTCCGAAACGGCGACATGGAGGACCTGGAGCGGTGCCTGACCGAGGCGGCCGGCGCGCGCCACCGCCTGATCGCGACCGACGGCGTCTTCTCGATGGACGGCTACCTGGCCGACCTGGCCGGGATCTGCGCCCTGGCCGAGAAGCACGACGCGCTCGTCATGGTCGACGACTCCCACGCGGTCGGCTTCGTCGGCCCGCGCGGACGCGGGACGCCGGAGCACTTCGGCGTCGCCGACCGCGTGGACGTCCTCACCGGCACGCTGGGGAAAGCGATGGGGGGCGCCTCCGGCGGCTATGCGTCCGGCAGGCGCGAGATCGTCGAGATCCTGCGCCAGCGCTCGCGGCCCTACCTCTTCTCGAACAGCCTGGCCCCGCCGATCGTGGGCGCGGCGCTCGCCACGCTCGACCTGCTCGAGACGTCCGACGAGCTGCGCACCCGCCTCGCCGACAACACGGCCTGGTTCCGCGGGCGGATGTCGGATGCGGGCTTCGAGATCCTGCCCGGCGAGCACCCGATCGTGCCGGTCATGTTCGGCGACGCGGTCGCCGCCGGGCAGTTCGCGCGCGGGCTCCTCGACCGCGGCGTCTACGCCGTCAGCTTCACCTACCCGGTCGTGCCGAAGGGCAAGGCCCGGATCCGCACGCAGATGTCGGCGGCCCACACCCGCGACGACCTCGAGGCCGCGGCCGCGGCGTTCGAGGCCGTGCGCGAGGGCGTCTGAGCCGCTGACCGGCTACCATCGCCGGAACGCGATGAGGCTCGCGTCCAACCGCCCTCAGGGCTGATGGCCTCTACCCCAGCGTCACGACCCTGGAGGTGGAGCGGTGAGCGAACTCGCGCTGGCGGCCGTCCTGGCGGCCACAATTCTCCTGGCGAGCACGATCTCGGTCGAGCTCGGCCTGTCCGTCGCCCTGATCGAGCTCGCGGCGGGCGTCGCGGTCGGGAACGCGTTCACCGTGGCCGTCCCCGACTGGCTCTCGTTCGTCGGCTCGTTCGCAGGCATCGTCCTCACGTTCCTGGCCGGGACGGAGGTGGACGTCCCCCAGTTCCGGCGTGAGTGGCGGGCGAGCCTCGCGATCGGGGCGGCCTCCTTCGCCGCGCCGTTCACGGTGGCCATGGCGACGGCCTACTGGGCCGCCGGCTGGACGCGCGACCAGGCCGAGATCGGCGGGCTCGCGCTCTCCACCACCAGTCTCGCGGTCGTCTACGCCGTGCTGGTGGAGACCGGCCTCAACCGGTCCGTGACCGGCAAGCGCATCATGGCCGCCACGTTCGTGACCGACATCCTCACCGTCCTCGGGCTGTCGGTCCTCTTCGTCACCCCGAACGTGTGGATCCTCCCGTTCGCGGCGCTCTCGGTGCTTGCGATCTGGGGGCTGCCGCGGATGGCGCCGTGGTTCTTCGGCCGCTACGGCGACCGCATCATCGAGCCGGAGATCAAGCTGGTCTTCGCGGTCATGTTCGTGCTCATGTACCTCGGGGGCCGCGCCTCGAGCCAGGCCGTCCTGCCGGTCTTCGTCCTCGGGCTCGCCATGAGCGGGCACTACGACTCGCACCGGCTGGAGCAGGAGCGGCTGCGGGTGGTGGCGTTCGCGTTCCTCACGCCGTTCTTCTTCCTGAAGGGCGGGCTCAACCTCTCGCTGGACGCCGTGTGGGCGAACCTCGGGCTGCTCGCCCTCCTGGCGGTCGCCAAGATGCTGCCGAAGCTGGCCGGCGTCTATCCGCTCGCCCGCCGGCACTGCGCGCCGGACGCCGCGTTCACGACGCTCCTCATGTCGACCGGGCTCACGTTCGGCACCATCACGTCGCTCTACGGCCTCCAGGCCGGGATCATCGACCGCACGCAGTTCTCCCTGCTCCTCACGGTCATCATCCTTTCGGCCGTGGTGCCGACAGCGATCGCGCAGCGGGTGTTTCAGCCGTCGCCGGCCGACGCCGGGTCGCGCCGGGCGGTGCGGTAGTAGGCGTCGATCCATGCGGGCCGGTCGGCGTCCAGGCCGGCCCGCTCGGCGATGACGGCCGAGAGCGCGGTCGCCGCCGGAAGCGTCGTGGCGAGCGCCAACCGCGCGTCTGCCCGCTCGCCGCCGGGGCAGCGCACGACCCGCGCGCCTGCCTCGGCACACACGCGCTCGGCCTCCGCCTCGGCCGGATCGCCGACCGGAAGCGAGGCCGCCAGGTGCGCCTCCCCGAGCGCGTACATCGCCGACGTCGCCCCCTCGCGGGCGTCGACCCCCTCGGCCGGGACGCCCGCCACCTCCTTGAGGAGGAGCGCGGCCTCGAGCGCGGCCGCCCACCCCGGCCCGGCGGAGAACGCGACGGCCGCGGGCGGTGGACGCACGTCGCCGAGCCCGGCGGCCCACTCCTCGGCCTCATGGACGGCCCCGGCCAGCGTGTCCGGGAGGGCCGCGAGCGCGTCGGCCAGCCCGGTGTCGCCGACGATGCGCACCCACACCGCAAGCGCGCACGCCAGGCCGCCGGCGAGGGCCTGCGTGTGCGTGACGGCGCGCTGGTGCAGGACGCGCTGGAGCGCCCGCGCGCCGGCGCTGCGCTCGATCGTGGAGCCGGCCGTCGCCGTCACGGCCGCGTAGGGCCTGGGCGCCGACCCCGCCTCGACGGCCTCCACGAGATCGCGGAACTCGCCCGATGACGACACGGCGAGCAGGCGGTCGCCCGGCCGGAACCGGAACCACCCGCCGGCCAGGAGCCCGCTCGGCACGGCCACGACCTCCGGCCCCGTGGCGCCCATCCCGGCGACGAGTGACACGGCGAGCGCGACGTAGTACGCCGCGCCGTTCCCGCTTGCGACGATCCGGCGCACGTCCGGCCCGGACAGAAGCGCCGCCGTCTCGTCGAGCCCGTCGGCCGCATCGAGGGTGGCCGCCACCGACCCGGGCAGCTCGCGCACGTCGGCCCAGAGGCCGGTGTCGCGCCAGGTCACGCCGGCGCCTCCGCGGCCGCCAGCGCCGCGCCGATCGCCCCGCCCCACTCGCCCAGCGCGGTCGGGACGACCGGGAGATCGCGCGTGGCCTCGCACCAGATCGCCGGCCGAAGCGCCGCGGCGAGCCCGTCGGCGAACCCGTCCGCGGCGCCCAGCCCGCCGCCCAC
>JAICKX010000035.1 GCA_025927685.1 Thermoleophilia bacterium | reverse complement strand
TGCCTGGCGGCGTTCGTCTCGGGCGGGATGACGCTCGCGGCGACCGGCGCGCACCTGCCGGTCGTCAACCCCGAGCCCGCGACGACTCACGCGCCGCCGGCCGAGCCGACGGCGCGGCCGGACGCCTCGCTCCTGCCGGCGGACGCCGCCATCTGGGTGACGAGCCGCGGGCGGGCGACCGTGGTCACGGCGCGCGGCACGCCACGCCGGTGGCACGGCCGCCGGCTCGCGGCGTTTGCCGCCAGCCCGGGCTCGCTCTACCTGGTCGAGGGGCGCAGCACCATGCTGCGGGCGGTCGAGACGCGGACGGGGCGGGTGGCGTGGGGCCGAGGCGACCTCGGCGGGCGGCCGGTCGCGGCCGAGTGGTCGCCGTTCCCGATCCGGATCGCGTACGTGCTTCGCACCGCGCGCGGCTACACCGTCGGCGACCTGTGGGGGACGGGGACGCACCCGTTCACGGTCGACACGGATGCCGCGCCGGTGATGCCGGCCTGGCGGTGGGACTCGAAGGCGCTCGCGTACGTGACCGCCTCGGGCGCAGTGGTCGTCCACGACGTCATCGGCGGCGCGAACCATCCGCTCGGGAGAGCGTGCGGCATCCGCCGGCCGCTCGCGCTGGCCTTCGCGCCGGCCGGGACGACCCTGGCGGTCGCCGACGCGGCCGGCCGGGTGGCGCTCGTCGACACGTCCGGCGGCCGCGATCCGCGCTGCCTGACCGGCCCGGCCGGCCGGCCGCACCTGGCCTGGCTCACCCGCCGCGCCCTCCTCGCGGCGGCCGGCTCCACGCTCACCCGGTACGGCGTGTCGGGCGCCGAGGCCGCCGCCCGTACGGTCTCGACCGGGCGGCCGGTCGAGAGCCTCGCCGCCTCGCCGGACGGCCGCCGCATCGTGATCGCGCTCCGCGGCCGGACGTCCACGGCCGTGGTCGCGACGACCCCGCCGGGCGTCCGCTCGCCCGCCCCGGCGCTCGCCGACGGCCTCACGCTCCTGCACCTGGCGGGACCGGTGCAGGTGCAATGGCGCTAGATGATTGATCATCTAGCGGCATCTCAAGCGCGCCGCGCCCCGGGTCGATGATCTCTTCATCGCCATGAATGGTCCGCCCACCCCTGCCTCGGACGCGGGAGCACCGCTCGCCTGGCTCCGCCACGTGCTGCGGCTCGGCCGCGGGCGCCAGCCCGAGGTGCAGCTCGCGCGCATCCTCGACCTCTTCGAGGAGCACGTCTACGCGGGCGAGATCACGGCGGACGGGCGCTACGTCCACCACGCGTCGCCGATCTCGGTCGCAAGCCTGATCGGCGGGCCGCTGCCGAGCGGCGTCCTCCAGGGAGCGTTCTGGGAGTCGCGCATCGTGCCGTCGGACTGGCCCGCCTACGAAGCGTTCAACCGCAGCCTCCTGAAGGGCGAGGACGCCGAGGTGACGTACCGGCTGGTCGGCCTCGACGGGGTTACCCGCACCCTGCGAGACCGGGCGCGGCCGCGCCGCAAGGCCGACGGCGGCATCCTGGTGGAGGGCATCGTCTCGGATGTGACCGCGTACGAGCAGGCCACCGCGCGGGCCGCCGAGGCGAGCGATCGCTTCACGAGCCTGCTCGACGTCGTGGGCGCGCACGTCTATCTCACCCTGGCGATGCCCGACGGCACGCTCGAGGAGCTCTTCCAGGGTCCCGGCGGCGAGCGGCTCCTCGGCGGCGCAGAGCCCGACCCGGAGATGGTGAACTGGGACGCGGCGGTGCACCCCGACGACTGGGCGGCCTACGAGGCGTTCAACCAGGCGCTCTGCCGCGGCGAGGACGGGGAGGTGACGTACCGCCTCATCGGCGCCGACGGGATCACGCGGTGGGTGTACGACCGCGCCGCCTGCCGCAGGCGCCCGGACGGGGTGTTCGAGGTCAGCGGGATCGTGTCCGACGTGACCGAGCGGCGCCGGCTGGAGGACGACCTCAAGCGCAGCATGGACGAGATGCAGCACGCCCACCGCGAGCTGGAGGAGGCCCGCGCCGCGGCCGAGCTGCGCGCGAGCACCGACGAGCTCACCGGCGCGTTCAACCGTCGCCGCTTCGCCGAGATCGCGACCGAGTCGATCGCGTCCGGGCGCGAGCGCTGCGGGCTTCTCCTGCTCGACGCCGACCACTTCAAGCAGATCAACGACGCGTACGGCCACGCCGCCGGCGACGCGGTCCTCGTCGGGCTCGCGGGCCGGCTGGGCGACGGGCTCGAGCCCGGTGACTGTCTGGCCCGCTGGGGCGGCGAGGAGTTCGCGGTGCTCCTGCGAGGCGTGGAGTCCGACGGCGACCTCGTCGAGCGTGCCGAGCGGCTGCGCCTGGCCGTCGAGGCGGTGCCGATCGTCGACGGGGATCTCCGTGTCGAGCTCACGATCTCGGTCGGATGCGCGCTCGCCTCCGCGGGCGCCGAGACGCTCGACGCCCTGCTGGAGACCGCCGACCGGTGTCTGTACGCGGCCAAGCACGAGGGCCGAAACCGCGTGTCGGTGGTGCCGGCCGCGGGCGGCGCGGGCGCATCCCGCGCGGAGTCCGAAGCGCTTGGCCTGGCCCGCGCCCTCGCCTACGCGAGCAGCATCCGCGAGGGCGTGCCGGAGGAGCACGCCGAGCAGGTTGCCAGCCTGGCCGCGCGAACGGCCGAGCAGCTCGGGCTGCACCTCCGCACCGTCGAGCGCTGCCGGCTCGGCGGATGGCTGCACGACGTCGGAAAGCTCGCGATCTCCGAGCAGATCCTCATGAAGCCCGGCCCCCTCGATGACGCCGAGTGGGCGCGGATGCGCACGCATCCCGCCGTCGGCGCGGCGGTGGTCGGGCGCGTGGCCACACTGCGGCACGCGGCGCCGGGCGTCCGCCACCACCACGAGCGCTTCGCCGGCGGCGGCTATCCCGACGACCTGGCCGGGACCGCGATCCCCGTCGAGGCCCGGATCATCGCGGCGGCGGACGCCTATGCCGCGATGACGGCGACGAGGCCCTATTCCGCAGCAAGGACGCCGCAGGAGTCGGCCGCCGAGCTTCGCAGGAGCGCCGGATCGCACTTCGACCCCGACGTGGTCGACGCGCTGCTCGCGGTCCTGGGCCTGGACGACGAGCGCCTCCCGAACGCCGCCTGACCGGCGTTCGGGGACAGTCCCCGAACGCCTGCCGCCACGCCTTCGCGACACCTTCGGCGGGAACCCCCCGGACAGTCCCTGAACTTCGCCCGTTGCGAAGTCAGGCGTGAAACGTGACGCCCTTGGTGAGGGCGACCAGGATCGAGGCCTTGAGCTTCGAGGCGTGGGTGCCGGCGTCCGTCCACCATCCGGGCAGGACGTCGAACGCCATCTCGCCGCGCGCCACGTAGTCGTTGTTGACGTCGGTGATCTCGAGCTCGCCGCGCGCGGACGGCTCGAGGCCGTCGACGATCTCGAACACGCGGGCGTCGTACATGTAGCACCCGGTGACGGCGAGATCGCTCTTCGGCTCGGCCGGCTTCTCCTCGATCCCGGTGATGCGGTCGCCGTCCACGGTGGCGACGCCGAAGCGGCGGGCGTCCTCCACCTGCTTCAGGAGGATCCGCGCGCCGTGCTCCTGGGCGCGGAACGCCTCCACGAAGGGGCGCAGGTCGTCCTGGTAGAGGTTGTCGCCGAGGATCGCGACGATCCGGTCGTCGCCGACGTGCGGGCGAGCCCTGGCGAGGGCGTCGGCGATCCCGGCCTCCCCCTCCTGGTGGGCGTACTCGATCGCGACCCCGAGCGCGGACCCGTCGCCCAGCACCGCCTGCACCTGCTCGCCGTAGCGGCCGACGACCACGACCAGCTCGGTGACCCCCGCCCGGGCCAGCGTCCGCACGGGGAAGTGGATCATCGGCTCGTCGTACAGGTCGAGGACGTGCTTGTTCGCGACCTGCGTCATCGGCCCCAGCCGGGTGCCGAGCCCGCCCGCCAGGACGACGCCCTTCACCGCTCGTTCTCCAGGTATCGCTTCACGGACTCGCGCCAGTCTGCCAGAGGGACGCCGAGGCCGCGCGCCCGCCGGAGCGAGAGCACGCTGTTTCGCGGCCGCGGCGCCGGCGCGCCGAACTCCTCGCTCGTGATCCGCTCGACCGGATGCCCGACGACCACCTCTGCCAGGTCGGCCCACGTGCACGGATCGCCCGCGCCGGTCACGTGGACGACGCCCGTGTCAGCGCGCCCGGCGAGATACGCGACCGCGCGGGCGACGTCGCCGGCCCAGGTCGGCCGTCCCCGCTGGTCGTCCACGACCCGCAGCGCCTTCCCGGCCCGCTCGGCCGCCAGGATCGACCGGATGAAGTTTCGTCCCTCGCCGTACACCCAGGACGTCCGCACGACGAGGTTGCCCGGCCGTCCCAGCACCGCCTGCTCGCCCGCGAGCTTCGAGCGCCCATACGCCCCGAGCGGCCCGGTCGGCGCATCCTCGGCGTACTCGCCCGGCTCCGCTCCCGAGAAGACGTAGTCGGTCGAGAGGTGGATGACGCGCGCCCCGGCGGACGCCACGTTCGCCGCCCCGCCGGCGTTCACCGCCTCCGCACGCCCGGGATCGAGCTCGCAGCCGTCGACGTTCGTCATCGCGGCCGCGTGGACGACGAGATCGGCGCCGCCCAGCGCCTCCCGGACGGCGTCGGCATCCGTGACGTCGAGCTCGGCGTGCGAGAGGTACTCCGCCGCCGGCAGGTGGTCGCGCAGCGCCAGGCCGACCTGGCCGCCGGCGCCCGTCACGAGAACTCGGGGATGAGCTCCCAATCCAGGTTCGGGTTCTTGGCGTCGCGCTCGCTCAGCACCGGCTCGGCGTCGATCCGCCAGGGGATCGCGAGCGTCGGGTCGTTCCACGCGACGCCATGCTCGTCGGACGGGTCGTACTCGCTCGTGACCCAGTAGATGACGTCGAGCTCGGTGAGCGCGAGGTAGCCGTGCGCCACGCCCGACGGGATGAAGACGGTGGTCGGCTCGGCCGCGTCGAGCACGAACGTCTCGGTGACGGGCGTGCCGCCGCGCCGGCGCAGGTCCGCCAGCCCCACCTGTGCCCGTCCGGCCGGCACGTACCAGAGGTCGGCCTGGTGGCGGTGGTAGTGCAGGCCGCGCAGGACGCCCGCGGCCGAGCGCGAGTGGTTCACCTGCACGAAGGTCTCGGGCATCGATCCGGTGCGGAAGATCTCGCAGAACCGCCCGCGCAGGTCGCCGTAGACGTCGCGGGTCACGATGCGCACGCCGTCGATTGCGCTCACGGTCTCAGTCGGCATAGAGCTGCTCCGCGTCCGGGACGAGCGTCGACCACCAGTCCTCGTTCGCCCGGTACCACGCGACCGTGTCGGCGATCGCCGCCTCCAGCGAGCGCGACGGCCGCCAGCCGAGCGCCGCGATCCGGTCCGTCGCGACCGCGTACCGGCGGTCGTGCTGGGGGCGGTCGTAGTGGCTCAGATAGACCGCGCTCTCGTCCTCGCCGGCCGCGCGCGCGACCGCGCGGGCGATCTCGAGATTCGGCGCGCCCTCGGCCTGCGGCCCGACGTTGTAGACCTGGCCCCGCTCCCCGCGGTCGGCCAGCAGGCGCAGGGCCGACACGGCGTCCTCGACGAACATCCAGTCGCGCACCTGGGCGCCGTCGCCCCACACCGGCAGCCGCTCACCGCGGAGGGCCCGCGTCGCCCACCGCGGCACCGCCTTCTCGGGGTGCTGCCAGGGGCCGATGCAGTTCGTCGGCCGCGCCACCACCACGTCGACCCGCTCGGCGTAGGAGCGGGCCAGGTCGTCGGCGAGCGCCTTCGAGCGGGCGTAGGCGCTCGTCGCGAGCCCCTCGCCGGGGAGCTTCTCCTCCTCGCGGAACGGGTCGCCCGGGCACGGCCCGTACACCTCGTCCGTGGACATGTGGAGCACCCGGCAGCCGGCCGCCTCCGCGGCCTCGAGCACCACCCGCGTCCCCTCCACGTTGGCGTGGAAGAAGATCTCGGGGGCGTCCTCGCTCCGGGTGACGTGCGACTCAGCGGCGAAGTGGACGAGGAGCGACGGCTGCTCCTCCCGGGCGACGCGCGCCACGTCGGGCGAGGCGACGTCGAGGCGCACGGTCTCGACGAGGCCGCCGCCAACCCCGGCGATCCGGCGCTCGTCGCCCGCGTACGTGTCGAGGTCGACGTTCAGCACGCGCACGCCGTCGGCGGCGAGCGCTCGCACGAAGGCCGAGCCGATGAACCCCAGGCCGCCGGTGACCAGCACCCGGCCGCTCACGGCTCCTCGATCCCCTCGCCGGAGGCCGGGTCGAGCGAGGCCCGGGCGTGGGCCCGGAGGCGGCGCACGTCGTCGGCGTCGTACCCGGGGAGGACGACGGCCAGGCCCGCCCGGGCCGCGAACATCGCCGCCGTCACGCCCTGCACGAACCGCTCGGCGGCGGTGCCGTGGTGCTTTCGCGCATAGAGGCCGCGGCTGCGGGCGTGCTGCACGATCCGCCGCTCCGGCACGCCTGCGGTCGAGGAGCTCTCGTGGTGCACGATCCCCGCGTACGGGAAGAAGGCGATCTCCCAGCCGGCGTCGCGCATGCCGCGGCACAGGTCGACGTCCTCGAGGTACATGTAGAAGCGCTCGTCGAGCCCGCCCGCATCGCGGAAGGCCGCGAGCCGCACCATCATCGCGGCCCCGTGGATCCAGTCGACCCGGCGGATCCGCTCGCCGCGCGACATGTCCCAGCCGGCCCGCTGGAGCGTGAGGAACGTGAGCGCCACCCGGGCCGGCGTCGGGAACCGGAACGCCGACGGCTGCACGCGCCCGTCCGGGAAGCGCAGGCGCGGCCCGGCGGCGCCCACGGCGGGGTTCTGGTCCATGAACCACTTGAGCCGGTCGATCGCCTCGGCGTCGAGGACGGTGTCGTCGTTCAGGATGAGGGCGTAGCGGCCCTCCGCCGCCCCCAGCACGGCGTTGTGGTTTGCGCCGAACCCGCGCCGGGCCTCGTTCCGGACCACCTCGACGCCCTCGGGAAAGGCGAGCGGGTCGGGCGACGCGTTGTCGACCACCACCGTCCGGACGGCCGTCCGGCGGGCCGCCGCGGGGAGCGAGGCCAGGCAGGCGTCCAGCAGGCGGCGGTCGCCGCCGGCGACGATGGAGACGGTGACGTCGGGCACGGCGGGAGGATATCGGCGCGTGTGCGACACTGGCCACATGCCCGACTGCCTCTTCTGCCGCATCGCGGCCGGCGAGCTGCCGTCCACACGCGTCCACGAGGACGAGCGCGTGATCGCCATCATGGACATCTTCCCGGCCACACGCGGCCACGCGCTCGTGATCCCGCGGGCCCACGCAGTCGACGTGCGCGACGCCGACCCCGACGATCTCGCCGCCGCCGCCGGCGCCGCGCAGCTCCTGGCCCGGCGGGCGTTCGAGCGCCTCGAAGCCGACGGCGTCACGATCATGCAGTCGAACGGCGCCGCCGCCTGGCAGACGGTGTTCCACTACCACGTCCACGTGATCCCGCGCTACGAGGGCGACCCGCTCGTGCTGCCATGGACGCCGGGAGGCGAGCCGGCGGATGCCCGGGAGCTCGAGCGCCTGGCAGCCTCGCTGCGCTAATGGATCCAAGCTTCGCGCTATCGGATCCGGAGATCCGCTAGCCTTCCGGGCCGGAAGGGGCCCGGCGGTAGAGTGCGAATGCCGCTTCGGGACGACCACCACGCGAGGACACGACGATGCCGGACGACTTTCTGGGACTGCCGATGCGCCCGGCCAAGCCGCGGGAGCGGGGCTGGACGCACGTGATGGACAAGGGCCTCTCGCTGGCTGAGGCCGAGGGCCTGATCGAGACCGCCGGCGACTTCGTCGACGTCGTCAAGCTCGGATGGGGCACGGCGACCATCACCTCCACGCTCACCGAGAAGGTGCGCCTGTACCAGTCGGCCGGGATCCCGGTCATGTGCGGCGGAACGCTGCTCGAGGCGGCCATCGCCCGCGGCCGCGTCGCCGAGTTCCGCCGGTTCGTGTCGAGCCACGGGTTCACCCACGTCGAGGTCTCCGACGGCACGCTCCAGGTCGAGCGGAGCTCGAAGCTGGAGCTGATCAGCGCCCTCGCCGAGGAGTTCGTCGTCCTGAGCGAGGTCGGCTCGAAGGACGCACAGTGCGTCTTCGCCCCGTACCAGTGGGTCGAGTGGATCAAGGAGGAGCTGGACGCCGGGGCCGTCAAGGTGATCTGCGAGGGACGCGAGGCCGGCACGGCCGGCATCTACCGAGGCGACGGTGAGGTGCGCCGCGGCCTGATCGACGAGATCGCGCACGAGATCGACGTGGACCGGCTCATCTTCGAGACCCCGCAGGTCGAGCAGCAGGCGTGGTTCATCGCCCGGTTTGGGCGCGACGTGAACGTGGGCAACATCCCGCCTGAAGAGGTGATCCCGCTCGAGACGCTGCGGCTGGGCCTGCGCTCCCACACCATGCCCCAGCTGCTCCTCAAGGATCTCGAGAAGACGGACGCCGGCACGCCGACATGAGCACGACCGCGCCCCCACTCACCGCCGCCGAGGTCGACGACCTGGCCGACCGCTTCGAGAGCCGCACCGCCGAGCACGTCCTGGCGTGGGCGGCCGAGCGCTTCGGCGAGCGGGCCGTCCTGACGTGCTCGTGGCAGAAGCAGAGCTCCGTCCTCGTCCACATGGTGTCCCAGGTGGCGCCCGGGATGCGGGTCGTCGAGCTCGACACCGGCATCCTCTTCCCCGAGACGTACGAGACGCGGGAGAAGCTGATCGAGCGGTATCCGGTGCAGTTCGAGCGCGTCCTGCCCGAGCTGACGCTCGACGAGCAGGCGGCCAAGCACGGCGAGAGGCTGTGGGAGCGCGACCCGGACGCCTGCTGCGGCATCCGCAAGGTGGCGCCGCTCCGGCAGGTGCTCGACGGTTCGGATGCGTGGATCACGGGAATTCGGCGAGAGCAGTCGACAACGCGCCAAAGTTCACGCAAGATTGAGCTGGACGACCGCCGTGGCGTGGTCAAGGTTCAACCGCTGGCAGACTGGACGAGCCGCGACGTGTGGCGCTACATCTGGAGGCACGGAATCCCGTACAACCTGTTGCACGACCATGGCTACCCGTCGATCGGGTGCATCCCGTGCACGACCCCCGTCGATGGCAGTGCGCCGGACGAGCGGGCCGGCAGGTGGCAGGGCACCGGCAAGGTCGAGTGCGGCCTCCACGGCAACTAGGTCGCTACTACTTCATCAGGGCACGAACTGAGAAAGGACTGATTACGCGTGCAGAACGACACCACCGGCTTCACCCTCTGGTTCACGGGCCTGTCAGGCGCAGGCAAGAGCACCATCGCCCAGATCATCGGGCCCGAAATCGAGCGCCGAGGCATCCTCGTTGACCATCTGGACGGCGATGTCGTGCGCACCCACCTCTCGAAGGGGCTCGGCTTCTCGCGGGAGGACCGCGACGCGAACATCCTTCGCATCGGCTTCGTCTCGAAGCTCCTGACGCGCCACGGCGCGGCGGTCATCGTCGCGGCGATCAGCCCGTACGCCGAGACCCGCGAGCTCGTGCGCGAGATGGTCGACGACGTCGGCCGCTTCGTCGAGGTGTACGTGGCCACCTCCCTCGAGGAGTGCGCGCGCCGCGACGTCAAGGGGCTCTACGCCAAGGCGTTCGCCGGCGAGATCAAGGAGTTCACGGGTGTGAGCGACCCATACGAGGCGCCCGACCACGCCGAGATCGTGGTCGAGACCGAGGGCCGGTCGCCCGAGGATTCGGCGCGGTTCGTGGTCGACGAGCTCGAGCGCCTGGGGATCATCCCCCCGGTGCTGGAGGAGGCCGTCGCGTGACGACGGAGTCCTCGACCGCTCTCCGCAAGAACACCGGCGTGATCGCCCCCCACGGGGGCGAGCTCGTGAACCGGCTCGTCACGGGCGACGATGCGGCGCAGCTCGAGTCCGAGGCGCAGGGCCTTCCCAGGCTGCGCCTGACCGAGAAGCAGACCGCCGACCTCGACATGATCGCGTCGGGCGCGCTCTCCCCGCTCACGGGCTTCATGGGCCAGGCGGACTACGACCGGGTGATCGACGAGATGCACCTCGAGTCCGGCCTGCCCTGGGCGATCCCGGTCACGCTGTCGGCGGACGAGCGCCCGTCCGGCGACCGGCTGGCACTCGAGGGATACGAGGGCGACCTCCTGGCCGTGATCGACGTCGCGGAGGTCTACGAGGCCGACCGTGAGCGCGAGGCCCAGAAGGTCTTCCGCACCACCGAGGACGCCCATCCCGGCGTGGCCCAAATCTACGCCGAGGGCACGACCCTCGTCGGCGGGCCGATCGCGGTCTTCCGAAGGCCGCAGCCGGCGTTCCCGAAGCTGCAGATCGACCCGGCCGAGACGCGGGCGGCCTTCGCGGAGCGGGGCTGGAGCCGGATCGTCGGCTTCCAGACGCGAAACCCGGTGCACCGCGCGCACGAGTACATCCAGAAGTGCGCGCTCGAGACCGTCGACGGGCTGCTCCTGCACCCGCTCGTCGGCAAGACCAAGGGCGACGACGTGCCGGCCGAGGTGCGGGTGCGCTGCTACGAGGTCCTGCTGGAGAAGTACTACCCGGCCGACCGCACGATGCTCGCGGCGTTCCCGGCCGCGATGCGGTACGGCGGGCCGCGCGAGGCGGTCTGGCATGCGATCTGCCGCAAGAACTACGGCTGCTCGCACTTCATCGTCGGGCGCGACCACGCCGGCGTGGGCTCGTACTACGGCACCTACGACGCGCACCGGATCTTCGACGAGTTCGAGCCGCACGAGCTCGACATCGAGCCGATGTTCTTCGACCACACGTTCTTCTGCCGGACCTGCGGGAACATGGGCTCGGCCAAGACGTGCCCGCACCCCAGCGACGACCACGTCCACCTGTCGGGGACGAAGGTGCGCGAGATGCTCGGCCGCGGCGAGGTGCCGCCGGTCGAGTTCAGCCGCCCCGAGGTCGCGCAGGTGCTGATCGAGGCCTACCGCAAGGCCTAGACGTTTCGAGTGCCGGAGGGCGGCCTCCGGCACTTGAATTCTCCACTAGTTCGCTTAGACTGGTCGGGATAGTGGGCATCGAGCTGATCATCGCGGGAGTGGTCGTCGGCATCCTGGTGGGCGCGACCGGGATGGGTGCCGGCTCGCTGATGGCCCCGCTCCTGATCACGTTCTTCAACGTGCCGGCGCTGTCCGTGGTCGGCACGGACCTGCTCTACTCGGGCGCGAGCAAGGCCGTGGGAGCCTGGCGGCACCGGTCGCTCAACACGGTGAACACCCAGCTCGCCTGGTGGATGGCATCGGGATCCGTCCCCGCCAGCCTCGTCGGCATTGCGGTGCTGCACCGGCTCGCCGACGCCGAGGGAGCGACGATCCAGAAGGACGTCCGCTACGGCATCGGCGTCGCCCTGATGGCCGTCGCCGCGGCCGTCGCGATCCGCACGTTCGTGACGATCCGCGGCCTGTGGGACCACCGGGCGCTCCCGGCCGACGATGAGCTCACCAGCCGCCACCGGGTGATCGCGGTTTCGATCGGCGTCGTCTTCGGCTTCGTCTTCGGGCTCACGTCCGTGGGCGCGGGCGCCTTCTTCGGGATGGCGCTCATCCTGCTCTTCCCGCTCTCCGCGCGACGGGTCGTCGGCACCGACCTCTATCACGGCGCCCTGGTCACCATCCCCGCCGCCGTGGCGTCGTACTTCCTGCTGCCGCACCTCGAGCTCCTGAACGTCTTCTACCTGATGCTGGGCTCGACGCCGGGCATCCTGATCGGCTCGCAGGTCGCGGCCGCACTGCCCGAGCGCGCCCTGCGCGGCTCGCTGGCGACGGTGCTGGCCGTCTCGGCGCTGAAGACGCTCGGCGCGTTCTAGACCGGGGACAGTCCCTGAACTGTTCGCGTCACACAATCGTGACGGCGCCGTGACGCCCCGGAGCGCTTCGGGGTCGCCGTCTGCCACGAGCGCGTCGCGGCGCCGTCACGGCGGCAGTTCAGGGACTGTCCCCGTTCCTCTGCTTGCATTGTCCAGTATTTCGGTTATATTTGTCGAGATAGTGGGAATGACGGCAGGGAGTGGAGGCACTGATGGACCCAGGATTGGCAGCAGCAGGACTCGGAGTCGGGCTCCTCGTGGGCCTGACGGGCATGGGCGCGGGCTCGCTCATGACCCCGATCCTGATCACGGTCTTCGGCATCCCGGCCAGCACCGCGGTCGGCACGGACCTGGTGTACGCGGCGATCACGAAGGCGTTCGGCGCTGCCCGCCACCACCAGCTCAAGAACGTGAACCGGGAGCTCGCGCTCTGGATGGCCACCGGCTCGGTGCCCGCCGCGTTTGCCGGCACGTACACGCTCTACAACGTCTTGGGCGACGTCAACGCGTGGCTGCCTGACGTCATCGGGATCACGCTTGTCGCCGTGGGCATCGCCGTGGCGATCCGCACGTTCGTCACGATCCGGGGCCTGTGGGACGCTTCGAAGCTGCCATCCGACGGCGCGCTGACGACGCGCCACAAGACGATGGCCGTGATCATCGGCGTCGTCTTCGGATTCATCCTGGGGCTGACCTCGGTCGGGTCGGGCGTCTTCTTCGGCATGACGCTCGTGACGCTGTTCCCGCTCTCGGCCCGCCGGGTGGTGGGCACCGACCTGCTGCACGCGTTCCTGGTGACCATGGCCGCCGGCCTCGGCACCGTCCTGTTCGGCGTCCCGAACTACGGCTACGTGGGCACGATCCTGATCGGCTCGATCCCCGGCATCCTGATCGGCTCGCACTTCACCAACCTGCTGCCCGAGCGGGCGCTGCGCGGCTCGATCGCCGGCGTCCTCGCGCTCTCCGGCATGAAGCTCCTGGGCGCCTTCTAGCCCGAGCCTCAGACTGCTCCCATGGGCGGCGACCTACAATCGCCGCCCATGGCGCGCGTCCGCATCGCCACCGTGGTCGTCGGCGCCCTCATCGTGGCCGCCGCGGCGGCGTTCCTGCGCGCCGAGCACCTGAAGCTCGAGCGCTCGCCGGTCGCCCGGCCGGTGATCCAGAGGTACTTCTCGGCGACCTGCACCGTCGGCACCCGCCACTGCCGCGCGTCGCATCGTGCGTCGCTCTCGTTCACGCTCCGGCGCCCGGCCACCGTGGCGCTCGCGATCGTCGACGCCGGCGGGCACGTCGTCCGCCGCCTGGGCGAGCCGGCCCCGCGCTCGAAGGGGGTCGTCTCGACGTCCTGGGACGGTCGCACGGGCTCCGGAGCGCTCGCGCCGGACGGCGACTACCACCTGCGGGTGGAGCTCCGCTCCCTCGACCGCACGATCACCATCCCCGACCCGCTGGTGCTCGACGACACGCGGCCGGTCGTCACCCTGGAGAGCCCGCCCGGCGCCGTACCGGTGCGCTATGGGGTGAGCGAGCGGGCCCGGGTGTGGGCGGTCGCGAGGATCGCAAACTACGCCGGAACCGGCGACGCGCCCAGGGCGTCCTTCCGGGGCCGGAACGGCGTCGTCCACTTCAGGCACGCCCGGCAGATCCCGCCCGGGACGCCGATCAGCCTCGTCCTGGTCGCCCTGGACGCGGCCGGGAACTCCTCCACGATCGTCCCGGTGCCGGGCTTGCACATGCCCGCTGGGTGAAAGAGAATCCCGGCCATGCGGGGGAGGGCTCCCTGAACACCGTCGTCTGGGTCTCGGGCGCGCTGCGAGCCGACCATCTCGGGTGCTACGGCGCGCGCCGCATGCGCACCGGGACCGTCGACGGGCTGGCCGCCTCGGGCATCCGGTTCGACCAGTGCATCGCCGCCGCACCGCGCACGTCGCTCGCCACCACGTCGATCGCGACGGGCCGCTACCCGCACCACCACGGCGTGCTCGACTGGGAACGCGACATGGCGCCCGAGAGCGGCACGCTCCAGGGCGCGTTCGCGCGCGCCGGACACGAGGTCGCGTCGTTCGTCTTCGACGAGGGCTTCCTCTTTCGCAACTGCCCGGACGCCATGGTGCGGGGCCGCAGCGACTCGATCGACCCGATCCTGGGCTGGCTGGAGGCGAACGCCGGCCGGCCGTTCTGCCTCTTCGTCCACTCGTGGGCGACGCACCTGCCCTACAGCTCACCCCACCGCGCACGAGCGGAGTGGAGGGAGGGCAAGCGGCGCCTGGTCGAGCGCGTCCAGTCCGACAGCGCCTCCGCGCTCGAGCACTCCCGCGAGGCCTACCGGCGGGCCGTGGAGCACCAGTCCGAGCACAACATCGCCGCGCTCCTCGAGACGCTCGAGGAGCTGGAGCTGCGCGACTCGACGGCGGTCGTCCTCACCGCCGACCACGGCGAGTCCTGGGGCGAGCGCTTTGCCGACAAGTCCGAGGTGCGCGGGGTCTACCACCTGCATGGCGCCGGCCTGTGGGACGAGGTGCTCCACGTGCCGCTGATCGTCTCGGCCCCGGGGCTCGAGCCGGGGGTGATCGCGTCGCAGGTTCGCTCCGTCGACATCGCGCCGACCGTGCTCGCGCTGGCCGGGCTCGATCCGCCGGCGAGCGCCGACGGCGCATCGCTCCTGCCGCTCCTCGACGGACGCGAGGGCGGCGACCGAACCGCCCTCGCGATGACAAGCGACCTCGGCAACCTGAGCCAGATGGCCGTGCGCCAGCCGCCGTGGAAGCTCGTGCGCTGGGTGCCGTCCGACGACGAGGAGGCCTACCGGCTCGACGTCGACCCGCGCGAGCAGACCGACGTCCGCGCGCAGGTGCCCAAGCGGCTGCGGAGGATCCTCGACCGGGAGCTGGTCGGTGTCCGCCGCGAGGTCGCGATGTCGGTCGAGGAGGAGGCCGCGGTCACCCGCCGGCTCGAGGATCTCGGCTACCTGTGAGATACGCCGACGGCGACCGGCTCGCGCCGGCCGAGTACCGGCGGCTGCGGGCCGCGGCCGGCTGGCCCGATCCCGGCCTCGACGACGACGCCCTCGCCGAGACGCTGGCCAGCACGTGGAACGTCACCGCCCGGGGCGACGACGGCGCCCTCGTCGGGATGGGCCGCGTCCAGGACGACGGGCTCTACGCCTCGATCTGGGACATGATCGTGCTGCCCGAGCACCGCCGCCGGGGCGTCGGGCAGGCCCTCTTCGACCGCATGCTGGCGCGCTGTCGCGGCCGCTCGCTCGTTTCGCTCGTCGCCACGCCGTACGGCGCGCCGATCTATCGCGCGGCGGGCTTCGCCGAGGAGAGCCGCGGCTCGGTCGCCCTCTTCCTACGCGATTCCTAGGTCGCGTCCCACCACGGGATCGGGGACGCCACGTGGCCGTCACGGACACGCACGCCCTCGGCCCGCAGCCGCTCCGCATGCTCGCGCTCGTGGCCGGGGACGAGCCGGCCGGCGACCGTCACGACCCGGTGCCAGGGCAGGCCGTCGCTTCGGGCCATGACCGATCCGACGGCCCGGGCTGCGCCGGGGCGGCCGGCCCGCTCGGCGACGGCGGAGTAGGCGGCGACGGCGCCGGGTGGGATCGACAGCACGACCTCCTCCACGCGGGCCTCGAACTCCGAGCCCGCCGCGATGATCCGGAAGCCGACCGGCGCCTGCATGCCTTCAACCTACACTCTGCCGGTGCGACCGACCCGGCTCGACTGGCTGCTGCTCGCAACCCTGGTCGTGCCGACCTGGGAGAAGATCCGCTGGGAGACCTCGGCCGTCAGCCTGACGATCACGAACATCATCGCGAGCATCTTCATCGCGGTGTTCATCCTCGACCGGCTGCGCCGCCGCGACCCGCAGCTCCCGACCGCATCCGTCGCGCTGCTCGGGTTCATGCTGGCGTTTGCGGCCGTCTACCTGGCCGGCTACTTCGACCTGCGCGACCGCGACGCGCTCGCCTTCTGGGTGAAGGGGATCGTGACGTGGTCGGTGCACTTCGCCTTCCTGGTCTGTGCGACAGCGCACGTCGTTCGCCGCGGCCGGGCGCTCTTCCTCCGCTGCATCTGGGCCTTCGTGGCGGGCATGATCGTGAACTGCGTCTACGGTGCGGTGCAGCTGGCACTGCAGGTCGGAGCGGGCGTGAACCTCGACACCCTCGTCGTCGGGCCGCTCACCGCGGGCCAGGGGAAGCAGGGCGGGCTCGGCGTCTTCGGCCAGGTCGGCGGCGAGAAGACCGTCTACCGGATCAACGCGCTCACGGGCGACCCGAACCACCTCGGCGTGATGCTGTGCGTGCCGCTCTTCCTGGTCTTCGCGTGGTACCTGCGCGACCGGCGCGCGCGCCGGTGGGCGGTCGCCGCCCTCGTCCTCATGCTCGCCGTCCAGACGCTCACGCTCTCGCGGTCGGCGGCGCTGGGCGACGTCGTCGGGCTGCTCGTGCTCCTGCCCGGCCTGCGCGGCCACCTGCCG
The DNA here is from genome assembly GCA_025927685.1 of Thermoleophilia bacterium. Taxonomy (GTDB): domain Bacteria; phylum Actinomycetota; class Thermoleophilia; order Gaiellales; family JAICJC01; genus JAICJC01. Next base: position 11,899 of record JAICKX010000035.1, on the reverse strand, counting down.
TCGGCGCGGCGCATGGCGATCGGAGCCGGCATCGTCGTCGCCGCCGCGCTCGCCGTCTACACGTCGTCGCACTTCGTGCAGACGGTGGTCTCGGCCCGCACGCAGCTCTCGGGCAGCGGCGTCCTGACCCATCTCCAGTTCTACCAGCTCGTCCCGCCGGCGCTCAACCCCAACCCGCTCTTCGGGATGGGCTTCAACACCTTCGCCGTCTTCTACGAGTTCCTGACCGGACGCACCGACTACGGCCCGCACAGCTCCTGGATCGCGACGCTGGTCGAGACCGGCGTCGTCGGCTTCACGCTGTACCTGGGCTACTTCGTCTGGCTCCTCGGGAACGCGCTTCGCACCCGGCTGGCCGCCGATCCCGACATCGGCCGGTTCGGCTGGGGCCTCGCCGCCGCCCTCACCGGCACCGCCGCCGCCAACCTGTTCTACCTGACGATGACGCTCGAGTACTTCTTCGTGGTCGCGCTCCTCGCGGTCGCGGGCGCCGCGCTCTTCGCGCCCGAGCCCGCACCGGTCGCCCGGACGGCGTCCGTAGGATCCCTGGCGTGATCCTCGCGCTCCAGCTGCTCTTCTGGGCCAGCCTGGCCGCCCTAGCCTGGACGCACGCCGGCTACCCGCTCGCGGTGGCCGCGCTGGCGCGCCTGCGGCCGCGGCCGCCGCGCCGGGCCGACGTCCTGCCGTCCGTGTCCCTGATCGTCCCGGCCCACAACGAGGAGGACGTGATCGGGCGCAAGCTCGAGAACGTGCTCGCGCTCGACTATCCGGCGGACAAGCTCGAGGTCGTCGTCACCTCGGACGCCTCGACCGATGCCACGCACGACATCGTGGCACGGTTCGCGGACCGCGGCGTCCGGCTGATCGCGTGCGAGCGGGGCGGGAAGGTGGCCGCCCAGGACCGGGCCGTGCGCGAGACCCGAGGCGAGATCGTGGCCTTCGGCGACGCGAACGTCGAGTGGGAGCCGCAGGCGCTGCGCCGGCTGGTCGCGGCCTTCGCCGACCCGGCCGTGGGGATGACCTGCGGCCACGTGCGGCTCGTCAACCCGGCCGGCGGCACGAACCAGGAGGGCCTCTACTGGCGCTACGAGATGTGGCTTCGGGCCCGCGAGTCGCTCGTCCACTCGATGACGGGCTCGAACGGCGCGATCTACGCGGTCCGGCGTGAGGCCTATCGCGAGGTGGACCCGCGCTTCGGCCACGACCTGAGCTTCCCCTACCTGATGGTGCAGAACGGCTACCGGGCCGTCTACGAGCCGCAGGCCCGCGCCACCGAGAACATGACGACCGACATCGAGGACGAGTTCCGGCGCAAGGTGCGGATGTTCGAGCACGCCTGGCTCATGCTGTTCCGGGGCCGGATGTTCCGCCTCCGGGTCGGGCCGGTGTACTGGGTGGAGCTCGTGTCGCACCGGCTCCTGCGCTACTGGAGCGGGCCGTTGCACGTCGTGCTCCTGGCGACGAGCGCGCTCCTCGCCGGCCACGCGACGGTCTACGCGGTGGCCCTCGCCGTGCAGCTGGCGGGCCTCGCGCTGGTCGGGATCTCGATCCTGGCCCGCGGCCGGATCCGCGCGCTGCGGATCCTGCACTACTACCTCCTCGTCACCCTGGCGACCGTCATCGCGCTCGGCGGCTACCTGCGCCGCGGCGTGCCCGCGACGTGGGACAAGGCGGCCGGGACGCGGCTGTGAGCTTCTACGAGCGGCACGGCAAGCGGGCACTGGACCTCGCCGGCGGGGCGGTGCTCGGCGTGGTCGGCGCTCCGCTCATGGCGGCGGCCGCGGCCGTGCTGTGGCGAACGCAGGGCCGGCCGATCCTCTTCCACCAGACCCGGGTCGGCCGCGACGGGCGGGAGTTCACGATCGTCAAGTTCCGCACGATGGTGCCGGGCGCGGCGCACCACGGGGCCGGCATGTGGTTCGAGCCCGACGACCCCCGGGTGACGCCGGTCGGGCGCTGGCTGCGGGCGACCTCGATCGACGAGCTGCCGCAGGTCTGGAACGTCCTGCGCGGCGACATGTCGCTCGTGGGGCCGCGGCCGAAGCCGCGCGAGATCGTCGACCGCTACATGAGCCGCTACCGCGAGACGCTGGAGGTGCGCCCCGGGCTCACCTGCCTGGCCGCGGTCGAGGGCCGAAACACGCTGCGGCGCTCGCAGATGATCGACGCCGACCAGCGTTACGCCCGCCGGGTGACGCTCGGCTCCGACGTCGCCATCCTGCTGCGCACGGTCGCCGTCGTCGTCCTGCGGCGCGGCTATCACGCCGACGACGAGAGCGAGACCTGGGTCGAGGACGTCGAGGCCGACGAGGTGGCGGGCTGAGCGGCTGGCTCGACGCGGCCGGCTACGAGCGGGCCTGGGCGGCCGCAGGCGACCGCGACCCGTACTTCCATCCCCGCTACCTGGAGGCGGCGGCGGCGCTGGATGACGCCGAGCCGGCGGCGTTCGTGCACGGCGGCGTGCTGCACGCATTCCTGGTTCGGCCGCTCCCCGGCGGGGCGTGCGACCTGACGACGCCGTACGGCTACGGCGGGCCGCAGGGCGCGGGCCCGGGCTGGCGGGAGGCGTTCCGGGCGGCCTGCGCCGACCGCCGCGTGGTGAGCGAGTTCGTCCGCTTCCACCCGCTGCGCGGGAACCAGGCCAACGCCGGCGCGGACGTGGATCTGCGGCACGTGCAGGACACGAGCACGGTGGACGTCCGCCACGACGACGACGCGCTCCTGGCCCAGATGGCGCCGGCCGGCCGGACGGCGGTGCGCAAGGCTCTGAAGGCCGGGGTCGACCCGCGGCCGGCACGCGACCTCGGCCGGTTCCGCGACATGTACCACGAGACGATGCGCCGCGTGGGCGCGGCCGAGAGCTACCTCTTCCCGGGCGTGTTCTTCGAGCGGCTCGACGAGATGGGCGACGGCGTCCTCATGCTGGACGCCGGCTGCGCCGCCGGGCTCTTCCTGGCCGGCGGGGGCGCGATGCACTACTTCCTCTCGGCCTCGACCGACGAGGGCCGTGCGCTCTCGGCCACCAACGCCGTCCTCTACGCGGCGATGCGCCACGCCCGGGAGGCGGAGATCGAGACCCTGCATCTCGGCGGCGGCCTCGCCGACGGCGACAGCCTCCAGCGCTTCAAGCGGTCGATGGGTGCCGGCCGTACGCCGTTCTACGTCGGCACCGCGGTCCACGACCCGGCCGCCTACGCGGAGCTCACCGCGGCCGCCGGCGGGGCGGACGACGAGCGGTTTCCCGCCTACCGGCGCTGAAGCCGGCGGCGGATGACGTGCGGCACCTCGCGGCCCCGCTCCTGCCAGACGTGCAGCCGGGCGAAGTTCCAGAGCTTCACGGCCCAGTTGTGCGCGGCGTACGCCGCCGCGGGGACGCGCGGCGGCGGGCCTGCGTCCGGCACCTCGTAGCCATGCCGGCGCAGCGCCTGCCCGGCCTCGGCCGCGAACACCGCCTGCTGGGCCCGCGTCATCCCGGCCCGCCACTTCCCGACCGACCGCGTGCCGATCCCGGCGAAGAGCTCCCCGAACCAGCCCTCCTGGCCCGCCGCGAGCTTCCCGGCCGCCGACTCCTCGATCGCCAGCATCTCGGGCCGGTAGGCGATCTCGCAGAACGCGCACACCCGGCGGACGACGGGCTCGGGCTCCGCGACCAGGTCCTCGTAGCGGATCGTCAGCACGTCGCCGCCGTAGCGGGCCTGCGCCGCGTCGCCCGCGTCGACCGCCGCGCGCCACTGACGGGCGGCGGCCCACACGTTCGAGGGGCCGAACGGGACGCGCAGGAGCGAGAGCGCGACGTCGCGGCCGTCGCGGACGAGGTTCACGATCCGGGCCTCGGGGAAGACGGCCTTCACGAGGTCGAGCTCGCCGACGTAGTAGGGCGTCTTGTCGGCCCAGCGCGGCTTTCCGTGGCGCGCCGCGTAGGCCAGGAGCGGAGCCTCGAGCGCGGCCCGGTAGGCGGCCGGGCCGGTGCGCCCCTCCCGCGCCGGTGGAGCGCCGGGAAGCCGCCACTCGCGCACCTTCGGGTGGCGCCACACGGCCTCCGCCAGCCGGTCGAAGTCGGCGTCCGTCTCGAGCGGGTCGGCGGACCGGGCGGCGAAGTCGACGAGGATCATCGACTCGGTCGGGATCGCCACGTCGGGGCTTCCGTCCAGGATGAGCCGGAGCATCGTCGTTCCCGACCGGTCGCACGCGACGATGAAGAACGGAGGCGGGGTCACCAGGCGAGCTCCCGGTAGACCTGCTCGTGGCGGCGGGCGACCAGCTCCCACGAGAACGGGCCGGCCGCCGCCCGCTCGCTCGCCGCCTCCAGCTCAGCCCGGCGGGAAGCGTCCTCGAGGACGCCTGCGACCGCGTCTGCGAGCGCCGCCGGATCGCCCGGGGGCACGACCACGCCGATCCCGTGCTCGGCGTGCAGCTCGCGGAAGCTGCCGACGTCGGACAGCACGAGCGCCCGCCCGAAGGCGAGCGCGGCGAAGAGGACGCCTGAGCTGTCGATCCGCCGGTAGGGCAGGACGACGACCTCGGCCCCGCGCAGGAGCGCAGCCAGCTCGGCGTCGGAGAGGAAGCGATCGAGGATCTCGACTCCCGGACCCGGCGCGCCGAGCTGGGCGGGGTCCATCATCGCCCGCCCGGCGACGGCCAGCGTCGCGCCGGGAACGCGCGCGCGCACCGCCGGCCACGCCTGCACCAGGACGTCGGCGCCCTTGTAGGGCCGCAGGATCCCGGGCAGCGCGGCGAGCGGGCCGGAGCCGGCGACGGGAGGCGGCACGTCCGGCAGGCGCCGCAGGTAGGTGAGCGCGCCGTGCGGGATCACCCGCACGCGGTCGGGCGCGACGCCGCAGCGTTCCACGAGCGCCCGCCGCCCCCACTCGCTGTGGCAGACCACGCGCGCGAACGATCTCGCCGTCGCCGCCGCCGATCGCCGCCGGGAACGGCCGCCCACGTTGGGCAGCGGGTCGTGGGCGGTGAAGACGACCGGCATCCCCACCGCGGCGAGGCGGCGGTAGAAGCGCCGGTCGACGGGCCGAAGCACGGCCCACTGGACGTGGACGACGTCGGGCCGGTCGCGGAGGAGCGCGCGCCGCAGGCCCGCCAGCCCGGCCACGTGCTCGAGCGCCTTGGCCGGGCCGCGCAGCCGCGAGCCGACCGGGAGCCGGTTCGAACGCCCGTAGAACTGCTCGACCACCTCGTAGCCGGCCGCCTCGGGCGGCTCGCCGTGCACGAACTCCGAGGTCCACAGCGTCACCCGGTGGCCGCGGGCGGCGAGCGCCTCCGCCAGCCCATGGTCGTACGGGCGCGAATAGCCCGATGGATCGACCAGCGCAATGTGCAGGGAATTGATGTCTGAGCCTGCGGTCAACGCCGGTCACTACACTACCCGCCCATGTCATCGAGCCCCCCGCCGCCGCCCCGTGAGGTGCGGGTGACCGACTATGCGCGGCGGGTGGCGCGCCGGTGGTACGTCGTGGTCGCGGCCGTCGTCATCGCGGTGGCGTTGGTGTTCCTGCACAAGGTGAGCGGGTCGACGAACCAGGCCACCGCCACGGCCAGCGTCTACCTCGGCCAGCCGCTCGCAGCGGGCGGCGGTCCGATCCCGCAGACGCCCCAGTCGAACTCCGGGATCGCGGTGACGTTCGTGAAGTCGACCGCGACCCTGGCCGACGCCGCCAAGACCTCGGGCCTGACGGCGAAGCGGCTGCGCAGCCACGTCAGCGTCATCGCCACCAGCGCGTCGGCGGGGGGCACCGCCGGGAGCGCGGCGCGGACGTCGGGCGGCGCACCGACGATCTCGATCACGGTCGAGGGGCCCTGGAGCCGGCAGCGCGTCCAGGCCGCGGCGACGTCGCTCGCGAACAGCCTGATCGGCTTCGAGAACCGCTACGCCGACATCAAGCGCCGTCAGCTGAAGGCCCGGATCACCGCCGAGCAGACCGAGGTGAAACAGCTCCAGGCGACGGTCGACCGGGCCAACGCCGCCCTTCAGGAGGTCGACCGGTCGAGCCTGTCGTCCACGGAGAAGGTGGCGGCGTCCGCGTCCTGGGGCCAGATCCTGGCCACTTCGACGCAGCAGCTCGGCGACGTCTCGACGCAGCTTCCGAACGACCAGATCGCGCTCGCGGCCGTGGACGCGATCGAGTCGGCGCAGATGGTCAGCGATGCCCAGGGCCGGCAGGTGAGCGCGGTCCGGCGCCGAAGCTCCTTCGTCGTGGCGGCCTTCATCGGATTCATCGTCGGCGTCGGGCTGGCGCTGCTGTGGGAGGAGCTGCGCGCCCGCCGCGCCGTATCGACCCGGGCGTAGAATTCGGATATGGCGACGCGATCGTGCCCCGACTGGCCGGACCTGCTGGACCGTGCTCCCGATCTGCACTTCAAGCACTACACGGCGGACGAGCTGCAACTCCCGCACGATGTCGTGCTCGCATTGGGGGACGTCCGCCTGGCCAGTCTGGAGGTATGCGCGGACACGGCCCGCAACATCTTCAACCCCGCCCACACCGACCCGCGCGTCGCGGAGGCACTCCGATCGAGCTTCTGGACGGACCTCGACGACCGCGGGGATGGCGAGCCCACCGGATCGGGGTGATCCGGAGTCGCCGGAATGGGGGTCTGCACCCCCCGTTCCCGCTGCCGATACGGTCTGTGAGCCGATGCACGACCCGATCCGCGACGCCGACGACCTGGCGGAGGCCGAGGACCACCTCCTCGCGGCCGACGCCGCCGACATGCACCGCCTGCTGGCGTGGTACTACGGCGCCGACGAGGTCAACGGCCAGCACCTGCCCTACCCGCACGTCGAGGACCGGGCGGCCTAGATGACGTCCTGTAACGGCACCGTCACCGGACAGTGTCGGCTATGGGCCATTCTGAAACACCGGGACCAGGTCCATCTGTTTCATCGCTGAAACACCGGGACCAGGTCCGGGTGTTTCAGCTCGCCGTGGCGTCGCTGACGGCATGGACCTGCGCGGTCAGGCCGTCAGGCCGGCGAGCGCGAGGTCGACGAGCTGGGCGGGATCGCGGCGGACGCGCTCTGACGCAGCCGCCGGCTTCCGCTCGAGGACGAGGTCCGAGACGGCGGTCAGCGGCCGCAGCCGGCCCTGTTCGACCAGCCGCTGGTCGACGCCGCCGAGCCGGGCAGCGAGCGCCGTGTAGACGGGCGTCCCGAGGACGGCCGCCTCGCGGTTCATCGTGCCGCCCGCGCTCACCACCAGGTCGGCACCGGCGACCAGGCTGGCGCCGTCGACGGCGTGCTCGGGGACGACCACCGACGGCAGCCCGACCGACCGCACGCGGTCGGCCTGGGCGGGCGTGCGCGGGAGGACGACGGCCCGGACGTCCGCGCGGCGGCCCACGTGCTCCAGGATCTCGTCGAAGAGCGGGTTCTCGAACCGGTGGTAGAGAGCGACATCGGCGGGCGGGCGCAGGACAACCCCGACGGCGGTGCCGTCCAGCCCGAGCGCGGCCGGCACGGCGGGGTCGAGCCGGACGTCGGCCAGCGAGTACTCCTCCTTCAGGCCGGGATAGCGGACGAGCTTGGCCGGGCGGGCGCCGAACCGGCGCAGGCGCGCCGGCGGGATGGCGTCGGGCACGAGCACCCGCGAGGCCAGCCGGCAGTTCAGCGAGTGCTGGAGCGTCGCGTACTCGTAGTCGAACATCGTCGTGTTCGGGACGCGAAGCGCGGCGCAGGCCATCGGCAGGTCGGTCGACCCGTGCGCGAGGGCGGCGTCGAACCGGCCGCGGCGGCCGAACCGGATCATCGCAGCCACCCGATCGCCGGCCGCCCGCGCCTTGCCGGCCCGCGACCGGCCGCCGTGGTGGCCGATGACGGTGTGCTCGATGCCGTGGAGGTCCAGCAGCTCGACCGTCTGGGCAAACGCCCGCGCCGTCACCCGCACGTCCCAGCCGCGGGCCTGCATGCGCTCGATCATCGGCGCGAACACGACGACGTGCGGGGAGTTCGTGAGGTCGATCCAGACGCGCACGGGCGGCGTCCGGCTCAGGCGGCCGCCGGCGCCGCCGCCCGCACCGCGGCGACCACCTCGCGCTGCGAGGCCTCGTCGAGCGTCGGGAACATCGGCAGCGCGAGGCTTTCGCGTGCGGCCCGCTCGGTGTCGGGCAGATCGCCCGGCCGGTAGCCGAGCGACCGGAACACCGGCTGGAGGTGAAGCGGCGTCGAGTAGTAGGGGACCGCGCCGATGCCGGCGTCTCGCAGCCGCGAGGCGAGCACGTCGCGCTCGGCGGCCCGCACGACGAAGAGGTGGTAGACGTGGGTCGTGCAGCGCGCCTCGCGCGGGAGCTCGACCAGCTCGCCGAGGCCGAGGTCGGCATAGCGCGCCGCGGCCGCGCGCCGGGCCTCGTTCCAGCCCTGGACGTGCGGAAGCAGCACGCGCATGATCGCCGCCTGCATCTCGTCGAGACGGGAGTTCATGCCGACGTGCTCGAAGACGCGCTTGTCGCGCGAGCCGTGGAAGCGCAGCATGCGGACGCGGTCGGCGACGTCGCCGTCACGCGCGAGCACCATGCCGCCGTCGCCCATCGCCGGAAGGTTCTTGCTGGGGAAGAACGACAGGGTCGCGGCGTCGCCGAACGTCCCCACCGGGCGGCCGTCGTAGCGGGCCCCATAGGCCTGCGCGGCGTCCTCCACCAGGGCCAGGCCGTGCCGGTCGGCGATCTCGCGCAGCGCCGCCAGGTCGGCCGGCTGGCCGCACAGGTGGACGGCGACGATGGCCCGCGTGCGGTCGGTCACGGCCGCCTCGACCGCGGCCGGGTCGACGTTGAACGTGGCCGGGTCGATGTCGGCGAAGACGGGCTGCGCGCCGGCCCGGGCCACGGCCTCGGCGGTGGCGTAGAACGTGTGCGAGGGGCAGATCACCTCGTCGCCGGGGCCGACCATGAGCGCCTCCAGCGCCAGCACGATCGCATCCGTCCCGTTGGCGACGGCGACCGCGTGATGAGCGCCGACGGCCTCGGCAACCTCCTCCTCGAGCGCGCGGACGTTCGGCCCGAGGATGAACCGGCCGGAGTCGATCACGTCGCACGCGGCCCGCTTCACCTCGTCGAGGAGATGGGCGTACTGGCCGCGGATGTCCATCAACGGGACGGGCATCGAAGCAGGTTATCGAGCGGCCGAGCGGCGTCGGCGCAGTAGCCAGGCCGCCACGATCACGAGCGCAACGGCGACGACGACGTAGTCGAGATCGCCCAGCCGCCGGTGCCAGGTGTCCCAATTGGCGCCGGCCACGTCGCCGATCGAGACGAGCAGCAGCGACCACGTCAGGCAGCCCAGGATCGTGAGCAGCGAGAAGCGCCCGAGCGGCATCCGCGCCACGCCGGCGGGGAGCGAGATGAATGTCCGCACGACCGGGACCAGGCGCGAGAAGAAGACCACCGGCGTGCCGTAGCGCTCGAACCAGCGATGGGCCTGCTCGGCATGGCGGCGGTTCCGCTCGGTGCGGTAAAGCCAGGCGTCGACCCCGTACGCGCCGACCCCCCAGGCGATCCACGACCCGACCAGGTTGGCGAAGGCGCCGACCAGGACGGCGGGGACGAAGCCCATGTCGCCCTGGGAGACGAGGTAGCCGGCGTAGATCATCGTCACCTCGCTCGGCACCGGGATGCAGGCGCTCTCGAGCACCATGAGCAGGAAGACGGCCTCCAGGCCGTGGTTCGCGACGAACGTCTGGATCGAGTGCGAGAGCGACTCCACGGCTCGCGGAGACTACAGATCGCCGACCCTCAACTGTCCAGCACGGAGCGCGGCATGTCAGAGGCGGCCCGCACGCCGCCCAGCGGCATCCCGAGAGCCGCACCGACGAGGTGCGGCGGTCGCTCGCGGCCGCCCACCGAAACGAAACGCCGCGGCCCGACTGAGGCGCTGGAGTCACGGGATAGCCCGGTTGGGCACCGCCCTCCGAGGCGGCGCTCTACGCCTCGGTCGCGACCAGCGTCGCGAGGTTTCGCAGCTGGTCGCCGAGCGCGCTCTTCATCGGCCCCGAGGCCACCGCGGAGGCGAGGCGCGACAGCTCGACCTCGGCGGTGAGCGTCACCCGCGAGGCGTGCTCGCCCTCGGGCTCGATCTCGAAGACCGACGTTCCCTTGCGCCTGCCGTCGACCCGCTCCTCGACCAGCCGCCGGGGCGGGTCGGCCTGGACGACGCGGACCGTCATCGGCTCGCGCACGCCCACCGTGACGAGCTCGCAGGCCATGTCGCCGTTCTCGAGCACCTGGGCGTTTCGGATCTCGTCGGGCAGCATCCGGATGTGCTTGTGCGGGTCGGCGATCCACTCCCACACGACCTCGGGCGGGGCCGGGCAGGTGGCCGAGACCGTGACCTTCACGCCGCCGCGTACTCGCGCACTGTGCGGTAGAGCGTGTCGCGCTGCCTGGGCCGGAACCCGGCGTTTCGGATGTAGTGGACGAAATCCTCGGTCGTCGCGCGATAGGTGGTGCCGGCCGCCGAGACCACGTTCTCCTCGATCATGATCGAGCCCATGTCGTCGGCTCCGAACCCGAGCGCCACCTGGCCGATCTTCGTGCCCTGCGTGACCCACGAGCTCTGGATGTGGTCGACGTTGTCGAGGTAGATCCGCGTCACGGCCTGCATGAGCAGGTAGTCGAAGCTGGTCGGGTTCCAGCTGACCTGCGGCGCGAGCGCCGTGTTGTCGGGCTGGTACGTCCACGAGATGAAGGCCCGGAAGCCGTGCAGCTCGTCCTGGAGCTCGCGGATCAGGCGCAGGTGCTCGACCCGCTCGTCGAGCGTCTCGACGTGGCCCCACATCATCGTGGCGGTCGTGCTCATGCCGAGGCGGTGGGCGGACCGCATGATCGAGAGCCACTCGCCCGACGTGGTCTTCTTGGGCGAGATGATCTTCCGCACGCGGTCCACCAGCACCTCGGCGCCGCCGCCGGGGAGCGAGTCGAGGCCGGCATCGCGCAGCCGGCCCAGCGTCTCCGACGGCGTGAGCCGGGCCTTGCGGGCGACGTGCTGGATCTCCGACGGCGAGAGCGCGTGCAAATGGATCGGGTAGCGGGCCTTGATCGACCGGAAGAGATCCTCGTACCAGTCGAGCCCGAGGTCGGGGTTGTGGCCGCCCTGCATCAGGATCGCCGTGCCGCCCAGCGCCAGCGTCTCCTCGATCTTCTTGAAGATGACCGCCCGCGGCAGGACGTACCCCTCGCGCGCGTCGCCCGGCCGCCGGTAGAAGGCGCAGAACGCGCAGTCGGTGTAGCAGATGTTCGAGTAGTTGAGGTTGCGGTCGACGATGAACGTGACGACGCCCGGCTCCGAGCGCCGGTTTCGCAGCTCGTTGGCCGCCCGGCCGACCGCCACCAGGTCGCGCGAGCGCAGGAGGTCGGCCGCGTCGGCCTCGGAGATCCGCTCGCCCTCGAGGGCGCGGTCGAGGACCTCGGCGACGCTCATCCGGCGACCTCCGCAAGCTCGACGAACCGCAGCTCCGGGACGGTGTCCAGCTCCCCGGCCAGGTGCGCGAGCTCGAAGAACCTGAGCACGCCCATCCGCTCGCGCGGGCCGAAGTGGTAGCGGAGCTTCTCGAAGTAGCGGGCCAGGAACCCGGCCGGCCAGCCGTACTCGACCGCCGCCTGGCGGGCCAGCGCCTCCGGCTCGGCCCGGGCCACCGCCAGCGAGCGCAGGTGCGCCCGCTCCAGCTCGCGCAGGCCCTCGTCGACCTCCTGCCGGCACGCCCAGACCGCATAGACCATCGGCAGGCCGGTGCGCTCCTGCCACAGCCGGCCGAGGTCGTAGTGCGGGGTCGGATCCTCGAACGCGCTGCGGAGGGCGGCGTCCCCGATCAGCATGCGCGCGTCGGCGGGGTGGTCGAGCGGCACCAGCTCGACGTCGCCGAGGAGCACCTTGGTGAGGACCACCGACGTCGCGCTCTCG
>JAICKX010000021.1 GCA_025927685.1 Thermoleophilia bacterium | reverse complement strand
TGGCCGCCCGCGGCCTGGCGCCGGCCGAGGTCCTCGACGACGCGCCCGCGGCGGCGGCGCTCGGGCGGGCGCTCCCCTACCTCGGCGAGGACGGCGGGGCGCGGCTCATGCGCACGGCGCTGGCCTCCGCCGCGGGGCTCAGGGCCACCCTCGCCGACGGCGCGGGCCTGCCGGGCGAGCTCCATCACGCGCTCGCCTCGCACCTCGCCGGCCTGCGCTCGGTCGCGCGACGCGGTAGCGTCTAGCCCCCATCCGACCTGAGGAGGGCTCGATGCTCACGGAGTTCAAGGCATTCCTGCTGCGCGGGAACGTCGTCGATCTGGCCGTCGCGATCGTCATCGGGATTGCGTTCGGCGCGGTGGTGACTGCCCTGGTGGCCGACATCATCACGCCGCTCATCGCCGCGATCTTCGGCAGCCACGACTTTTCCGCGCTGAAGTTCACCATCAACAACAGCACGTTCCTGTACGGGGCGTTCATCAACGCCGTCGTCGCGTTCGTCCTCATCGCCGCCGCGGTCTTCTTCCTCGTGGTGAAGCCGATGAACGCGCTCCAGGCCCGCCGCACCAAGGACGAGCCGGCGACAACACGTCCGTGCCCCGAGTGCCTGAGCGAGATCCCGCGCGCCGCGCGCCGGTGCAGCTACTGCACAGCCGAGGTCGGAACCGCGTAGCGTTGCGTACCGCCGCCCTGCTCGCAGCGATCTGCCTCGCCCTGCTCGCGGGCGGCACGACCGCGCCCAGCACCGGCCTCGCGGGGACCACGGTGAAGCCGCACCTCCTGGTGCCACACGCCTGCGGCCGGACGCCGCACAAGCGGCCGCAGATCCGGCACGTGATCGTGATCGTGCTCGAGAACAAGCCGTTTCCTCAGGTCCTGGGCCACGCCGGCTTCATCACCGCCCTCGCCCACCGCTGCGGCCTCGCCGGGGACTACCACCACAACGCCCGCGTCAGCCTGCCGAACTACCTCGCGATGACGAGCGGCTCCACGCACGGCCTGCGCCAGAACTGCACACCCAAGCAGTGCTCGGTGGGCGGGCCGAGCATCTTCACGCAGCTCGCCCGGCACCACAAGAAGTGGCGCGTCTACCAGGAGTCGATGCCGGGCCGCTGCGCGCGGACATCGTCGGGGCTCTACGCGGCCCGCCACAACCCGGCCGTCTACTACCGCCGGATCGGCGAGCGCCGATGCCGCCGCCACGTCGTGCCGCTCGGCTCACGCCGGTCCGGCGCGCTTCGCAGCGCGCTCGACCATCGCGGCACGCCGGCCTACATGTTCGTGACCCCCAACCTGTGCCACGACATGCACGACTGCGGCGTCGCGGTCGGCGACCTCTGGGTGTCGGCCTGGGTGCGGATGATCGTGAAGACCCGCGCCTACCGGGCGGGCCACACGGCGCTCTTCCTGACGTTCGACGAGGGCTCGGACCGAAACAGCCACATCGCCACCGTCGTCGTCAGCCCGTTCACGCCAGCCGGCAAGGTGTCGCAGAAACGCCACAGCCACTTCTCGCTCATGCGGACGACCGCGAACGTGCTGGGCATCCGGAGGTGCCTCGGAAAGGCCTGCTCGGCTCGCGGCCTTTCCAAGGCATTCCGGCTGTAGGAGGGGGAAGAGGCTCCTACTGTGCCGAGGCGATTCGGCGCACGAGCGCGAACTCGAAGCGCCTGGCGTCACGCGCCGCCGGCCGATCGCCGGACGCGGAGACCACGGTCATGCGCCGGAGCGCGGCGTCGGCGTGCTTTGCCGCCATCCTGGCGTCCATGGTGCGATCCGTTGCAGCGATTGGTGTGACGAGCATGTGACGACCCCCTGGGTTAAGTGGGCGGCGCCGCCTCGTGACCCCCGTACAGTCGGCGGCGCCGTGCCCAATACCCTCCAGATAGCCGACCCCGGGACGGGCGTCAATGAGTTGCCAGGAGTCCATACGATTCCTTTACGGTTGGGGAAATTGCTCGGAGCCACTTGCAGCGGTGTTGGCCAGGGTGTAGACCATGCCGCGCACTCGTATCCAGGCTCCCTGCGGAAGGAGATCCGGTGAAACGGGCGGTCACCATCTCGGTGAACGGGGTGTCTCACGCGACGGGAGTGGAGCCACGCACGCTGCTCGTGCACTTCCTCCGTGAGCACCTGAATCTGACAGGCACCCATGTGGGCTGCGACACCTCGAACTGCGGCGCGTGCACCGTGTGGCTGGACGGGATGGCCGTGAAGTCGTGCACGGTGCTCGCAGTCCAGGCCGACGGCTCGGAGGTGACAACGATCGAAGGGGTCTCCGCGAACGGCGAGCTGCACCCGATGCAGCGCGCGTTCCACGAGACCCACGGCCTCCAGTGCGGCTACTGCACGCCGGGCATGGTCATGGCGGCGATCAAGCTGCTCGAGGCGAATCCCGACCCGTCCGACGCCGAAATCCGGCGCGGGCTCGAGGGCAACCTGTGCCGCTGCACGGGCTACGAGAACATCGTGGCCGCGGTGCGGGCGGCCGCGTCGGGGGTGACGGTCTGATGGCGATCGCGAGCGAGCAGTCGAAGGGCATCGGGCAGGCCGTCCACCGCAAGGAGGACAGGAAGCTCCTCACGGGCAAGGGCCGGTACGTTGACGACCTGAAGCTTCCCGGGATGCAGCACATGGCGATCGTGCGAAGCACGCACGCCCATGCGGACATCACCGCCATCGAGACGTCACAGGCGAAGGCGATGCCGGGCGTCACCGCCGTCCTCACCGGCGAGGATCTCGAGTTCGCGGCCGGCGTCCCGTGCGCGTCGAACCCGACCGGCGAGATGGTGCACCCCGTCCGGCCGCCGCTGGCCAAGGGCCGCGTTCGCCATGCGGGCGAGCCGGTCGCGGTCGTGCTCGCGAGCGACCGGTACGCGGCGGCCGACGCCGCCGCGATGATCGAGATCTCCTACTCCCCGCTCCCCGCCGTCGTCACACCCGAGGAGGCCCTGGCCGACGGTGCGCCCAGGGTGCACGAGGAGCTCGACTCGAACGTCGCGCTCGTGCTCGCCCACAGCACCGACAACGTGGACGACGCCTTCGCGAAGGCCGACGTGGTCGTGAAGCAGACGATCCGAAACCAGCGCCTCATCCACGTCCCGATCGAGACCCGCGGTGTGGTGGCGGACTGGAACACGGCCTCGGACGAGCTCACCGTCCACAGCTCGACCCAGGTGCCGCACTTCCTGCGCACCTTCCTGGCGATCGTGTGCGGCGTGAGCGAGGCCAAGGTGCGGGCGATCGCGCCGGACGTGGGCGGCGGCTTCGGCTCGAAGCTGAACGCCTACGCCGAGGAGTTCGTCGCGGCGGCGGCGTCGCGCAAGATCGGAGCGCCGGTGAAGTGGATCGAGGAGCGTTCCGAGGCGATGCTCGCGACCTGCCACGGTCGCGCTCAGGACGCACACATGGAGCTGGCGGCGACCACGGACGGGAAGGTGCTCGCGATGCGGGCCCACTACGTCCAGGACTACGGCTCCTACCTGCAGATGCTGACGCCGCTCATCTCGCAGCTGACCCTGCTCATGTCGCCGGGCGCGTACGCGATCCCGGAGGTCGACGTCACCGTCACGAACGTCTACACGAACACGGTGCCCACGGACGCCCTGCGCGGCGCCGGGCGGCCCGAGGCCACCCATGCGATCGAGCGGATCATGGACATCCTGGCGCTCGAGCTCGGCATGAGCCGCACCGAGGTGCGCCGCCGGAACTTCCCCCAGGAGTTCCCGTTCACGACCGCGATCGGGCTCATGTACGACTCCGGCGACTACGAGGGGACGCTCGCCAAGCTGCTCGAGCTGTCCGACTCGAAGGCGGACTTCGAGCGGCGCCGGCAGGAGGCGGCGGCGCGCGGGAAGCGCCTCGGGCGCGGGCTCTCGACGTACGTCGAGGTGTGCGGCTTCGTGCCGTCGGACGTGGCCCGAAGCGCGCTCGGCCTGACGCCGGGCGGCTGGGAGAGCTCGACCGTGCGCATGCACCCGACGGGCAAGGTGACGGTCATCACCGGCACCTCGCCGCACGGTCAGGGGCACGCGACGTCCTGGTCGCAGATCGTCGAGACCGAGCTCGGCATCCCGTTCGACGACGTCGAGGTGATCCACGGCGACACCGCCTTTGCGCCGTACGGGCTCGGAACCTACGGGAGCCGGAGCCTCGCGGTGGGCGGCACCGCCGTCCACCTGGCGGCGACGAAGGTGCGGGAGAAGGCCCGGCTCGTGGCGGCCCAGATGCTCGAAGCGGCGGCGGACGACCTCGAGTTCTCGGGCGGCACGTTCTCGGTCAAGGGCAGCCCGGACAAGAGCGTCACGATGCAGGAGGTCGCGTTCCGGGCGTGGCAGGCGTTCGAGATGCCCGAAGGCGTGACGCCCGGGCTCGACGAGACGGTGTTCTTCGACCCGCCGAACTGCGTCTTCCCGTTCGGGGCCCACGGCTGCGAGGTGGAGGTCGACGAGGAGACGGGCAAGGTCGAGATCACGAGCTACATCGCGGTCGACGACTGTGGCAACGTCGTCAACCCGATGATCGTCGACGGCCAGGTGCACGGCGGCGTCGCCCACGGGATCGGCCAGGCACTCTACGAGGGCGCCGTCTACGACGCCAACGGCCAGCTCCTGACCGGATCGCTGGTGGAGTACGTGATCCCGTCGGCCGTCGAGATCCCGTCGATCCAGACGCACCGCACGGTCACGCCCTCGCCGACGAATCCGCTCGGCGTGAAGGGCATCGGCGAGGCGGGGACGATCGCCTCGACGCCGGCCGTGGTCGGCGCCGTCTGCCACGCGCTCGGCGTCCGCGACCTCGACATGCCGCTCCAGCCGGAGACGGTCTGGCGCGCAATGGAGAAAGGAGGCACGGCGTGATCCCGCAGGCCTTCGAGTACGAGCAGCCGAGCTCGGTCGCCGATGCGATCGCGATGCTCGGCAAGCACGGTGGCGAGGCACGCGTCCTGGCGGGCGGCCACTCGCTGCTGCCCATGATGAAGCTGCGGCTTGCGGCGCCCGACGCGCTCATCGACATCGGCAGGATCGCCTCGCTCCGGGGGATCACCGACACGCCGGACGCGATCACGATCGGCGCGCTGACGACGCACGCGGAGGTGGCCGGGGCCGAAGTGATCGCGAGCGGCTGCCCGATCCTGGCGGAGACGGCGGCCGGGATCGGCGACCTCCAGGTGCGAAACCGCGGAACCATCGGCGGGTCGATCGCCAACGCCGACCCGCACGGCGACCTGCCGGCGGTGCTCCTGGCCCTCGACGGGGAGGCGACCGCCGAAGGGCCGAACGGCCGCCGCACGATCGCCGCGGCTGACCTCTTCGTCGACTACCTCCAGACGTCGCTCTCGCCGGACGAGATCCTGACCGAGGTGCGCGTGCCGAAGGCGTCGAACAGCGCGTACGTCAAGTTCAACCGGAGGGCCCAGGACTGGGCGATCGTCGGTGCCGCGGCGGTCGTCCACGGCTCGTCGGCCCGGATCGCGCTGACCGGCGTGGGGTCGAAGCCCGTGCGGGCGGCGGCGGTGGAAGCGGCGTTCGACGGCTCGAACACGGCCGAGGCGGCCGGCCACGCCGCGGACGGGCTCGACGCGCCGTCCGACACGGCGGCATCGGGCGAGTACCGGGCCCACCTGGCCCGGGTGCTGGTGCGACGGGCGCTCGAGGCGGCGATGGCGAGGTAGCGGGTGCAGTTCCGAAACGAGTTCACGGCCCGGGCGGCGCCCGGTGCCGTCTTCGCGGCATTGATGGACGTGCGCGGCGTCGCGGGCTGCCTGCCGGGAGCGTCGGTCGGCGAGGACACGGACGACGGCGGCCTCGAGGCGACGGTCGCGGTCAAGGTGGGGCCGATCCGGATGTCGTACGGCGGCACCGTCCACGTGATCGAGCGCGACGACACGGCGCGCACGGCCTCCATGCGGGTGCGGGCCCGCGAGCAGCGCGGCCAGGGGACGGCCGAGGCCACGCTGGGGCTGGCGGTGGCGGACGACGGCGCCGGCGGCTCGCGTGCGGCCGTCACGACGGATCTGACGGTCACCGGCCGCGTCGCCCAGATGGGCGCGGGGATCATGCAGGACGTGGCGGCGTCGATGGTCGACCAGTTCGCCGCCTGCCTGAGCGCGCGGATGGCGGAGGGAGAGCCGACAACGGCGCCGGCGGGCGAGGTCAGGGCTCTGCCCCTCCTCTGGCGGGCCCTCAGGGCCCGCCTGGCCCGCCTCGTCGGCCGGCGCTCGTAAGCCACCGCCGCTCGGCGTACCAGCGCATCATGGTTCGCAGGCTGGGAGGGTTCGCGCCCGAGCCCGCCACGAGCTCCTGCAGCCCGTCGATCACGGGCCGCGGCGGCTCGCCGGCGGCGAAGCGGCGCTCGGCCTCCTGCCGGAGGGCCGCCCACGTGTAGCTCCCCGGCCTCGGCCTGACCGCCTCCGCGGGCCGAAGGGCGCGCGTGTGGCCGGCGAGCGCCCTGCGCCGGGCGGTGGTGAGGCAGCCGTTCGCCGCCCACACCCGCTCGAGGGCCTCGGCGAACGCCCGGCCCTCGTGCAGACGCTGGAACGGCGCGGACGCGTGCTCGGGACACAGCCAGATCGAGACTCCGTACCCCATCGCCAGCAGCTGGGTGGTCCCCCGCGTCAGGACGGCACAGATCGCGCAGTCGAAGGTCGGTGCATCCATGCACCCAGCATGCACGCCCCTCGACCGCGCGTCTGTGCCGGCTCTGTCACGACTTCGCAACGCCGCCAAGTGCCATACCTGGTATCCGTCCTAGGCCGCGCGGTCGCCGCGGCTGCGGACGAGCGGCGCGACGTCGACCGCCGGGACGGCCGGTGAGAAGAGGAAGCCCTGGCCGAACACGCAGCCCTCGCCGAGCAGGAACTCGCGCTGCGCCTCCGTCTCGATCCCCTCGGCAAGCGGCTGGAGGCCGAGGTTCCGGGCCAGCTGGACGATCGCCGAGACCAGGACGGCGGCGCTCCTGTCATTCGGCAGGTCGCGCACGAACGATCGGTCGATCTTGAGCGTCGTCACCGCCATCTGCGAGAGGCGCGAGAGCGACGAATGGCCGGTGCCGAAGTCGTCGATCGCCAGCCGCAGGCCGCGCGAGTGGAGCTCGTTCAGGATCGGCTCGATGCGACCCTCCTCGCTCATCGCCGACTCGGTGATCTCGATCATCAGCCGGCCCGCGTGAAGGCCGAAATGCTCGATCGTCTTCAGGACGTGGCGCATGGCGGTCGGCTGCCACAGCGCCGGCGGCATGTTCACTGACACGTACAGGTCGAGGCCCTGCGCGCGCCAGTCGGCGCCCTGGCGGCAGGCCTCCTCGATCACCCAGTCGGACAGCGGGCCGATGACGCCGGTGCGCTCCGCGAGCGGGATGAACTCCTTCGGCGGCACCATCCCGCGGGCCGGGTCGTTCCACCGCACGAGCGCCTCCACGCCGACGACGCTCCCCGAATCGAGCTCGATCAGCGGCTGGTAGTGCAGCACCATCTCGCGGCGCGCGACGGCCCCCCGGAGCCGGCCGGCCATCGAGAGCTGCGCGACCCGGTCGTGGCCGTCGGACGCGAAGAGCTGGTGGCCGTCGCGACCTGCCTCCTTGACCTTGTACATGGCGATGTCGCCGTTCTTCAGCATCCCCTCGGCGTCGGTCGCGTCGACCGGGAAGACGGAGATGCCGACCGACGCGCTCGTGTGCAGCTCGGTGCCGGCGACCACGAACGGGGCGTGGAGCGCGACGCGCACCTTGCGGGCGATCTGGTCGCACGCAGTGCGCATCCACTCCGGCTCGGCGCGGTGCCCGTCGAAGTCGCCGATCAGGATGAGGAACTCGTCGCCGCCCTGGCGGGCCACCAGGTCGCCGGCCCGCGTGACCGACCCCAACCGCTCGGCCACCTGGCGCAGGAGCTCGTCGCCGGCCGAGTGGCCGAAGCTGTCGTTCACGAGCTTGAAGTCGTCGAGGTCGATGAAGAGCACCGCCGCGCCCGACCCGGTCCGCCGGGCGCGTGCCAGCACCAGCTCGAGGTGCTCGTTGAACATCGCCCGGTTGGGGAGCCCGGTCAGCGCGTCGTGGTAGGCCAGATGCGCGAGCCGCTCCTCGGCGTGCTTGCGCTCGGTGATGTCGAGCAGGAAGCCCTGGCGGAAGAGCGGCGTCCCGTCCGGGGCGCACACCTGCACCGTCCGGTCGAGCACCCACACCGTGCGACCGTCGTGCGCGAGCAGGCGGTACTCCTCCTCGAACGTCGAGCCCTCAGCCTGGCTCGCGGCCGACCGCGCCTCCACCCACTCGCGATCGTCGGGATGCAGGATCCGGCCGAAGAGCGCGCCGGCGTCCGACACCCACTGCTCGGGGGAGTAGCCGAGCACCGGCTCGATGTGGGGGCTGATGTAGGTCATGTGCCCCTCGAGCGAGTTCACGTACGTCCCGACCGGCATGTCCTCGACGAGCTTGCGATAGCGCCACTCCGCGGCGCGCAGCTCCTTCTCGGCCCGCTCGCGCTCGGCGATGTCGCGGGTCATGCGCGCGTAAAGGAGCGCGTTGGCGATCGCGCTCGCGACGACGTCGGCCAGCGACTGGAAGAACTCGACCTCGTGGCGGGCGAACTCGTGCCGCTCGTTGTAGCGGATCCGCATGACGCCGACGGACTCGCCCCGCGAGACCAGCGCCGCGACGAGCGCGGAGCCGCTGTCGCCCTCGACCACCGCCGGGTCGTGCGTCTTCAGCACCCGGCGGGCGGCGTCGACGTCGGCGCTGTCGGCCGGCGCGCCGCTCCCGAACCCGACCAGCGTCCGGGCCTCGCGGTCGTAGCGCTCGAGCGAGACCGCGTGCGCGCCCGTCAGGGCGGATGCGCACAGCCCGACCTCGCGCAGAACGTCGTCCAGATCGAGGCAGGACGCCAGCTTCCTCGACAGGTCGAAGAGGGCATCCAGACGGCCAGGGGTAGCCATGGATGGACTATCGGACGCGCTCCTCGCCGCCTTGAGCATTACCGCACGAGATTTCCCTCGTGCCGAATTGAGAGCGTGTTGGACGTGCCGGGCGGCCGGGCCGGATCCGGGCTACAGTCGCAGGCAGAAGGGGAGTAGCCCGACACAGGCAGCGTCGTCAGTACGGCCCTCGCGGCCCGGCGCGCCGGCCCCCAAGGGGGTGGGTGAGACCTTCGGAGTCGTTCGAGCCGAAGGAGCCGCCCGCTGGAATCGTGGCAGTCGCCCGTTCTCATCGCCGCAGCCGTCGCGCTGGTCGCGCTCGATCTGGCCGTGCTGCGGCCTCGAACCGCTCAGCGCCGGGTGCCGCTGACCGGGCCAGAGCCGACTCATGCGCAGTGGGCGACGCTTCTGGCGATCGTCTCGGTGCTCGGCATCGCCGCGCTCGCCTCGCTGCGGCATCCGACCCTCAAGGAGGAGCCATGCTGAACTGGGACGACATCCGCGCGATCGACCGGATCGCCGACCCGCTCGGGGTGGTGTCGGTCTACGCCGACCGGCCCGAGACGAGCGCAGGTCGGCTGGTGCGGGCGGTCTCCCTGGCCGGCGAGCTGCGGGGGCTGGACGCCGACGTGGCGGCGTCCGGCGACCGCGAGCTCTCGGCCGCCCACCGGCGATGCATGGAGCGGATCCGGCCGGCGCTCCTCCGCATGCTCGACGGCCGTGCTCCGGGGCGGGCGTTGTTCGCGCCGCTCTCGACCGAGGAGCTGTTCGAGGTCGAGGTCGGCATGCCCGTCGGGATGACCGCCGCTCTCGACACGACCGCGTACGTCCGCCCGCTGGTCGCGGCGACCGACGAGGGCCGGCCGGCCGGCGTCATCGTCGCCGAGGGCCGCTCCACGCGGCTCCTGTCATGGCGGATGGGAGCCGTCGAAGTCCTGGGCGAGTACGGCCACCCCGGCCGGCTCGGGGCGCGGATCTCGCGCAGCCTCGCGGCCGAGGCCCGGGCCGCGGCCGCCGACCACGGCTGGACGCGGGTCGTCGTGGCGGGCGACGGCCGGCTCGGGCACGTCCTGGCGCGCTCGGCGGCGCCACCGGAGTGCGAGGTCTCGGTCGTGCCCCGCTCGGTCGCGGGGCTGGGGCCGCGGGCGCTCGGGGCGGCAGTGCGGTCGGCGCTCCACGACGCGCAGCGGCGGTACGAATGGCGGCTCGTCGAGCGGACGATCGCCGCAGGGCTCGACGACCGCGGCGCCGTGCTCGGGCCGGGGCGCACCCGCAGCGCGCTCGACCGGAGCGAGGTGCGCCACCTCCTGATCGACGCCGAGCGCGACTACCCGCGGGCCGGGCGGCCGTCCGAGCAGGGGTGGGTCGACCGCGACCCGGCCGAGGATCTGATCGAGCGCGCCCTCCAGAGCGGCGCCGACATCACCCCGGTCGAGGGGCCCGCCCGGCGGCCGCTCGGCGCGGCGGAGGGGATCGCGGCGCTCCTCAGGTGAGGCCGCGATCCCCTTCGCATCGCTAGTCGGCGCCCTGGAGCGCCGGCTCGCCGACCCGGGCCGTGCGGCCGCGGCCCGGGAGGAGCCCGGCGGCGACCGCCCCCACGCCGACGACCGCCGCACCGACCCACAGGGCCGGGAGGATGCCGTCGGTGAAGAGGTCGGCAGAGCCGTAGCCGCCCTGGTGGGCGAAGATCGACGCCAGGACGGCGACCCCGAACACGCCACCCAGCTCGCGGATGGCGTTGTTCGCGCCCGACGCCTTGCCGGCCTCGCTCTGGCTGACCGAGCCGAGGACGACGGTCGCGACGGGGGCGAAGAAGAGCGCCATGCCGATGCCCGCGATCGCGAACGGCGGCACGAGCTCGATGTAGGCCACGTCCGGTGCGGTGATCGCGGCCAGCCACGCGAGCGCGGTCGCCTGGAGGGCGAGGCCGGTCACGAGCAGCGGCCGCGCCCCGATCCGGTCGGTCAGCGCGCCCGCGATCGGCGCCACGATCATCGGCATGCCCGTCCACGGGAGCATCCGCAGGCCGGCATCGAGCGGCGAGTTGCCCTGCACGTTCTGGAGGTACTGGGTCAGGAGGAAGATCGACCCGAACATCCCGAAGAACATGAGGAGCGAGGCGGCATTGGCGGCTGCGAACGCGCGGTTCTCGAAGTACCGCATCGGGAGCATCGGCTCGCGGGCCCGCCGCTCCCACGCGACGAACGCGATCAGGAGCAGGACGCCTGCGACGAGCGATCCCACGATCTCGGGGCTCGTCCACCCGTTCGAGTTGGCTCGGACGAGGCCCCACACGAGGCCGAGCGCCGACGCCGTCACCAGGCCGACGCCCGTGACGTCGAGCCGCGCGGCCGGGCCGTGGCTCTCGCGCAGGCGCGCGGCGCCGAGCGGGATCGCGGCGAGCCCGATCGGGACGTTGAGCCAGAAGATCCACTGCCACGAGAGGCCCTGGACGACGGCGCCGCCGACCAGCGGCCCGATCGCAACGCCGAGGCCGGAGATGCCGCCCCACAGGCCGAGCGCGAGCCCGCGCCGCTCGTACGGGACCGCGTCGCTCAGGATCGTCAAGGTGAGCGGCGTGACGATCGCGCCACCCACGCCCTGGAGGGCGCGCGCGCCGATCAGCCAGTCGATCGACGGCGACATCGCCGCCATCGCCGAGCCGAGCGTGAAGATGCCGAGCCCGGCGAGGAACACGCGCCTGCGGCCGAGCCGGTCGCCGAGGGCGGCACCGAGCATGAGCAGCACGGCGAACGTCAGGGTGTAGGCGTTCACCGTCCACTCGAGCCCGGAGATCGAGGCGTGCAGGTCGCGCTGCATCGTGGGCAGCGCGGTCGTGACGACGAGGTTGTCGAGCGTGGTCATGAAGAGCGCGATCGAGGTGATCGCGAACGTCCACACGATGTGAGCCTTGCGACTCATGCGATCCTCCTTGGTTGGTAGTAAGTGCTTACTAACATGAGTTGGGAAAAAAACACGACGCTCAGGTCGGGATGCCATACCCCTCGAGGAGGCGCGCGGCCCACCCCTCCTTCGCGCCGAGCAGGTCGGCGGCCGCGAGGACGTTCAGCATCATCCCCGTCGCGAAGAACGCGCTGACCTGGGCGGCGTCGGCTCCGGCCACGTCCTCGACGAACTCCACGAGCTCGCCGTAGCGGCGGCGGACGAGGCGGCGGACGTCGACGTCGTCGCAGGCCGCGTACGCCTGGAGCTGCATCTTAAGCCGCGAGCGGTCCTGCAGAAGCTCGCCGTACGCCTCGCCCATCGCCTTGAGCGCGTCCATGCCGCTCTTGCCGGCGGCAGCGCTCTCGAACGCGTCGCGCGTCTCGGCGAAGCAGATCTCGACGCAGGCGAGGAAGAGCGCCTTCTTGGTGCCGAAGAGCCGGAAGATGTACGGCTGGGTCACCCGCACCCGGCGGGCGATCGACTCGGCGCTCGTCCCGTCGAGCCCGCCGGCGCCGAACTCGACGATCGCCGCGTCGACGATCGTCCGCTTCCGCTGCTCTGCCGTCATCCGTGCCATCGCCGAAATAAGTTAGCACTTACTACCTACAACGTCAAGAGCGAAGGTCGCCCGGTACGATGGCCGGCGTGATGCTGAGCCTCGACGACGTCCGCGCCGCCGCCGGGCGGCTGGCCGGGGTCGCCCACCGGACGCCGGTCCTCACCTCCCGGACGCTCGACGAGCGCATCGGTGCGAGCGCCCTGCTGAAGGCCGAGTGCTTCCAGCGCGGCGGGGCGTTCAAGTTCCGCGGGGCCTACAACATGATCTCCTCGCTCGACCCTCCCCAGCGCGCGCGGGGCGTCGTCGCCTACTCGTCCGGGAACCACGCGCAGGCCGTGTCGCTCGCGGCCCGGCTGCTCGGTACCTCCGCGACGATCCTCATGCCCGCCGACACGCCGCCCGCGAAGCTCGACGCGACCGGCGGGTACGGCGCCGAGATCGTCACCTACGACCGCTACACCGAGGATCGGGAGGCCCTGGGCGCGGCGCTGGCCGACGAGCGCGGCCTCGTGCTCGTGCCGCCGTACGAGCACCCGCTCATCATGGCCGGCCAGGGCACCACCGCGCTCGAGCTGCTCGAGGACGCCCCGGACCTGGACGTGCTCGTCGTCCCCGTCGGCGGCGGCGGGCTCATCGCCGGCTGCGCCACGGCGGCGAAGGCGCTGCGGCCGGGCATCCGGGTGGTCGGCGTGGAGCCGGCGACCGGCGACGACACCCGCCGGTCGCTCGAGGCGGGCGAGCGCGTCCGGATCCCCGTCCCGCGCACCATCGCCGACGGCCAGCAGGCCGACATCCCGGGCAAGCTGACCTTCGCCGTAAATCGTCAAGTGGTCGATACCATCGTCACGGTGTCAGATGACGAGATCCTGTATGCGATGGCGTTCCTCTTCGACCGCATGAAGCTCGTCACCGAGCCGAGCGGTGCAAGCGCGCCGGCGGCGCTCCTGGCGGGCCACGTCCCCGAGGTCGCCGGGGCGCGCGCCGGAGCCGTCATCTCGGGCGGAAACGTCGGGGCCGCCCGCTTCGCCGAGTTGATGGCGGGCCAGTGAGCGCCCACGCGCCCACCGCGCCGACGACGCGGCCCCGGCGCCGGCTCGAGGCGGAGCACGTCGTCGTCGCCGCCACGGTGACACTGCTGATGACCGGCTTCGCGTTGGTCTTCGGGGACAACCTCCCGCACGGGAAGCCCGTCGGCACGACCTGTGCCTGGCAGGGCCGAAGCCTGGTCGTGTCGGGTGGACTGATCAACACGGGCATGTCGAGCGCCCAGTTCCAGATCGACGCGCGCGTGTCGATCGCCGGCCGCGCCCGACCCGTGCGCCTCTGGGCCTCCGCCGACCTGTCCGGATTCTCGGCCGGGCGCTGGCATGCGGCGGTGTACCGCTACGCGCGCACGGGGCTCGTCGGAAACGCCATCGAAGGCTGCGCCGCCCACGTCCGCACCGTCCCGCCACCGAGCGGCGAGGACTGATGCCCGCCGACTCCACCAGCGCCGGCGCGACCCCGCTCGGCGCGGCCGCCCTCGCGGCGAGCCTGCTCGCCTGCCTCACGCAGACGTACGGCTTCTTCGGCTACACGACGCCGGGGTAGCCGCCGCATATCCTGCGCGGCCGTGAACACCGACGACCTCGACCCGCGCGAGGCCGAGGCCGAGCGGCTCGGCCCGGGCCCGCCCATCAAGCCGGGCGGGCTGCGCCGCCTCCTCACCTCCGCCGCGATGGACATCGGGCCGCTCCGCCGGCACCGCGACTTCCGGCTGCTCTTCATCGGCCAGGGCGTCTCCTTCCTCGGCTCGATGATCACCTACGTCGCGTTCCCGTTCCAGGCGTACGAGCTCAGCCACTCGTCGCTCGTCGTCGGCATGCTCGGCGTCGTCGAGCTCGTCCCCCTCCTCGCGAGCGCCCTCGTCGGTGGCGCGATCGCCGACGCCGTCGACCGCCGCCGCATGATGCAGATCACCGAGCTCGCCTTCGCCGCCGCCTCGGCCGCCCTGGTCGCAAACGCGCTCCTGCCGAGCCCAGAGCTCTGGGTGATCTTCGTCCTCGCCGCCATCATGGCGATGCTGGACGGGCTCCAGCGGCCGTCGCTCGATGCCCTCACCCCGCGCCTCGTCGAGCGCGACGAGATGGCGGCCGCCGGCGCGCTCGCCTCCTTCAGGATGACGATCGGGATGGTCGCCGGCCCCGCGGTCGGCGGCATCCTGATCGCGTCGATCGGGCTCGCCGCCACCTACGCCGTCGACGTTGCCACGTTCGCCGTCTCGCTGATCGCGCTCAGGATGATGCGGGCCGTCCCTCCGCCCGCCGAGGCCGAGCCGCCCAGCCTGCGCCGCATCGCCGAGGGCGCGGCGTTCGCGCGGTCGCGGCCCGAGCTGGTCGGTACCTACGCGGTCGACATCGTCGCGATGCTCTTCGGAATGCCGGAGGCGCTCTTCCCGGCCGTCGCCGCCGGCCTGGGCGGGGCCGGCGCGCTCGGCCTGCTCTTCGCCGCGCCCGCGGTCGGCTCGCTCCTCGCCACCGTGACGAGCGGATGGGCCGGCCGCGTCCACCGCCACGGCGCCGCCGTCTGCATCGCCGCCGCGAGCTGGGGCATCGGGATCGTCGTCTTCGGGCTCGCCCCCAATCTGCCGATCGCGCTCGCCGGGCTCGTGCTCGCCGGCGGCGCCGACATGATCTCCGGCGTCTTCCGCTCGACGATCTGGAACCAGACCATCCCCGACGAGCTGCGCGGCCGCCTGGCCGGGATCGAGCAGGTCAGCTACTCGACCGGGCCGCTGCTCGGGAACGTCGAGGCCGGCGGCGTCGCCTCGCTCACGTCGGTCCAGTTCTCGGTCGTCTCCGGCGGGCTCATGTGCGTGGCGGGCGTCGCGGTCTGCATCGCGCTCCTCCCGGCCTTCTGGCGCTACGACTCCCGCACGGCCCTGGCCGCAACCACGCCGCGGTCCGGCGGTATCATCGTCCCATGACCGCGCCCGGCATCCTGCGCCGGATCCACAACCCGCGCGGCCGCACCTGCGGCTGCCCGCCGGGATGCTGGTGCAAGCGCACGCGGATCGGGCGGCTGGTGCGCTGGTGGTTCCCCGCCCGCTACTTCGGGATCCACCATCACCCGGTCCCGCCCGAGTGGAAGCGCGAGATGTTCGAGATGCGCCGGCCCGATACCTGAACGACGCGCGCCGGCTGCGCCGCCGCCGCGCCCTGGCGAAGCTCCGCGACGTCGCCGCCGGCAGGCAGGCGATCCCGCTCGCCGAGATCCTGAACCCGCTGGGGATCCCGCTCAGCCCGCGCCCGCAGGTCGCGCCGCTCTGCACGGCGCCGGCGGTCGTCACGGTCGCCACCACCGTGCCCGTCCACGTCGCCACGGACGAGCAGCGGATCGTCGTCACGCGTGACGTGCGCTCGTTGGTCCGCCGCCTCTCGGACGCCCCGGCGCACGTGCCGCCGATCCTGCTCGTCTGCCTGGACGGCCGCCTCTTCCTGAACGACAGCCACCATCGCCTGGTGGCGAGCCGCCTGCTGGCCACCGACGTGGCGGCGGAGATCCACGGGCTGCCCGAGAGTGGTACCCTCGATCTGCCGGTCGGCGAGTCCCACCAACGTTTCGGCGACCGTCTCGTCGGCCACGGCGGCCGCCGAGCAGTCACCCGCTCAACAGCTGGCCAGGATCGCCGACCGGCGTCCGCAGGGCAGACCTAGACTCACCGCATGGCGATCTGCCCGAACTGCGGCGAGGAGAACCCGGACCGGTTCCGGCTCTGCGGCTTCTGCGGCACGCCGCTTCACGCCGCGGAGCCCCAGCGCGAGATCCGAAAGACGGTCACCATCGTCTTCTCCGATCTCGTCGGCTCGACCGCGATCGGCGAGCGGCTCGACTCGGAGTCGCTGCGGGCGGTGATGTCGCGCTACTTCGACGTCATGCAGGCCGAGCTCGAGCGCCACGGGGGGACGGTCGAGAAGTTCATCGGCGATGCGGTGATGGCGGTCTTCGGCCTGCCGCACCTGCACGAGGACGACGCCGAGCGGGCGGTGCGCGCGGCCGCGGGCATGCATGCCGCTCTCGCCGGCCTGAACGGCGAGCTCGAGGCGCGCTTCGGCGTCACGCTCGGAAACCGCACCGGCGTGAACACCGGCGAGGTCGTCGCCGGAGACCCGACCGCCGGCCAGCGCCTCGTGACCGGCGATGCCGTGAACGTCGCCGCCAGGCTCGAGCAGGCGGCGGGCCGAAACGAGGTGCTGATCGGCCCGCTCACCCGCGAGCTGGTCGCGCACGTCGCCGACCTCGAGCCCGTCGAGCCCCTCGAGCTCAAGGGGAAGTCGGAGCCGATGCCGGCCTTCCGCCTCCTCGGCGTGCGTGCCACGGCGGCTGTGCAGGCATTCTCCACGCCCCTCGTCGGCAGGGACGAGGAGCTGGCGACGCTGCACTCGGAGCTCGCCGCCGTCGCCGAGTCGGGGAGCGCGCGCCTGGTGGCGATCGAGGCGGTCGCCGGCGCCGGGAAGTCGCGCCTCGTGAGCGAGTTCTTCGCCGGGATCCCGGCCGGGACGACCGCCACCCGCGGCCGCTGCCTGTCCTACGGCCAGGGCATCACGTTCTGGCCCGTCGCCGAGGCCCTGCGGGAGCTGGCGGGCACGCTGGACGAGGATCCCCACGACGTGGCCCGCGCCAAGCTCGACGCCCTGGCCGGCGGCGACGCGGCGGCCGCGGAGCGGACGGCGGCCGCGGCCGGCCTGAGCGACGCCGCCTATCCCGTCGACGAGCTCTTCTGGGGCCTTCGCCGGGTGTTCTCCCACATCGCGGGCTCGGGCCCGCTGGTGCTCGCCTTCGAGGACCTGCACTGGGCCGAGCCGACCATGCTCGACCTCGTCGAGCACCTGGCGGCGACGCCGGCGCCGCTGCTCGTCGTCTGCACGACGCGCGACGAGGTGTCGGGCGAAGGCGAGAGCTGGGCCGCGAACGCGGGCGGGACGAGGATCGAGCTCGACCGGCTCTCGGCCGAGGAGGCGGCCGAGCTGGCCGCCGGGATCGCCGGCGCCGCGGTCCCGCCGGCGACGCTGCGGACGATCGTCGAGACCGCGGGCGGGAACCCACTCTTCCTCGAGCAGATGCTGGCGATGCTCCAGGACGCGCCGGACGGCGACGTGGCCGTGCCGCCGACGATCAGCGCGCTCCTCGCGGCCCGCCTCGACCGGCTCGGGAGCGCACAGCGCGAGACGGTCGGCACCGCATCGGTCGTCGGCCAGATCTTCCCCCAGGCGGCGGTGGTCGAGCTGGTGCCGGAGACGCGCCGGCCGGGGGTGGGCGACGACCTCGGCGGGCTGGAGCGGCGCCGGCTCCTCCAGCCGCACCCCGCGGTGATGACGGCGGGGCCCGCGTTCGCCTTCCAGCACATCCTGATCCGCGACGCCGCCTACGGGAGCCTGCTGAAGCGCGAGCGGGCCCAGCTCCACGAGCGGTTCGTCGACTGGGCCGACGCCGTGAACGGCGACCGGGCGAGCGAGTACGAGGAGATCCTCGGCTACCACCTCGAGCAGGCCCACGGCTACCTCGCCGAGCTCGGACCGCTGGACGATCGCGGCCGCGCCATCGGACGCCGGGCGGCGGAGCGGCTCGGCTCCGCAGGCCGGCGGGGGTTCGCCCGCGGCGACATGCCGGCCGCGGCGAACCTGCTGCGGCGAACGGCCGCCCTCCTGCCGACGTTCGACCAGCAGCGGCTCGACCTCCTCCCGGACCTCGGCGAGGCGCTGATGGACGTGGGCGAGTTCTCGGACGCGGACCGGGTGCTCCGCGAGGCGATCGCCGCGGGCGACGAGGCGGGCGACCACCGGCTGCGGGCCGACGCGTCGCTCGGGCTCACGCTCGTCGAGTTCTATGCCGACCCGCCGCCGGACTGGTCGCAGCGCGCGGACCGGATCGCGCACGCTGCCATCCCGGTCTTCGAGCTCTTCAACGACGCCGCCGGTCTCGCCAAGGCCTGGCGGGTGCTGGGCGCGGTGCACGCCACGGCGCTGCGCTACGGACAGGCGGCCGCGGCCGTCGCACGCGCGTCGGCCTACGCGCGCGCGGCCGGGGACCTGCGCCAGGAGCGCCGCAATGCCGCCTCGTTCGCGGTCGCGGCGGTCTACGGCCCGACGCCGGTGCCGCTGGCGATCCTGGAGTGCTCGCGGATCGTGGCCGAGGCGACCGGCGACCAGCGTACGGTCGGGCTCGTGCTCGGAGCGCTCGCCCACTTGGAGGCGATGCGCGGCGACTTCGAGCAGGCGCGGGCGTTCTCCGGGCAGGCGCGCTCCACGCTCGAGGAGCTCGGAAACAGCATGCTCGCCGCCTCGACCTCGCTCGAGGCGGGCGCGGTCGAGCTCCTGGCGGGGAACCCGGGAGCGGCCGAGCGGCTGATCCGGGCCGACGTCGCCGAGCTCCAGCGGATGGGCGCAACCTACCTGCTCAGCACGACGACCGCGCTCCTCGCCCAGGCGGTGGCTGCGCAGGGCCGCGACGCGGAGGCGTCCGAACTGGTGGAGGTCGGCCAACGCCTGACGGGCGAGGACGACATCGAGTCGAACGTGCTCCTCGCCTGCGTGCGCTCAGGCCTCTGGGTGCGGGCGGGCGATTTCGGCGCCGGAATCGAGGAGGCGCGCCGGGCCGTCGCCCTCCTCGACGAGGCCGATGCGCCCGTGGCGCGAGCGGAGGCGCTGCTCGCGCTCGCGGCCGCGTACGAGGCGGGGGGTGACCCGCGGGCGGCGGCCGCCCGCGACCGGGCAGCTGCCGAGTGCGAGGCGAAGGGCTATATCGTGGCCGTCCGGCGGGCGCGGGGTGAGCTCGGCTCGGTCGCCTAGTCTGGAACGAGAACTACGGGCGCCAGCGGCCGTTCGTCGAGGAGAGGACGACGATCTGGACGTCGCCGAGGTTCTTCAGCTTCCCGCGGCTCAGCACGCACGGGTCGGGCGACGCCGTGCCCGCGGGACCGGAGCAGTTCGGCACCGCGATCCCGTCGTGGAACATCGGGATCTTCGCGATCTTCGTGCCGGGCGGGATCTCGGACTTGTCGAGCACGAACACGAACCGCAGCGGAGTGCCGGGCGAGAAGGTGTGCCCGATCGTGATCGTCGAGATCTGGCCGAAGCACGTCGCGGACGGACCGCAGGCGTCCGAGGGGCCCGCGGCGTCGGACTCCGCCAGCTCCGCGGGCGTGCCGTCCTGCGTGGCCGGCACGGTGGCGGTCGTGACCTGCGGGTTCGAGGACGTGGCTCCGGTGCCCGGATCCGTCGTCAGGGTTCCCCCGGAGGGCGGGATGTAGCCGTTCACGTCGTCGCGCGTCCGCTCGACGACCGTCGTCGACGTCGTGGCGGAGTAGTCGTGCGGATCGTTCTGGTCGTTGTCCGAGCTCCAGGAGGCCGTCACGGAGAAGGTGCCGGTCTGCGAGGTTCGGGCGACCACGCTGACCTGCGCCGACTGGCCGGCGTTCAGGGTGCCGATCGAGCAGTCGGCCTCGCCCGTGTGCGTCGTGCAGGTTCCCGCGCTGGTCACGGCCGAGACGACGCTCATCCCCGCCGGCAGGGGCAGCGCGACCTGGACGTGGTTGATCGTGGCCGGCCCGTTGTCCACGAGCGTCGTCAGGTAGCGGACCGGCTCGCCGACCGTGATCGGCGTCGACGGATCGTCGGCGAGCGTGGCGGTCACCGTCGGGGAGTCGACGCCGCCTGAGGCGGACGGGACGCCGAGCGCCACCCCGGCCGCTGCTAGTGCCAAGAGCATCATGATTGGCCGCAGTGGGCGCATCTGGGAAATGCTGACACCGATTAGGGAATCCGTCAAGCTCGAGCCGTCGCCCGCGGCACACGGTCGATGCCCGCGATGCGGTAGGCGTCGGCCTCGTCGAGCGTCTCGTGCTCGAGCAATGCCCGGGTCAGCGCCTCGAGCTGCTCGCGATGTTCGCGCAGCTCGACGAGTGCCGCGTCGGCGCACTCCTCGAGGATACGGCGGGCCTCGCCGTCCACCAGCTCGCGCGTGCGCTCCGACGGCTGGGCGACACCCGGGAACAGCGTCGGCTCGTCGTTCGGCCCCGGAAGGACGGAGACCGGCCCGACCGCCTCGGACATCCCCCACCGGCCCGCCATCATGCGCGCGATCCGGGTCGCCTGCTCGAGGTCCGACTCGGCGCCCGTGGTCATGTCGCCGTAGATGAGAAGCTCGGCGGCGCGCCCGCCCAGCGAGCCGATCAGCCGCCCGCGCAGGTAGTCGGCCGAGTAGCCGTAGCGGTCGTTCTCGGGACTCTGGAACGTGACCCCGAGCGCCCGGCCGCGCGGAATGATCGAGATCTTGCGCACGGGGTCGGCGCCGGGCTGGAGCATGCCGAGGAGCGCGTGGCCGGACTCGTGGTAGGCGGTGCGCTCCCGCTCGGCCTGGGAGAGCACGATCCGGCGCTCGGCGCCGAGCACGATCTTCTCCAGCGAGTCGGTGAAGTCGGCCAGCTGCACGCGCTCGTGACCGCGGCGGGCGGCGGTCAGCGCGGCCTCGTTCACCAGGTTTCGGAGGTCGGCACCGACCATCCCGGGAGTGCTGGCGGCGATCGCCTGGAGGTCGACGTCGTCGGCCAGCGGCACGTCACGCGTGTGCACGTCGAGGATCAGCTTGCGGCCGGTCTGGTCGGGCGGGTTCACGGTCACGCGGCGGTCGAACCGGCCGGGCCGGAGCAGTGCATGGTCGAGCACGTCGGGCCGGTTGGTCGCTGCGATCACGATCACGCCCTCCGAGCCGGTGAAGCCGTCCATCTCCGTCAGGATCTGGTTGAGCGTCTGCTCGCGCTCGTCGTGTCCGCCGAGCGTCGCCCCGCCGCCGCGCGCCCGTCCGATCGCGTCGAGCTCGTCGATGAAGATGATCGCCGGGGCGGCCGCCTTCGCCTGGGAGAAGAGGTCGCGCACGCGGCTTGCCCCCACGCCGACGATGGCCTCGATGAACTCGGACGCCGAGAGCGAGAAGAACGGCACGCCCGCCTCGCCGGCCACCGCCCGCGCCAGGAGCGTCTTCCCGGTCCCGGGCGGGCCCGAGAGCAGGACGCCGCGGGGGACGCTCGCGCCGAGCTTCGTGTAGCGCTCCGGGTTCCTCAGGAAGTCCACGACCTCGACCAGCTCGTCCTCGGCCTCGTCGATCCCGGCGACATCGTCGAAGTCGACCTGCCCCTTCGTCTGCGCGGCGTCGTAGCGCTTGGCGCGCGACCGCCCGAAGCCGCCCAGGGCACCGCCGCCGGCGGCGGCCTGAGCGCGGCGGGCCAGGAGGACGAAGAGGCCGACGATGAGGAGCGTGGGGCCGAAGCCGAAGACCAGCGTCTGCCACAGCGGCTGCCCCTCGTCGATCGGGTGGGCGTTGATGATGATCTTCTTCGCGAGCAGCAGGTCGATCAGCTTGTCGTCGGCGAACGCCGGCCGCTCGGTCTTGAAGTGCGTCGACGGCGAGCCGTCCATGCCCTTCGGCGGCGCGGTCTTGCGCGTGAAGTCACCCTCGATCGTGTCGCCGGTCGACGTCACCTCGGCCACGTTGCCCTGGACGACCTGCGCCCGGAAGAAGCTGTAGGGCACCTGGAGCCGCGACGGGCCGCTCGAGGCCTGCCCGGCGATGACGTAGTTCACGGCGAGCAGCACGAGCAGGATGAGCCAGAAGCGGTTCCCGCCCGGCATCGAGCCCATACGGCGGCCCAGCCCCTGGGCGGGGTTCCGCTCCTGGCGGCCGCCGGGCGATTGGGGTGCGTCGGCCATCGACCCGAGTCTATCGGTCGGAGCTGGGGCGATCCTCGATGCGGTCCGCGGCGGACTGGATGTGCGCGCGCATCGCCTCCGCCGCTGCGTCGGGGTCGCCGGCCGCGATGATCTGGATGAGGTGCCTGTGGTTCATCGCGTGTGCGACAAGCTCGTCCGGCGAGAGCGTCTGGATCGTCGCGCGCAGGAAGCTGTTGATGCGCCCGCGCAGGTGCGAGGCGATCTCGATCAGGATCGAGTGGTCGGCCTGCCGCCACAGCCGCTCGTGGAAGCGGTGGTCGAGGTCGAGGACGGCGCCCGCGTCGCCCCGCTCCGCGGCCGACACCATCCGGTCGACGAGGCGCGTGAGGTCGCGCTCGAGCCGCTGTGTCCACCGCTCACAGCAGCGGCGGACGACGAACCCCTCCAGCAGCACGCGCATGCTCGATACCTCGGCGATGCTCTTCGGCGAGAGCTCCGCCACCCGGGCGCCACGGCGGGGGAGCCGGACGACGAGCCCCTCGTCTTGGAGCTTCGTGAGCGCCTCCCGCACCGGGATGTGGCTCACGCCGAGCTGATCCGAGAGTGTCCGCTCGACAAGCCGCTGTCCGGGCTTGTACTCGCCCTTGAGGATCGCCTCGCGCAGGCAATCGGCGACCGCGTCGGCCAGGCTCTGATCTGGAAGGGGCTGGATCGGCGACGGCATCGGGCTGCCAGGTGGAGACGGTATCCGATGTGTCACGGCAACGGGGCCGCAGACGGACCGTCGCCGCCGCGGTGACATTCAGCGTGCCACCGCGACGGCGACGCAAATCCGTTCTTCCGCCATTGCGCCCCGAGGCGACCGGGGGGAGCGCGCTCCCTGCTCATGCTGCCTCCTGCGGGACTCGGGACCGGCGAGTCAGCCGGCGTCGCTGACGCTCGCGGCGCGCGGCACTGGTGCTCGCTGCGGAGCGCCGGATCTCCTCCTGCCTGGCGCGCTCCAGGACCTCGGCCAGATAGGCGGCGGCCAGGGAGACGCGGACATCGGGATGCGTATTCATCTCGTTCACCTCCTCTCTCAGGTTGTTACGTAACGGTGAATGCGAAGGCATGCAGCAGCCTCCCGTCGAGGGACTCGAGTTAACGAACGAAGACGGCCACGGACGGCCGAGGACTGACGTTACGCCGGGTGGAGCGTCAAGGCTCTACGCCGCGACGTATGCGCAATGCGCCGGCGTCGCTGCGACCGTGAGGCCGATCCACTCCGAGAGGCCAAACGTCATATCCGTGCTGAGCATGAGATTCACGACATTGCCTCCTTTCGGGGTGGTGGGACGCTGACTCGTACGCTCCGCGAACATACCACGGTCTCACGACGACCGCAAGTTATTTAACAAACGTCGCGTCGACGAGCGCGCGCACGGCCTGCGCACCGTCGGCGCTGAGGCCGTCGAGCGGGGCGCGGACGTCGCCGTCCACCGGGACGCCGCGGGCGGCGAGGGCGGCCTTGAGCGACGCCTGGAAGGGATGCCGCTCGACGGCGTCGCGCAGCTCGCGAAGGCGGGCGGCGCCGGACTCGTCGGGCGCGTCGAGCACGGCCCGCACGACCTCCGGAAACGCGGCGGCGAGGCCCGACACGGAGCCGGCGGCGCCGGCCGCGAGGCCCTGCGGGATGAGCGGCTCGGAGCCGATGAAGACCGGCAGGCCGAGCCCGAGGTAGGGGGCGACGCGGTCGAAGGGCGCCTCCGACACCTTGAGCCCCGCCAGGTTCCCCACCCGCTCGCGCAGGCGCTCCACGACGGAGATCTCGAGCGAGTAGCCGCTGCGCGCCGCGAACGCGTACGGGTAGAACGGCACCGGGTCGCACGCGCCGGCCGCCGCGGCCAGGTGGCCGAGCACGGCATCCGGCCCGAACGGGTAGTACGGCGGCGGGATCACGGCGACGCCGTCGGCGCCGATCGAGGCGGCATGCGCGGCCAGGGCGACGGTGTCGGCCGTGGACTGCGCCCCGCAGTGGATGATGAGCGTGCCGTCGCAGGCCTCGCGAAAGGCCTTCGCCGCTCGCATGCGCTCCTCCAGCGAGAGCAGCACGCCCTCCCCGGTCGTCCCCAGCGCGAAGATGCCGTCGACGCCGCCCTCGGCGAGGAAGGCGGCCATCGGAGCGACGGCGTCCTCGTCCAGGGTCGCGCCGCCGTCGCGAAGCGGCGTCACGGAGGCGGCGAGCAGCATCGGCATCGCCGCGATGGTAGCTACCGGGAGCCGGAGCGGCGCGCGGTCAGCGCGGCCAGAGGCTGATGACCTTGCCCAGGGGATGCACCTGGGACTCCGTCTTCCGCCGCCGGTCGAGCGGCCGGGCCGCCGCGTAGCGGTCGATGCGCGCCAGCGCCTGGCGCATGTCCTCGTCCGTCTCCATGGGCTCGAGCTCGACCTCTTCCTCGCGCCCCAGGAACCGCGTGAACCTCATTCCAGCCATTTTCCCCACACTCCTCACGGAACCGAACTGACTCCACTGTCCGCCCCCTGTGCGGTGTGTCAACCCCCCGGGAGGGGGAGATCCTGCGCTACCCGCCCGCGAGCCCTCCGCCGTCGACCACGAGCGTCGTCCCCGTCACCTGGCCGGCATCGGGCGATGCGAGCCAGGCGACGGCCGCGGCGATCTCCTCCGGCGCGGCAACGCGGCCGAGCGGGCGGCCCGCGGCCGAGGCGGCGATGCCGGCCGCGGCCTCCTCGCCGAGCTGCGCGAGCTCGTCATGGAGAAGCGGCGTGTCGGTGTCGCCCGGGCAGACGCAGTTGGCGCGGATGCCGTCGGGCCCGTGGTCGATCGCGATCGCGCGCGTCAGGTTGACGACGGCCGCCTTGGTGGCGGCGTAGGCGACGGCCCGCGGGCCGGCGACGAGGCCCCAGCCGGAGCCGAGCGTCACGATCGCCCCGCCGCCGCGCTCGCGCATCGCGGGGATCGCCGCGCGGCAGAACCGGAAGGTGGCGGTCAGGTTGACGGCCAGCGCCGCCTCCCAGTCGGCGTCGCTGGTCTCCTCCGCCGTCCGGCGCAGGATCGCCCCGGCGGCGGTCACGAGCACGTCGACGCCGCCCGCCCGGTCGAGGACGCGCTCGGCCGCGCCGGGCTCGGTGACGTCGGCCGCCACCCAATTGGCACTCAGTCGCACGGCCAATTGGCCAAGAGCCTCCTCCGCCCGGTCGACCAGCCACAGCTCGGCGCCCTCATCGGCCAGCCGGCGGGCGCTGGCCGCGCCGATCCCGGACGCGGCGCCGGTCACGACGGCGATCCGGCTCACGCCCGCCGCCGCCGGATCAGGTAGCCGACCCAGGCGACGGCCCCGGCGACGGCGATGATGACCGCCGGCGTCGGGTTGTCGGTCGCCAGAAAGGCCACGATCGCGACGATGGCGACGATGGTCTGAAGGACGGGGGCGGGCGTGAACATGGGGCGAGCCTAACGCCCGCGAGGCTCGTCACGCCTTGACGATCACGAGCGTCCCCAGCGCGGCCCGGCGCTTCAGGAGCTCGATCGCGTCCAGGCCGGCGTGGATGCAGCCGTGGCTGACGGCCCCCATCGCGCCGTAGTGGATCGCGACCTGGTCGCCGCCCAGCCACGACGCCGGCAGCTGCGAGACGTGCGCCGAGAGGCCGAACGCGAACGGCGCGTAGGGGCTCCCCTGCCCGAACTCGAGCCGGTCGGTGACGAAGAACCGGCCGGTCGGCGTCGGCGTCGACGGCGCGCCGTTCCCGATCGGGAACACGCCCAGCCGTTGGCGGCCGTCGCGCACGACCATGCGCTCGGCCGAGAGGTCGACCACGACCCGCACCTCGCGCCACTGGAGCTGCACCTTCCGCAGGTCGGCCGACACGACCCGCCCGCGCTTCCCGAGCGGAACGAGCAGCCGGCCGCGATCCCCGTGGTGGCGCACGACCGGCGCCCACACCGGCTGCGCGTAGAGGGTCCGGTCGGGCACGGTCCCGAACGGCGTTCGCAGCGGCCGCCGGATCCGGGCGACCAGATAGGCAGGCCCGTGCGCGGGCGGGGCCGGGACGACCCGCTTCGGCTTCTTCGCCGCCGCCTGCGTGTCCGGCGTCGCCGGCTCGGCCGCGGCCGCCGCCGGCTCGAGCTGCGTCGCCGGCTGCGCCGCGCCGGCAGGCGACGACTCGCCGGCTCCCGCGCATCCGGCGCACGCGAGCGCCGCGACCGCAAGGCCCAGCCCACCCCAACGCATGGGCCGTAGCTTAGTGCGAGCCGAACGCGCGCCTGGCGTGGTCCGCGAGATCGCGGATCAGCTCCGGCGGCGAGCCCAGCGGCATCAGGTGGACGCCGGCCAGCCCGTCGACCTGCGCCAGCCGGTCGATCAGGTCGGCGACCGCCTCGGCGCCCTCGCCCCTCTCGGCCCGCTCCGCCACCTCCTCCGAGGCGCGCGCGCCCATCTGCTCCATCCGCGCGATCCACTCGCCCGACCGCGGCACCGCGATCCCGGCCAGGACGGTGGCCCGCTCCGCCACGCCCGCCGCGCGGCAGCGCCCGAACCACTCCGCGAAGCCCTCCGCGTCGAGCACGATCTGGGTCTGGACGAGGTCGGCGCCGGCGTCGAGCTTGGCCACCAGGCCGTCGACCGGCGCCGGGCCGGCGTTCGCCGCCGAGCCGACGAGGTAGGACGGCGGCGGGCCGTCCAGCTCGCGACCGCCGGGCAGCCTGCCCTCGCGGAGATCGGCGAGGAGGCCGATCAGCTCCGCCGTCTCGAGGTCGCGCACCTCGGCCGCGTCGGGGTTCTCGCCGACCTTGACGGGGTCGCCCCAGAGGGCCAGGAAGCCGCGCACGCCCAGCGCCGCAGCCCCGAGCGCGTCGGCCGCGAGCGCGATCCGGTTCCGGTCGCGCACGGTCATCTGGAGGATGGCCTCGACGCCCTCCTGGCGCATGATCGCGACCGTCGCCAGCGCCGACATGCGCACCGAGGCGCGCGCGCCGTCCGTGACGTTCACCGCGTCGGCGATCGCGCCCCACTGCTTCGCGGCCGCCCGAACGGCGTCCGGGTCGGCGCCCCGCGGCGGCACCAGCTCGCAGGTGACGGTGAGCGTCACCGCGCGATCGTAGCCGGAGCCGAGCTGACCATCACCCGGCGCCCGCGCCGCCTGCGGCGGGCGACCCCGCCCATGCCGCGCACAGTCGCCGCGGCGGACGCGGCGGCGAGGTCGGCGCCGCTCACGTACGGCCGGTCGAGCGGCGGGTCGGCGCAGGCATGCGCGCAGAGGAGCGCGGCGACGTCGGCGTCGAGCGGGGCGATCCCGGCCGGCAGGGAGCGGTCGCGCCCGCGCTTCAGCTCATTCCGAAGCTGCGCCCCACGCACGCAGCCGTGCCCGACGACGGCCCGCACCGTGCCGGTCCCCGCGAGCGCCGCCGCCCGCGCCAGCGCCGGCCCGGGCTCCATGCCGACCACCGGCACGCCGCCCGCCCGGGCCCGGGCCGCCTCGAGTCCGTCCAGCGTGGCCTGAAGCGAGGCGAGCACGACCACCTTGCACGCGTGCTGCTCGACCAGGTCGGCCGCCATCCGCCCCACCCGGTCGCGCACGACCGCGCCCGGCCGACCGGCGTAGGGTGCCCACGCCTGGTCGGCCAGGTAGACCACGTCCTCGTGCGGCAGCGACCGCTGGACGGCGTCGGCGACCGCGAGCCCCGCCCAGTCGGCGGCCAGGATGCCGATGGGCGCCTCGGCGTTCACGCCGCGATGGTACCGGCTATGCCGCGGCGCTCTCCGGCAGCACGCCCAGCTGGCCGAGGAACTCGAGCTGGTCGAAGTAGAGGTGGACGCTGGCGATGTGCTCGCCGTCGGCGGAGCGCGTCCCGGCGATCGCGAACCGGAAGCTCACGGTGCGGCCGGTGGGCGGAAGCTCGCCGTCGGGCATGATGAGCGGGCCGTCGTTCGTCCCGATCCAGGTGCCCTCGCCGAACACCACGTCGTCGGACTCGGCGGCGGTGCGCTCGAGGTCGTGGCGGAAGCTCGAGAAGCCCTGCCAGAACGGCGTGATCCACTGGCGCAGCTGCTCCTTGCCGCGCAGCTCGGCGCCCGGAACGCGCCAGTGGCCGTCGTCGGCCACCAGGGCGAGGAATCCCTCCTGGTCGCCACTGTCGGTGCGGCGCATCGCTTCGAAGTAGAGCTCCCTGGCGGTCATGTGTCCTCCTTCGTGGGGTACGAGGACAGCATGGCCGGGGGCCGCGTCCGTTACATCGGGAGTTCACCTGATCCTTCGACCAGGTCGTGGCGCATCGCGAAGACCGTGGCGGCGGCCCGGGTCGAGACGCCGATCTTCGCGTAGACGTGCTGGATGTGGCTGTCGGCCGTCTTGGGGGTGATGACGAGGTCGGCGGCGATCTGCTTCGTGGAGAGGCCGCGCGCGAGCAGGCGCAGCACCTCGACCTCGCGGGTCGTGAGGCCGCCGGGGTGCTCGGCCCGGCGCCGGCGGCGGCCGGTCGCCGCCGCGAGGACGCACTCCACCGCCTCCCCGTCGAGCCGGCCGGCGCGGGCCTCGGCGCGCAGCTCCTCGGCGGCGGCGTCGGGCGTGAGCGCGGGCCGGTAGGGCCGCTCCTCGGTCATCGACTGGAACGCGTCGGCCGCGGCGGCCAGGCGGGCGGGCTGAGCCAGGGAGCGGGCGTCGACACCGCGGTGGTATCCGCTGCCGTCGCAGCGCTCGTGGTGGCGGAAGGCCACGGCGCCGAGCGCTGAGAGCGACGGCGACTGGGCCACGATCCGCTCGCCGTGGTAGGTGTGGAGGCGCACGCGCTCGCGCTCGTCGGTGGTGAGCGGACCGCGCTTCTCGAAGACCGGCGAGGGGACGCCGACCATGCCGAGGTCGTGGAGCAGGCCCCCGCGGCCCACCGCGGCTGCCTCCGAGGCGGGCAGGCCGGCGTGGTCCGCAGCCGCAGCCGCGAGCCGCGAGACGGCGCGGGAATGGCCGACGGTGTACGGCGACTTCAGGTCGACGAACTGCGCCACCGCGCGCAGGGCGGCGTCGGCCTCGTCGTCTCCGAGCGCGCCGGCCTCGTAGGCCGGGTCGGCGACAAGCTGCGCCCACAGATGGTCGACCGGCGCGAGCAGCGTCTCGGCGTGCGTCGCGAAGACCTCGGCGATGCGCGGGTCGAAGGCCGTCCCGGCCCGCTCGCGCACGACCGCGCGGGCGGCGTCCGGGCCGCCGACGTCGGCGTAGACGGTCGCGCACTCTGCGATGTGGACGACCCGCACCGAGGCGGGGATCCCGTCCTCCTTGGCGCGCTTCCTGAAGCTCCTGCCGTCCCAGCGCTCGACCGTCAGCGAGAGGTCGCGCTGGACGTCGGCGTCGAGGCCCAGCTGGTCGGCGAGGAGCTCCGCCACCTCGCAGACCGCGACGATGCCCTCCTGGAAGGCGTCGCGCGAACGGGCCATCTGGGCGAGCTTCCCGGCGGCGCCGAGGAGCCCGTTCGTGCGGACGAGGTGGCGCAGCGTGAACGCCGCCATCGCCCGCGGCGAGGTGGCGTCGATCCGCGAGGCGCCGTCGTGGAACTCGAGCTCGTCGCCCACGATCGCCGCGAACGAGTGCACCTCGGCGGTGCAGCCGACGTGGCGCAGGAGCGCGACGTAGTAGATGCGGTCGCGCTCCGACTCGTCGATCCCGGCCTGCTCGGCGAGGGCCAGCGCCAGCCGGCAGATGCGAAGGCCGCTCTCGAGCGGCAGGTTCATCCCCAGGTCGGTCGCGAGCGACAGGGCACCGACGACCTCGGCCCGCGACACGCGCTCCAGCGCCCGGGTGCTCACGTGACGATGGTAACCGCTGGGAGGTCAGGCCGTGCGGAGCGGGAACGAGCGCCGGCGGAGCGTCGCCAGTGAGCCGGCGCCGACGATCGTCGGGAGCCAGAAGGAGAGGACGCGCCAGGCCAGGACGGCGAGCGCCGCGTCGGCGTAGGACGTGGAGCCCGTGGCGAGGATGAACGGCACGGCCGCCTCGACGGTGCCGACGCCGCCCGGGACCGCCGGGATCGCCATGATCGCCGCGGCCGCCAGGAAGGCGACGGGGATGGTGGCCGTGTCGACGTCGATGTGGAGCGCGGCGGCGACGAGCCACAGGCAGGCCGCGTCGCCGAGACAGGCGCCGATGCCGAAGCCGAGCGACGCGGGCGCGTGGTGCGCGCGGCGGCCGACGGCGACGACGAGCAGGATGGCGGCGGCGAGCATGAGCGCGGCGATGCCCAGCAGGTCGAGGATCACGCGCCAGTTGGGCGGCAGGTTCGAGTGCGTGCCGGAGATGAGGAGCGCCGGGCCGGCGAGCAGCGCGAGCGACGCCGCCGGCACGACCAGGACGAGGGCCGTCGAGACCGCCAGCGCGCGCCGGCGCGGGATGCCGCGGCGGCGCAGCTCGCGGAAGGCGATGCCGCCGCCGGGCAGGTTGGCGCCCGGGATGAGCGCGCCGATGGCGAGCGCCGCCGTCGAGATCCGGATCGAGACGGCGTACTGGAAGCCGGTGAGCAGGCGAAGCAGCGCACCCGAGAAGAGGTAGCGCCACGCCTCCGCCACGGCCGCCGCCACGAGGAGCGCAACGTCGGCGCCGCGGAGCGTCTCGCCGACGCTGCGGGTGCTGTCGGCCTCGGCCACCTCGGCGATCACGATCGCCAGAAGGATTCCTCCGGCAGCGGCACCCGTCCCAAGTCGAATCGCCCGACCCCGACCCATGTCAGAGATGCTACTTGGCGTCTGTAACGATCCCGTAAATAGCCGGTTTTGCTGTGAGAAGGCCCACGCGTAGACTCCCCGCCGTGCAGCGCCCCTTCGCCCAGGTCGACGTCTTCACGACCGAGCCGTATCGCGGCAACCCGGTCGCGGTCGTGCTCGACGCGAGCGGGCTGTCGGACGCCGAGATGCAGCGGATCGCGCACTGGACGAACCTGTCGGAGACGACGTTCGTGCTCGCACCGACGGAGGCCGAGGCCGACTACCGCGTGCGCATCTTCACGCCCGTCGCCGAGCTGCCGTTCGCCGGCCACCCGACCCTCGGGACGTGCCACGCCTGGCTGGCGATGGGCGGAAGGCCGCGGGGCGGCGGGGAGGCGATCGTGCAGGAGTGCGCGGCGGGGCTGGTTCGGATCCGGCGGGCGGACGGCCGATTGGCGTTCGCCGCGCCGCCGTTGGTTCGGGCGGGGGCGGTGGACGAGGCGGATCTCGGGCGCGTGGCGCGGCTGCTCGCGATCGAGCGCGCCGACATCGTCGACGCCCAGTGGGCCGACAACGGGCCGGGCTGGGTGGCGGTCATGCTGCGGGACGCCGCGGCGGTGCTCGCGCTCGAGCCGGGGTTCGTCGAGGACATGGACATCGGCGCCGTCGGCCGGCACCGGGACGGCGGCGACGCGCAGTGGGAGCTGCGCGCCTTCTTCCCCAAGGACGGCGCGACGGTGGAGGATCCGGTGACGGGCAGCCTGAACGCCTCAGTGGCGCAGTGGCTCCTGAGCTCAGGGCAGGCGACGGCGCCCTACGTCGCCGCACAGGGCACGGCGCTCGGCCGCCGCGGCCGCGCGCACATCACCCAGGACGAGGACGGCACGATCTGGGTGGGCGGCGGCACCGTCACCTGCATCTCGGGGCAGGTCGAGCTCCCGGTCTGAAAAAACGGGGTCAGACCCCAATTTTTCAGCGCTGGTCGTCAGTCCTCAGGACTGCCTCGCACCGGCCCGCTCGCATCGAGGGTGGCGATCGGGTCGGCGTGGCGATGGACGACCTTCCAGTCGTCGCCCTCGCGTCGCAGG
Organism: Thermoleophilia bacterium; assembly: GCA_025927685.1. Classification (GTDB taxonomy): domain Bacteria; phylum Actinomycetota; class Thermoleophilia; order Gaiellales; family JAICJC01; genus JAICJC01. The sequence goes on along the minus strand of JAICKX010000021.1, from coordinate 2,150 downwards.
ATCGTCGTGACCCGAAGATCGAACGGCTCGACGTCCGCGCGCTCGTTCACCCTGGATCGCCAATGCTCCAGGTCGAGCACACACGTGAGCTCGGCCGTCGTATGCTCGGCGATCCGCTCCGCACCGAGGAACTGGCCGTCGCGGAACCTGGACGATGCGTAGTCCAGCATCCGCGACACCTCATCCCACCCGCGGACCGCCGGACCGAACGGGTTGGCAAGTGTCGCGTCGTTCCGGTGCGAGTAGAGGGCCTTCACCGGTTCCGGGTTTCCCTTGGCGAACTCGTTGAACGCCGGCCCGAACTGCTCGTAGACCTCCGCGAGATCCATCCCGCCCTCCTCCACGGCCACGATCGCTGACTCTACCTGAGCGCTGGGCGGTAGGCTGGGCTCCGATGGAAGCGCCCACCGCCGCTCCCGACATGGCCGCCCTGCGCGCCTGCTGGCACCCGGTCGCCTTCGCCCACGAGCTCGAGGACACGCCGATCGGTCGCACGCTCCTCTGCGAGCCGCTCGCGCTCTATCGCGACTCAGGTGGCGTCGCCCGCGCCGTCTGCGACCTCTGCATCCACCGGGGCACGGCGCTCTCGCTGGGCTGGATCGACGGCGACCAGATCGTCTGCCCCTACCACGGCTGGCACTACGACTCGGGCGGCGCGTGCACGCTCATCCCCCAGCTCGCCGACCCGACCCGGATCCCCAAGAAGGCCCGGATCGGCGCGTTCGCCTGCGTCGAGTCGCACGGCCTCATCTGGGCGGCGCTCGAGGAGCCGCGCTGGGAGCTCGCCGATGTGCCCGAGCTTCACGACGACGGCTGGACCGTCGTCACCGCCGGCCCGTACACGTGGAGCTCGGACGCCTCCCGCCAGCTCGAGAACTTCACCGACTTCGGCCACTTCCCGTGGGTGCACCCCGGGCTGCTGGGCGACCCGAGCCGCCCGGTCGTCCCCGAGCACACCGTCGACACCGACGGCCACGTTCTGCGCTACCAGATCGTCCGCCCCGAGGCCCCGAACTCCGACGACTTCCCGGTCTTCGGAAACGAGCAGACCGAGCTCCCGATGCGGCGCTCGCGCTACGAGCTCCACCTGCCCTACACGATCGTGCTGCGCCTGGGCTGGGGCGGCGAGAAGGGCATGGTGTACTTCTTCGCCTCCCAGCCGATCGACGAGTCGCACTGCGCCGGCTACGTCGTCATGGCGCGCAACTACGACCGCGACCAGCCGCCGCAGGTGCTGCAGGACTTCGAGGACACGATCTTCAACCAGGACAAGCGCGTGGTCGAGTCGCAGCGCCCCGAGCAGGTGCCGTTCGACCTGGCGGACGAGCTGCACCTCAGGTTCGACGCGGTGGCGGTGGCGTACCGGCGGGCGATGCGGGCGGAGGGGCTGGCGACGTCACGACGGAGCTGATGGACGACGAAAACCCCGGCGCCGTCAACGGCATGGGAGGACGATTCACTCCGGGTCGCTGATGGTCACGATCCCGGAGGGGGCATCGAGAAGCGCCGGCGTCGATCGCACCGCAGCGTCCACGTGGATCCGCGGGTGCGACGGAAGCTCGTGTTCGTAGTAGGTCCCCGGCCCATAGAGCTGCCCGTAGCGGGCGACAACGCCGCCGATCTCCAGCACCTGACGCTCGTGAGCGTCGACGAGATGGCCGCGCCCCGCCGGGCGCCAGGCGATGCTCTGGGCGATGAAGCGGCCGGCGTGGGCCGCTTGCGCAGCGGCGATGAGGTTGCGCGTGCCCTCTGCCCGCATGCGGTCGTTGTCGGCGGCGCGGTCACCGAGATCGTCCCGCCGATCAGGAAGATCCGTCAGCTGGTGGATCACGGCATCCGGTGCGAACGATGCGACTGCTTCGGTGAGGTGGCTGGCGTTGAAGACGTCGCAGACGACCGGTTCGGCACCGCTCTCAACGAGTGCGACGACCTTCTCGGGCGAGCGTGTCATCCCGGCGACGATGTGGCCGGCGCCGACGAGGAGCGGAAGCAGACGGATGCCGATGACCCCCGTCGCACCGGCGAGAAAGATTCGCATCGATCCGCCTTCCAAGCCTCAAGGATACGGGCGGGCTGACATCGACGCGTCATCCCGGCGAGCGAGTTGGGGATCCTGCCCGGGGCGGCGACGCCGCTCACCGATCGTCCGC
>JAICKX010000195.1 GCA_025927685.1 Thermoleophilia bacterium | reverse complement strand
CTGGTGTTCTGTTCTTCGACCGTTTCGTGCGTCTTCCAGATCCAACGGGCGCCGCGCAGGGACGGATAGATGCCGCCCGTGCAGAAGCCGTTTGCGTCGACGGCGGTACAGCCGATGTTGGGCACGCTCAGGACGCTCAACCCAGCGGTCCCAGCGCCCGGGTCGACCCAGAGTTGGTTGGGAGCGCTTGCCCTCCAGAAGGTGTGGGAGCTGGCCGACGCGACGCTCGGCACCGCCAAAAGCACGAGCATCGCCCCCGCCAACGACAGCAGTCTTGCAACCCGCATCGTTGACCTCCTCGTCGAGCGAGAGTTCTTAGGTCTCGGCTCAGGCCCGAGCTTCGTGCTGGCCTCTGATGCTCGCAAATCACGCCGCGTGTGTCAAATGGCGCATGCTGGAAGAAGGGCGTCATCCGTTTCCACGCAGGCAGCTACGGATGCGTCTGTGTCGGCGTGGGACGACCGCGCCGGCCGGCTACGAGGCCTGGAGATGGGCACTACACGCGCGTCGCGGAGGCGGCCGGAACCCTTGACGGTGGATGCCCGGCTTGCGAACATCTGGTTCGCGGTTTGTTGATCCTTTTCGGCGTCTCTGATAGGTGAGCTCATGGATGAAGGAGAGGTGATCGTCGATCGCGTGGATGGCGCTTGGGTGCTGACGCTTCGCGGCGAGCACGACCTGTCCACAAAGCCCAGTCTCCGCGAAGAGCTCGAATGGGCGTTGGCCCGCGGCTCAACCGTGCTTGTCGACCTGTCACAGGTGACGTTCATCGATAGCACCGTCCTGCGCGGGCTCATCTTCGGGCACGACGCGGCCGTCAAGCACAACGAGCACACCGTCGTGGTGGTGGCGCCGAGGCGCGGCCCTCGCTGCACTCAACTGAGCGCGTGCCCTCACGGCATGGTGGCCCACGCCTGCTCAAACGTGCCGCCGACCCTCGATCGGCTTGGCCTTGCGAGGTCGTGTCATCTCCCACGCCGTCGGAGGACAACGCCGTCAACGGGGAGCTCGTCGTCCGGCCGATCCTCCTGGAGCCTGACGAGCAGGTCGTGTAACGGCCGGGAGGGGCGCTGCGGTGGTTGCGGTACGTGCCCCCCGTCAGCAGCATCCGTTCCGGACCCGGTGGTGAAGCCGGCGACTTGACAGTTTCTCCCAGGAGGTGGCCGGGTATCACAACGCACATGAACACCACACGAGGACGGATTCCGCCGGTCGACGCCGACACCACGCACGAGTGGGAGGCCGACGCGGCGAACCAGGTCGCGGCCGGGCTCCTCTTCTGGTGCTGGTACCTCCCCGCCGAGACGCTGCACCTCTTCGCCAGGAGGCTACGGCCGCTGCTCTTGACGCTCGCGCGCGGGCGCGCGCTGCTTAGGTACCCGCTCTACACCGCGTCCGTTCGCGCCGCGGCCGCCAGGGTGCCGGCGCGCCGGTAGACCGCCGTCGCGCGGCCGGGTGGGCTATGCGAGCAGCGCGACCTCGGTTCGCTCGGCGCCCCATGCCGCGAATGCCAGCAGCCGCCGGCCCTCGTCCTCCAGCTCGCGCCGGTGCGCCCGTGACGGCGGCTCGAACGGCCGCACCTCGAGGCGGGTCGTCCGCCGGCTCGCCGCGAGCCTCCACGTGCCGGCCACCAGCCCGTCGAGGAGGAACGCCGGCTTGAGCCCGTTTCCCAGCGAGAGCAGCGACATCGTGCCCTCGGGCAGGATGCGCTCGCGGCGGGCGTGAGCGAGCAGGATGTTGTCGAACTCGGGCAGGAACCGGGCCGGCGCCCGGGTACGGGTGGTGGGACGCGGCGCATCCGGCAGGTCGAAGAGCTCGCCGCCCGCCTCGTCCCGGAACGTCGCCAGCCCGGGGCGGAGCTCCTCGAAGACCGTCCGCAGCCCGGTCACCCCGATGAACGTCTGGGCGTCTGCGACGCTCGCCGGGCCGTAGGCCGCCAGGTACCGGCGCACGAGGCCCGGCATCGAGAGCGTCGCCGGCGTCACGCCCTGAAGCCACGTCTCGGCTGCCAGGTGGGCCGGCGCCCCGCCCCGGTGCCAGAGGCCCCGCGGCGGCACCTGGACGAGCGGGACGAGCTCGCGGACGCCCATCGCCAGCGAGGTGGGGTCGCACGCCGGCCATCGCTCGGCGAGGAGCGCGCCCAGCTCGCGGAACGTACGTGGCTCGGATTCGACGAGCGGCCGGCCGGCCCGCTCGAGCGCGCGGTCGTCGACGCCGGCCGCCCGGCGCGCGGCCGTGTGCTGCGACGGGCGCTCGATCGCAGGCCGTGCCAGCCGGCGCAGCGGCAGGCAGTCCGGCGCCGAGACGAGGTGGATGGTGGAGCGCATGAGCGCCACGCGGACGACGTCCCGGTCGAGGAGGAGCCGCTCGAGCGCCTCCGGGCGAAACCGGGCGACGCGGGTCCAGAGGCCGACGTACGCCGCCCGCGGCGACTGGGACTGGATCCCGACGAGGTGCTGCACGGCGGCGAGCGGGGCGATCCGGCGGCGGCGCAGCAGGAGCTGGCGGGCCAGAAGCGCCCGGTTGAGCTCCAGCCTCGAGAGCACGCCCGCCTCGGCCATCGGACGCCGAAGGCTACCGACCCGGATTGCCGCCCGGGCGATCCGGGTACGCAAGTGCGCTCATCGACCAAGGGGAGCGATTCATGGGAATCATCGCGTTTCTGATCCTGGGGCTCGTGGCCGGCGTGATCGCCAAGGCGATCATGCCGGGCGACGACCCGGGCGGCATCATCGTCACGACCATCATCGGCGTGGTCGGGGCGCTGATCGGCGGCTTCCTGGCCGCCGCGCTCTTCGACGCCCACCCACTCGACGACTTCTTCGACGTGTCGACCTGGGTGACGGCGATCTTCGGGGCGATCATCCTGCTCGCGATCTACCGCGTCGTGACGGGCGATCGGCGCCGGACGGCCTCGATCTAGGCGATCGAGGCCGGGACAGCTCGGGCGG
>JAICKX010000147.1 GCA_025927685.1 Thermoleophilia bacterium | reverse complement strand
TTCTCCAGCTACGAGCTGAGCCGCTCTCGATCGCGCTGCCGGCAGACCACCGTCTGGCGCAGCGGGCAGTGCTCAGGTTGTCGGAGCTGCGCGACGAGCCGCTCGTCCTGGTCCGGCCGGAGCCCGAAGCGGACACGAGCGCGCTGTACCTCGGTGCGTGCGCCGATGCCGGCTTCGCGGCGCGTGTCGGGCCTCAGGTGACATCGCTCCAGGCACAGCTGGGCCTCGTGGCGGCCGGGCTGGGATGGGCGTTCGTGTCGCGCTCGGTGATCGAGTCGCTCGACCGCCGCGGAGTCGCGTTCGTCGCGCTCCGAGGCACCCCCGCGCGGCTGCCGATAGCGCTTGCGTGGCCCGCGCGCGGGTTGACGGCGCCTGCCGGGCTGGTGCGGGCGACGGCGGAGACGCTGGCTCAAGGCTCGTTCGAAGCGAATCCGGCTGCTATCCGGCGACCAGCCCCATAACCTCTCTGTGCAGTTCGGCCCCAGAAATGGCTTGGCTGAGCCCATGCGCCCGGCACGATTCGAACGTGCGGCCTCTGCCTCCGCAGGGCAGCGCTCTATCCCCTGAGCTACGGGCGCGGGACTCGGGAGTCTACCGGCTCGCGCCGGCCCGGCGGCGCGCAGAACCCCCTGGGGTCAGACCCCGCAACGCGCGAGTCGCAGGGGCGTCACGCCGGCCGTGGCGGGGTCTGACCCCGCTCGCCCGCCTCGCTGCGCGCGACGCACTCCGGGCACACCGCCTCGTCGCTCTCGCCGGGCTCGGCGGCGTGCACATGCCAGCCCGGCGGCTGGACGCCCGCCTCGTCGCCGTGGCGCGTCACGGCGGCTCCGCACCTGCATCGATAGACCGCGCAGAGGTACGGGTAGGGTGCGTCGATCAGGTCGTACGTGACACCCATGCGTCGTATGGTCGCACGCTCCCGCGACCAGGCGCAACCGCCGCGACGTGAGCTGATCCTCGTCGCGACGATCATCGGCTCCTCCATCACGTTCGTCGACGGCACCGTCGTCAACATCGCCCTGCCCGCGATCGGGCGCGATCTCGACGCCGGCCTCTCGGCTCAGCAGTGGGTGACCCTCTCCTACTCGCTGGCGGTCGCGTCGCTCTACATCGTCTCCGGCGCGCTCGGCGACCGCTACGGCCGCTGGTCGCTCTTCGTCCTTGGCGTCGCCGGGTTCGCGGCCGCGTCGGCGCTCGCCGGGATCGCGCCGAACGTCGAGCTCCTCGTCGCCGGCCGGGTGGTGCAGGGGATCGCCGGGGCGCTGCTCACCACGAACAGCCTGGCTCTGCTGCGCGCGACGTACGGCGACGACGCCGGCCGGGCGGTCGGGCAGTGGACGGCGTGGAGCGGCATCGGCACGATGATCGGCCCGCCGATCGGCGGCCTGCTCGTGCAGGTGGCGTCGTGGCGGTGGATCTTCTTCCTGAACCTGCCGTTCGCGGCCGTCGCGCTCGGGATGGCGTTCGCGGGCCGCTCGGACGAGGACCGGCCCGCCGAGCCGCGGCCGCTCCAGCTCCCGGGCGCGGTCGCGCTCGCGGTCACGTTCGGCGCGCTCACGTACGGGCTGATCGACGGCGCCCGGGCCGGCTTCGGCGCCGTGTGGTGGTGGTTTGCGATCTCGCTGGCCGGGCTGGCCGCGCTCGTCTGGAGCGAGCGGCGCGCGGCCGATCCGCTCCTTCCGCCGCAGCTCCTGCGCGCCCGCGTCTTCGTCGTCGCCAACGTCTACACGCTGCTCGTCTATGCGGCGCTCGGCGCGTCGTCGTTCTACCTGGCGCTGTACCTCCAGTCGCAGGCGGTCGGCTACACCCCCGCCCGCGCGTCGCTGGTGTTCGTGCCCATCAGCATCGTGATGTTCTTCCTCGCGGCCCGCTTCGGCCGGCTCGCCGACCGCGACGGCCCGCGCTGGTATCTGACGGTGGCGCCGCTCGTCATGGCCGCCGGCTACGGCCTGCTCACGCTCGTTCGGAGCACCAACCCGCTGGCGCCGCTGCCCGGCGTCCTCGTGCTCGCCGTCGGTCTGGCGGTCCTCGTCGCCCCGATCACCTCGACCGCCCTGAAGGCCGCACCCGACCGCTTCGCCGGCCTCGCCGCCGGCGTGAACACGACGGTGTCGCGCCTGGGTGGCCTCATCGCGATCCCGATCCTCGGCGTCCTCATCACGCTCGTCTTCGCGGCCGACGCGGAGCACTCGCGCCTGGGGCCGTTCGCAACGCACGGCCTGTCGCCGGCCGACCAGGACGCGACGGTGACCGCGTTCCGGGCCGGCATGGGCCTCTCGGCCGGGCTGTGCGTCGCCGGCTCGCTGCTCGCCCTGTGGGGCCTACAGGTCGCGGCGGACAAACGCCGCGCCCGCGAGGGCGACGACCACGAGGACGTAGCCGAGCACCCAGGGCGCCAGTAGCGGCCCGGCGGGCTGGGCACCGCCCAGCGGGCCGAGGTGCACGATGACGCCCGTGATCCCGCTGGTGTCGCTCGTGAGCGCGTGCAGGCCGGCCTGGTAGAGGGCGTCGAACGGGAGCGCCCAGCTCGTGATCGTGCCGATCGAGCTCAGCGTGTCGGAGTGGATCGCATCGCCGATCTGGCCCAGCAGCCCGCCCACGAGCCCGGCGCCGAAGAGCATGAGGACGGCGATGCCGTTGGCGATCGTCGAGAGGTGGACCGAGCCCGCCAGCGAGATGGCGGTCACGACGGCGGCCCCGGCCGCCAGCTCCACGCCCGGCAGCACCGCCTCGTCGGGCCACCAGCCGCCGGCGAGGCCGGTGATCACGACCGCCGCCGCGTACACCGTCGCGGCGTAGCCGGCCGAGACGACCGCCGCTGCGCCGAAGCGGCCGGCGAGGAAGACGACCCGCCCGGGCGGTCGCACGACCATCGGCTGGAGCAGTCCCTGCTCGGCGTCCCCGCGCAGGACGTTGAACGTGAGGAACACCGCGACGACGGTGCTCAGGAAGAGCGTCGCGAACATCGCCAGGCCGAGCAGCGTGGCGCCCGCGAGGACGGTGACGTCGACGTCGTCGCCCGGCGCCGGCTTGCCCAGGTGATGAAACGCCGTGAGCGTTCCCAGCGTGTAGAGCGCGAGGAACAGCCCGGTCAGGACGACGATGACGCCGAACACCCGCCGGCGCGTGCACTCACGCAGCGTCGCGGCGGCGATCACGCCGATGCCGGTCATCGCGACTCGCCCTCGACGGCCTCGAGGTAGGCCTCCTCGAGCGTCGAGCGGATCACCTGCACGCCGTAGATCCGCCGCCCCTCGGCAACCAGGCGCGCGACCAGCTCCGGCACCTCGTCGCGGCCGAGGTCGAACCGCCGCTCGCCCTCGTCGGTCTCGACGGAGACGCCGCGGGCCTGGGTCAGCTCGTCGGGGCGGCCGTGGGCGACGACCCTCCCGCGGGTGATGATGACGACCCGGTCGCACACCAGCTCGACCTCGCTCAGGAGGTGCGAGTTCAGGAGGACCGAGATGCCGCGGCCGCGCAGCTCCTCGAGCAGCGTCCGAACGGTGCGGCGGCCGGCGGGGTCGAGGGCGCTCGTCGGCTCGTCCAGCACGAGGAGGCGGGGCGTGCCGATCATCGCCTGGGCGATGCCGAGCCGCTGCTGCATCCCCTTCGACATCTGGTCGACCTTCCGCCGGCCGACGTCGGCCAGCCCGACCAGCTCGAGGAGCTCGTCGCGCTCGGCCGCCCCGCCGGTCGAGCCGGCGAGGCCCTGGTGCAGCCGCAGGAGCTCGTCCGCGCGCAGCCAGCCGGGGAAGCGGAACAGCTCGGCCAGGTAGCCGAGCGCGCGCCGGGCCTCGCGGGAGCCGGCCGGCCGGCCGAAGACCTCCGCTCGCCCGCCGCTCGGCCGTACGAGCCCGCAGCCGATCTTGACGAGGGTCGACTTCCCGGCGCCGTTCGGGCCGAGCAGGCCCACCAGCTCGCCCTCGCCCACCTGGAGGCTCACCCCGGCGAGGGCCTCGACGCGCCCGTACCGCTTCTCGAGCCCGCTAGCGGCGAATGCGTCCGGCACGGGGCGAGAGTGTAGCCACGCCCGCCGCGCCCTCCTGCGCAGCCGTGAGCCGGGCCGCGAGCGCCGAGACGAGGACGATCGCGCCCGCGACGGCGAAGGCCGCGCGCGACGACGCGGCGCTCGCGATGGCCCCTCCGGCGGCGGCCCCGACGGCCGTCATCACGCCGCCCGCCGACATGAGCAACGCCAGGATGCCGGCGCGCTCCTCGGGATCGGTGGCGCGCTGCACGGTCGAGCGGTTGTGCACGACCGCGAGGCCGTTTGCGATCCCGCCGACGATGAAGAGCAGGATCACGAGGGCGACGGCGGGGCTCGCGCCGGACGCCAGCACCGAGAGGCCGACGACGAGGAGCACTGCGGCGTAGTGGCGCGCCAGCCAGTCGCTCGCGCGCGATGCGAGCAGGCTCCCGAGCGTCTGGCCGGCGGACGCGGCGGCGATCGTGAGGCCGGTCAGGGCCGCGCCGGCGGCGAGCGGCCCGAGCAGGAGCGGCACCTCGATCGAGTTGACGATCCCCATGGCGGCGAGCACCGGGAGCCAGGCCACCGCGACCTGCCACAGGAACAGGTTGCGCCGGATCGTTCGCGCGCTCCGGCGCAGGCGCCGGAGCGGGCTGAGCGTCCCGGCCTCCGCGACGGCCGTCGCCAGCGAACCGCACGAGGCGAGCAGCGCCGCCGAGAGCACGAACGAGACGGCGTTCGCGCCCAGGAGGACCCCGGCCCCGGCCAGCGCGACCACCGCGCCCGCGCCGGCCTGGCCGATCGCCGTCATCGCCGTGTCGACGGCGGCCAGGGTGCCGTTGGCCGCGTCGATCCGATCGTCGCCCACGACGGCCGGCACGACGGCGAACGAGATGGGCCGGAAGATGCCCGTTGCGGCCCCCGCGACGGTCGCGAGGCCGACCACGGCCGCCGGCGCGTGGACGCCCGCCAGCACCGCGAACACCGCCGCATTCACGAGATCGGAGACGACCAGCGCGCGTCGCGGCTGAAGCCGGTTCAGCCGGTCCGCGAGGAGGACGCCGATCACGACCGGCGGCAGGAACTCGGCCGCGAAGACGGCCGACACCCAGGCCGGCTGGCCCGTGTCCTCGAACGTGCGGACGGCCAGGGCGATTGCGGCGGCGTACGTGCCGAGCACGCTGATGGCCGTCGCGAGGACGAGCCGCCGGAACTCCGCCTCGTGAGCCGGCGCGCGGGCGGCGTCCCGCGTGTCGCCGGTGGGAGGCATCGCTCACCTATATCACGGGGGTCATGCGCCGAGGGTCGGGTGGGGCGCCGTTCGCGACGGCGCCCCCAACCCGGTTCGATTCACTGCGAGTTCGCGAACACCTCGGGATAGATCGGGCTCGGCGTGCCGATCCCGGTGACGTCATCCCAGCCCGGCTTCGTGACGAGGCTCGAGTTCTGGTCGAAGGTGCGCAGCGTGTAGCCGATCCCGTCCTTCGGGTTCACGCCGTTCACGTAGTCGGCGCGGACGTTCGCCCCGGCGTGGTGGCGGACGTCGCGGTAGGCCCCGGGATGCTCCCGGGCGAGGGCATAGATGGTCGGGTTGGCGAACCCGAGCCGCCCGCCCGCCGCCTGAGCGGCGAGCGCCTGCACCCCGGCGAAGAGCGGCGACGAGAGGCTCGTGCCGCCGATCCGGTACTCGCCGTAGCGCACGCCGTTCGGGAACGCCTGCGTCTCCCCGACCAGCATGCCGGTGGTCGGGTCGCCGTCGAGCGACACGTCCGGGACGGCACGCCCGGCCGGTGCCTCGTTCACGACCCCGTCCTGGTAGGCGGGCCGGTTGAACAGCGTCGAGAACCCGCCGCCGGAGCCGTACAGGAACGGCGGAGCGAAGGCCGGCACCCAGCCCTGGCCGTTGGCCGACAGGGTGTACTCGTTCGTGCCCCAGCCGGTCTGCCACAGGAGGCTCCCGTCGGCGCCGATCGCGGTGCTCGTGCCGCCGATCGCGGTCACCCACGGATCGCTGGCCGGGTAGTCGGTCTGGACACGGCCGCTGGACAGGAACTCGTCCCCGTCGTCGCCCGACGAGAACATGAACCCGATGCCCTGGAGCGCGCCCTGCTTGAAGATCTGCTCGTAGGCGGCGATGGTGCCGCCCGTCGTGTTCTGGTCGAGATCGCCCCACGAGTTCGTCACGATCGAGGCCCTGTTCTGGTCGACGATCCGTTGCAGGGACTCCAGGAAGTCGGTGTCGGTGCAGGACCGGGAGGCGTAGTAGATGACGTGCGCGTCCGGCGCCATCGCGTGCACGGCCTCGACGTCGAGCGTCTCCTCGCCGAACCAGCCGTTGCCGCCGCAGAGGCCGATGTTCCGGAAGGCCTTCGCCGGCATCGACTCCGTGAAGCTCGCCTGCGTGAACGCCGGATCGCCGTGCGTCGTGGCGTAGTGGTTGGCGTCGAAGCGGATCGTCGGCGCCGCGAAGGCGTCGGTGATCGCCACGGTCGCGCCCTTGCCGGTCAGGCCGGAGTCGCTCGTCCCATAGGCGGTCCGGAACTCGAGCGGTGTGTAGCCGCAGTGCGCATAGGGCCGGTACGAGCCCTTGAACTTCGGAAGCGGCGTCGAGAAGTCGGCCTGCTTCTTGGCCAGCACCTGGCCGTAGAAGAGCGAGCACGGCCGCGCGTTCACGAACGCCGGCGGGGGGCCGAGGTCGGCGTGCCGGCGGATATGCCGAGCCGTGTCGAGGCCGGTGACGCCGAGGACGGCGGCCCGCAGCCCCCTGGGGACGCGGGCGTCGCCGACCGGCGCGCGCACGACGCGCGAGCCGCGCTGGAACATGGCGAGCCTGACGGTGAACGCCCGCTCGGCGGAGGCCGCGGTGCCGGCCGCCATGACATAGCGGTTTCCGGAGGCGACGCCGGTGACGCGCATGCCGGCGTTGCGCAGCCACGACTCGACCGAGGCGACGGACCGCGCTGTCGGTGCGAACCGGGCTCGGTACTGGGCCGGGGTCAGGAAGTGGCGATAGGTCGGGCTGCCGGGGGTCGACACCGCCCGGATGGCGGCGTTCAGCGCCGCCGTCC
>JAICKX010000140.1 GCA_025927685.1 Thermoleophilia bacterium | reverse complement strand
TCGAGCAGCGCGCGGTCGCGGAGCCGGCGCGGATCCGCGGGCGCCGGCCGGTCGAGCAGCTCCTCCATCTCGGGCTCCGAGAGCGTCGCGGGCAGCGTGCGGCCGCGACGCGGCCCGGGCACGAGCGCGGCCGGATTACGGGCCACGAGACCGCGGTCCAGCATGAAGCCGTACGCCCCCCGCGCCGCCGAGAGCTTGCGGGCGGCCGTCGCCGGCGCGTAGCGCAGCGTGCCGAGGTGGGCGGCGAACCGCCGCAGCGTGAGGTCGTCCGCCTGCTCGGGCTGGATCCCGGCCGCCTGGAGCCAGCGGTCGAGCTGGCGCAGGTCGGCGGCGTACGCGCGGAGCGTGGCCGGCGACACGCCGCGGCCGCGCATCCACGCCAGGTAGGCGTCCAGCGGAGGGCGGAGTGCGGGCGGCGTGGTTTGCATCGCGTGCAACAAGACTCTATCGCCTGGAGGTGCGTCTTCGGTGCGCGCGCGCCGAGTCCTATGCCCGGCTCCTCCGCACTCCCAGGTCGCGGAGCGCCAGGTCAGCCATCCACGCCGCCAGGACCGCCGCCGCGACGGCGACCGCCCACTCGCGCGCCGTCGCCGCCGCGACCGCGATCCCGAGCAGGCCGAGGGCGAGCACGACGAAGAGCACCCCGCGAGCCGAGAAGCGAAGGCGCGACCGTGGCATGGCGCTACGGTAGCGCCGGACTGGGGCCGGACCGGGGACAGTCCCTGAACGGGCCCCGTGACGGGATCGGCGCAGGGTTTGCGCGATCGCGGCTGGCGCCGCGACAGCCCCCGCCTCTAGGGTCGAACGGTGCCGCGCCGGAATCGCATCCAGACCGCCAGCGCGCTCTACCACTCCGGGTCGCGCGGAATTCGACAGCTGCCGATCTTCCTCACCGACGACGACCGCCACCTGTTCATGGCGATCCTCGGCGACGTCGTCAAGCGCTTCGACTGGGAATGCCAGGCCTACTGCCTGATGACGAACCACTATCACCTGGCTCTGCGCACGCCGGAAGCCAACATCGGTGCCGGCATGCACCGCCTGAATGGGCTCTACGCCCAGGCGTTCAACCGACGGCACGGCTTCAAGGGCCATCTCTTCGAGGAGCGCTACTGGTCCGGGCTCGTCGAGACGGACGAGCACGTGTTCAGCCTCATGCGCTACGTCGTCCTGAACCCCGTCAGGGCAGGCATCTGCGCGCTGCCGCACCAGTGGGCGTGGTCGAGCTACCGGGCCACCGCCGGGATCGACCGGGCGCCGTCGTTTCTCGACCTCGGATGGCTCGCGGCCCTTGGGCGAACCGCGTATCGCTCGTACGTGCTCGACGGATTGGAGCGACCCATCACGCCGCCGGGCGCGACTGCGACGAATCGGTGACAGCCGACAGTCGGCGTGCGTTCAGGGACTGTCCCCGGCTCGCTCCGCGTCAGACGTGGCGGAAGATCGCCAGCCGCTCTTGCCTTCGGCCGTGGACCATGGTGAAGTCGCCCCCGGCGTACACGTTGCCGCCGCCCGCGCACAGGGCCCACACGCCGAGCACGCCCGCCGTCGAGGTCAGGTCGGGGTTCCAGCGCCGCAGCTTGCCCTTCTTCGTGAGCATGAAGAGCTTGTGGCGCTCGATCCGGCGGCTGTGCCCGAACTCGGACATGGAGCGATTCCTGCGCGGGGCGACATTGTCGCCGTGCATGCCGAAGACCGGCGAGCGCCCGACGACCGTGACCGCCTGGACGTTTCCGTCGGTCTTGTAGAACCACTTCTGCTTGCCCCGCCGGGCGCCGTACTTGAGCGCCGTGCCGCCCGCGCCCGCCTCCGCCGCGTAGATCGCCTTGCCGGCCTTGGCCAGGTCGAGGATGGACGCACGCGGATGGTTCTTCCACCGCTTCACACGCGCCCGCCGCCCGCCGCCGAGCGCCACGATGTGCTCCTGGCGGCGGCCGCTCACCGCGGTGAAATCGCCGCCTGCGACGACCCGCCGCGACGAGACGACCACGATGGCGCGCACCATACCGTTCGCCCGCGGCCTCCAGCCGCGCGCGACGCGGTAGCGGCCGCCGCGAGCGGTGAGCTTGGCCAGCTTGGCCCGGCGCAGGCCGCCGACCGACGAGAACGATCCGCCGACGTACACGGCCCGCCGGGTCGCCGCCAGCGCCTCGACCGCGCCGCGGATGTGCAGGTCGCGCAGCCGGTGGCTGAGCCGCCCCGTCCGCATGTTGAACGCCGCCAGGTTGTGCCGGGAGTGGCCGTTGACCGACGAGAACGCCCCGCCCACGAAGAGCAGGCCGTGCGCCTTGGCAAGCGCGAACACGCGGCCGTCGATCCGCGGGGCGAACGCCCCGATCCTGCCGGTGCCGGCACGCACCGACGCGACGTAGGTGCGCCGGACGATCCGGCCGGCGTGGTTTGCGAACTGCGTGAAGTTCCCGGCGACGTAGAGCCGCCGTCCAGCGCGAAGGAGGTCGTCGACCCGGCCCGCCTCCTTGTTGCTCGGAGTCCAGTCCGGGGCCGGGACCTGCCAGCCGTGCAGCGCGCGCTGGGCCACATGGGCGCCGAGCGAGGCGGACGCCGGGGGCGCGGAGTATCCGGCGAGGACGGCGATCGCGGCGACCAGGGCGACGGCGCTGCGACGGCGGTAGCGGAATCGAGAAATGGGTCTTCCTTCCAGGTCGGAGGCTCGCGGCACCATACCGACCGGCGGCGGCCCTGGGGCGAGGCTTACGAAAACTTCAAGGTCACCTCACACGGGGCCACTGCTTGACGCCCGCGACGCGCCATCGTACCCTCGCACCGTGGTCGCGGGCCCCAACGGCCGGTTCTCGACGCCGGCTCGCCGGCTGCGATGGTCGCTCCGAAGCCGGATCGCCGGCTACCCCGCGTACCTGCCACTCGCCCGGCGCAAGTACGGCCACATGGTGGTCGGGGACGAGACGGAGGCGGTCGTGGACGGGTTCACGCGCAGCGCGTGCGTCTTCGCGGCGGTCGCGTTCCAGCAGGCGCAGCCGCAGCCGGTGCGGCTGGCGCACCTGCTCCATGCGCCCGCCCACCTGATCGCAGGCGCCGAGCGCGGCCTGCCCTGCCTCGTCACGATCCGCGACCCCGAGGCCGCGGTCGCCTCGTCGCTCATCCGCGAGCCGTATCTCACGGCACCGGTCGCCCTGGCCGCCTGGACGCGCTTCTACGGTCGCCTGCTCCCGTACCGCGACCGCATGGTGATCGGCGAGTTCTCCCGGGTGACGGGCGACCTGGGCTCCCTGATGCAGGAGCTGAACGCCCGGTTCGAGACGGCGTTCGCCCCGTTCGTGCACACGCCCGAGAACGTCGAGCGCGTGTTCGCGCTCATCGAGGAGCGGGCGAAGCGGCCGGCGTACGAGGAGCACATCGGCCGGTACATGTCGGGCCTCGAGACCGCCGAGGAGCTGGACGCTGCCCGGCGGTCGGCGACCGGCGCCGGCCGGCGCGCGCTCGTGCCGTTCGAGCACCGCGTGAGCCGCCCGTCCGCGGAGCGGCACGAGCTTCGAGCCGCCCTGGCCGAGCGCTACCGCGACCCGCGCCTCGGCTCCCTGCGACGCCGCGCCGAGGAGGTCTACTCGGCCTTCGTGGGCAACCCACCGCCCCGGTAGCGGGCCACGAAGACGAGCGCGTCGTCGGTATCGCGCCCCTGCGCTTCGAGGATCCGGGCCGCCAGGGCCCCGGGCGGCTCGGCGGGGCCGGGCCAGTCGCCGAACACGGGCCGCACGCCGTCGGTGGCGAAGACGATGACGTCGTCCTGGTTGAGGCGCACCGTGCCGGGCCGGAGCGACGGCAGCAGGTAGCCGACGACGCCGCCCCGCAGCGGCACCCACTCGCGCACGCCGGCCGGGGCCGGGTGGGACCGGAGCACCGCTGCCTGGACGTTCCCGACCCCGACCCACGTCATCTCGCCACCCGCCTCGTCGATCGAGGCGATGGTGATCGCGGCCCCGCGGGTGCTGCGGAGCTCCTCGTGGCAGCGGCGCAGGAGGGCGTCCGGCCGCTCGCCGGGATGCGCCTCGAGCACACCGGCGGCTCGCGCGGACGCGTGGGCCGCGTCGGGCCCGTGGCCGAGCCCGTCGATCACGGCCACCACCAGCCGATCGCCCGAGACCGCCACGTGCCGGTCGCCCGAGACGTGCTCGCCCGGGATCGGCCGGGCGGCCACCGCCCATTCCGCCGCCGCCGTCGCGCCTAGCGACGCCACTTGATCGCCGTGATGACCGTGCCCGAGCCGGGCGCGGACACGATCTCGAACTCGTCCATCAGCCGGCGCGTCCCGGGCAGGCCGAGCCCGAGGCTGTTGGCCGTCGAGAAGCCGTCCTGCAGTGCGAGCCCCACGTCGGGGATGCCCGGCCCGTCGTCGCGCGCGACAACCGAGACGCCGGACATGCTGCCTCGCTCCACCGTCTCGACCACGATCTCGCCCTCGTGCGCGTACTTCAGGATGTTCCGCGCCAGCTCCGAGATCGCAGTCGCGATCATCGTCACGTCCGTGGTGCCGAACCCGTGCTGCTCGGCGAGCGAGCGGCCAAGGCTTCGGGCTGCGACCACGTCCGCGTCGGAGCGGATGGCGACGCAGACGTCATCCACCGGCGTGCGCGACACGTGCCCTCCGGGATCGGTCGAGGTGGGCAAGGCCCTCCTCGAGGTCGAGGACCGTCGTCACGCCGTCGAGGCTCAGCCCGAGCTGCACCATCGAGAACGCGACCTCGGGCTGGATGCCGACGATCACCGTCTCCGCGCCGCGCAGCCGGATCATCTCGGCCATCGTGCGAAGCGTCCGGGACGCGAACGAGTCGAGCACGTCGAGCACGGTGACGTCGATGATCACGCCCTTCGAGCGATACCGGCCCACCCGCTCGGAGAGCTCGTCGCGCAACTCCAGGAGGTCGGCGTCGGTCAGCGCCGACTGGATCGACGCGATCAGGCAATCACCCTGCTTCAGGATCGGGACCGGCATCCACCACCTCCGGGATCGTGTCGTCGATGGCCACGACTTGGTATCTCATGATCCCGTTGGCGACCTCGATCCCTCCCTGGAGATCGCCGACGGCGTTCAGCTTCGTCAGGTCGACTCCGAGCGTCACGAGTGCCTGCGCCACGCTCGCCGAGAGGCCCGTGACGATGACCTGCGCGCCCATGAGGCGCGACGCCTCGACGGTCTGGAGGAGATGGTTCGCGACGGCCGAGTCGACGGCCGGCACGCCGGTCACGTCCAGGATCACGACCTGGGCGCGGCTCTCGCGGATGCTCCGGAGCAGCTCCTCCGTGAGCTGCTGGGCGCGGGAGGTGTCGAGGATCCCGATGATCGGCAGCACGAGCAGCCGGTCGCGGATCGTGAGCACCGGCGTCGAGAGCTCGCGGATCGCGTCCTGCTGGACGGCGATCGTGCGCTCACGCTGGTGGATGTACATGTCCACGCCCAGGCCGATGTCGAAGAAGAGCAGCTTGGTCAGGGAGTGGAACTTCTGGAACGCGTGCTCGGGATCGCCCGGATGCTCCTGGACGAGCAGCGCGGCGATCTGCCGCAGGTAGAAGGCATACATCCCGAGGAACGACCGCACCGGCAGGCCGATCCGCTCGTGGATGCTCCCGAGCCGCAGCCGGTCGGTGACGTAGTCGTGGTCGTAGTCGCCCTGCGTGAGGCGGATGAAGTAGTTCTTCTGGCGGCCCTTCACGTGCTCGAGCAGGCGCGGGTCGCGGAAGAACGAGGTCGTCTCCGGGAAGCTCAGGAGGTGCTCGTAGAACGCCTCGATGACGGCATCGACGTGCTCGTGCGTGAGGCCGTACATCCCCTCGAGCCGCTGCACGTCGTCGTCGTCGAACTCGAGGAAGCGCTTGCGCATCGCGAGCTCCTCGGATCCCAGCCCGATCGAGTCCGCAAGATCGTCCGCGTGCACGCGTTGCCGCGTGGCCGCCATCGTCCACTCCTTTCGTCGGCCCGCCAGCACGCTAGCGCCGCCATGAGCAGGCCGAATCCCCGATTTGCGGTATGCGTGCCACCAAAGGCCGGGTCTAGCATCAACCGTGCGGTCCTTCCCCGGGCAGATGACGGATGCCACGCCGACACCCGCCTATCTCGCCGCGCTCAGGTCCTACCTCCGCGGGGCGGAGGAGAGCGCGCTCCTGTGGGCGTACGAGCACGGGCGCGAGGCGCTCGACTCCGGCCGCGGCGTGCTCGAGCTGGGCTCCGTGCACCGCGACGCCGTGGCCGCGCTGCTCGAGGAGGCCGAGGACGGCGCCGAGGCCGCCCGCATCCACCGCGCCACCTGGGCGTTCTACGCCGAGATCGTCGCGCCCGTCGAGATGTGCCTGCGCGGCTACCAGCAGTCGATCGAGTCGCTGCGGTCGCTCGCGGCCACGCTCGACGAGCAGGTGCAGGCCAGGACGCGCGACCTCGACGAGAGCCTGGAGGAGCTGAAGCGGGCGGACCGCGCCCGCCGGCTCCTGCTCGAGAAGCTGGTCTCGGCGCAGGAGGACGAGCGCCGCCGGATCGCGGGCGACATCCACGACGACTCGATCCAGGTCATCACGGCGGCATACCTGCGCGTGGAGCTGATCCGCCAGGCGCTGGGCGACGACGAGCACGCGGAGACGCTGGCGAAGCTCGACGAGGCGCTTCGCACCAGCATCGACCGCCTCCGCCACATGATCTTCGAGCTGCGGCCGGCGATGCTGGACACGGCGGGGCTGGCGGCAACGATCCAGGAGCACCTCGACCAGTGGGCCCGGCAGACGGGTGCCGAGTACACGCTGGCCAACGGCCTCAGCACAGAGCCGAGCGCGCTGACGCGAACCACTCTCTACCGGATCGCCGCGGAGGCGCTCGCGAACGCCCGAAAGCACGCGCGGGCAACGCACGTCCGCGTCGAGCTCGAGGAGGACGGCACGGGCTACCTCCTGCGGGTGGCCGACAACGGCGTGGGCATCGCGGCCGCCCCGCCGGATCCGACCGACCACTTCGGGGTGTCGATGATGGCCGAGCGGGCAGCGATGGCGGGCGGCTGGTGCCGCGTCGAGAGCACCGGCGGCACATCCGGGACGGTCGTGGTCGCGTGGGCGCCGGACGCCGCCCGGGACCCGAGGCCGGCCGATGACGCCGCGCCCGAGGCGAGGGGGGCGGGCGATGCGGCCTATCCGCGTGCTGATCGCTGACGACGAGCCGCTCCTGCTCGAGGCGCTCGGCGAGGTCATCGACGCCTCGCCCGACTTCGAGATCGTGGCGACCGCGGTCAACGCCTCCGACGCGGCCCGGCTCGCGGCCGACCTGCACCCGCACGTCGCGCTGCTCGACATGCGCATGCCCGAGGGCGGCGGCCTGGCGGCCGCGGAGGGCATCCGCACGTCCTCGCCGTCGACCCGGATCGTCGCGCTCAGCGCCTACGAGGACGAGGCCCGGATCGCAGCCATGCGCGGCGCCGGCGCGGTGGCCTACATCGTGAAGGGCGCGCCCGCCGGCGACATCCTCGGGACGCTGCTCGAGGCCGTCGGTGCCTGAATCGCGGGCCC
>JAICKX010000049.1 GCA_025927685.1 Thermoleophilia bacterium | reverse complement strand
GTGCGAGCGTCGTCACGTTCCCGGCGGTGATGCCGGTCGGGCCGCGGAAGTCGTTTCGCCGGTCGGGCGTGACGCCGAAGAGCGGCCACGTCCTCGTCGAGCCGTCCACCGGGACCGTGGGGGACGAGGCCGCCGGGATCGTGGTCGTGGCCGTGCTCTCGGCGGTCGTCCCGCCGCTCGAGCAGCCGCAGACGATCGCCGCGAGCGCGAGCAGCGCTGAGCGTCGGATGTCCATACCGGAGGCCAATCTAGTACCCTCGTATCGCCGTGGCCGCGCCGTCCGTCACCACGAATCCGCTCGAGCCGCTGACCGGGGACGAGATCGTCGCGGCCGTCGCCGCCGTGCGCGAGGCGCGTGACCTGGGCGAGCGGGTGCGGTTCGTGTCGGTCGAGCTGCGCGAGCCGTCCAAGGACGCGCTCGCCGGCGGGCGGCCTCCGCGCGAGGCCTTCCTGGTCGTCCTCACCAATCGCGACGGCATGACCCACGAGGCGGTCGTCTCGCTCGACGAGGGCCGGCTCGTCGACTGGCGCGACGTCCCCGGCGTCCACCCGGCGATCCACATCGACGAGTTCGACGACGCCGGGAACGCCATCGTGGCCGACCCCCGCTTCCGCGAGGCGCTGGCAAAGCGCGGGATCGAGGATCCCGACATGGTGATGGTCGACCCGTGGTCGATCGGCTGCTTCGAGGACGGCGACCGCCGTCTCGCGCGCGGGCTGGCCTGGCTCCGGGCCGACCTGGAGGGCGACAACGGCTACTCGCGCCCGATCGGCGGCCTGGTCGGCGTGGTCGACCTGAACACGATGGAGGTCGTCCGGATCGACGACCACGGCCTGCTGCCGGTCCCCTCCGGCGAGGGCGGCGACTACCGGCCCGGCGCCCTCTCGCCACCGCGCACCGACGTCCGCGCCTACGAGATCACGCAGCCCGACGGGCCCAGCTTCACCCTCGACGGCCATCAGCTGGCGTGGCAGGGCTGGACGCTCGACGTCGGGTTCACGCCGCGTGAGGGGCTCGTCCTTCACCGGATCGCCCACGCCGGCCGGCCGGTCTGCCACCGGGCGTCGATCGCCGAGCTGGTGATCCCCTACGGTGACCCCAACCCGACCGTCGCCTTCAAGAACGCCTTCGACATCGGCGAGTACGGCCTCGGGCCGCTCGTGAACGCGCTCCAGCTGGGCTGCGACTGCCTGGGCGAGATCCGCTACCTCGACGCCTGGGTGAACGACTCGCGCGGCGGTGCCGTCCACCTGCCCAACGCGATCTGCATCCACGAGGAGGACACCGGGATCCTGTGGAAGCACTTCGACTACCGGTCGGGGCGCACCGACGTCGCCCGCGCGCGCCGGCTCGTCGTCTCGTGCATTGCCACCGTCGGGAACTACGAGTACGGCTTCTACTGGTACCTCGGCCAGGACGGCGGGATCGGATTCGAGGCCAAGCTGACCGGCGTCCTGCACACGGCGGGCGTGCCGGAGGGCGACCCCGGGCCGCACGCGACGGAGGTCGCCCCCGGCGTCGCGGCGAGCGTCCACCAGCACTTCTTCTGCGCGCGGCTGGACATGGACGTCGACGGCACGCGAAACACGGTCGTCGAGATCGAGGCGCTGCCCGAGCCGCGCTCCGCGCACAATCCGGACGGCCACGCGTTCTCGACCGACCGGCGGGTGCTCGACCGCGAGTCGGCGGCGCGGAGGTCGGTGCATCCGCCGCTTGCGCGGCGCTGGCGCGTCGAGAGCTCCGAGCGCCGAAACCGCCTCGGCGAGCCGACCGCCTACGAGCTCATCCCCGGGGAGGGGATCGAGCCGATGGCGCTTCCCGACTCGGAGTTCCGGCGGCGGGCGCGGTTCCTCGACCATCACCTGTGGGTGACGCCGTTTGCGCCGGACGAGCGCTATCCGGCCGGTGAGTACCCCAACCAGAGCCCGGGCGGCGACGGCCTCGAGCGCTGGACGAAGGCCGACCGCCCGCTCCAGGACGAGGACGTCGTCCTCTGGTACACGTTCGGCTCGCACCACGTCCCGCGGCTCGAGGACTGGCCGGTCATGCCGGTGGTGCGATGCGGGTTCGAGCTGCGGCCGGTCGGCTTCTTCGACCGGAATCCGGCGCTGGACGTGCCGCCGCCGGCGGCGCACTGCCATCCAGACTAGGACATGACGATCCCCATCTGGCGGCGGAGGTCGACCACGAGCGCGCCGGCGCCGAGCGGGCCGCGGCCGACGATGCAGCACGGGCCCGCGTTCTCGTCGCACCCGACCAGCACGTCGCCCGGGAACGGCGAGGCCGCGCACCCGTAGTCCGGGCCGGCGCCTGCGTTCTGGTAGTCGCCCGGCACGCCGTCCTTTGTGTTCATGTAGTCCGCGTCGGCGCCTCCGTAGAGCCGGTCGGTGCCGTGGAGGTCGATGACCTGATCCTCGCCCGCCGCCCCGCGCAGCACATCGTCGCCGGTGCGCCCGTAGAGGAAGTCGTCGTCGCCGCCGCCGCGGATCGTGTCACCGCCCGCGCCGCCCACGGCGAGATCGTCGCCCGCCAGGCCGAGGATGAGGTCCGGCCCGTCGTCCCCACGCAGCTCGTCGTCGCCCGGCCCGCCCTGCAGGCGATCGCTGCGCGGCCCGCCGTGGATCCGATCCGCGCCGGGACCGCCCAGCGCCAGGATGCCAGGTCCTTCTGACCGCACGATGTCCGGTCCGCGCCCGCCGAGGAGCTCGACCGGGCCTGCGCGCAGATGCGCCTGCACGATCACCCGATCGGCTCCGTGGCCGAGCTTGACGACGACCGATCGGACCTGCGCGGCGTTGCACGTCACCGCATGGGCGCCCGCGGCCGCGCAGCCCGCACCCGCCGTCACGCTCGCCGACAGGTCACCGAACCGCAGCCGTGCGCCGCGGTGCGACACGCGCACGTTGTCGGCGACGCCGGCGGCGTCGTTAAACACCGCCCGTCCATGCACGACGTGGACGTTGGCCGCAAGCCCAGGCTGCGCGCTCGCCCCCATCGCTGTCACAGCCAACGCTCCGACGAGCCATGTGCGCTTGGACATGATCGACCTCCCTCCGGTCGATATGTGCCGGCCACCTACCCGCGGCCTCAGAAGCGGCAGATGCTACATGGTTGGCGTAACCGGTGCCTGCTACGGTCCCGCGCCGTGATCACCCTCTACTGGTCACCCGGCACGGCGGCGATGGCACCGCAGGCCTGCCTCGAGGAGGCTGGCGCCGAGTACGAGCTCGTGCGGGTGCGCCGCGACGGCTACACGGTGATCGAGCCGGAGGGCTACCTCGCGCTCCAGCCCGAGGGCCGAATCCCGGCGTTCCAGGACGGCGACCTTGTCCTGCACGAGGCGGCGGCCATCTGCATGCACATCGCCGATCGCTTCCCGGGCTCCGGGCTCCTCCCACCGCCGGGAACGCCGGAACGCGCGCACGCCTACCGCTGGCTCACCTACCTGACGAACACGCTCCAGGCGACCTACCAGATGTGGTACCAGACCGACCGCTTCATCTTCGACCCGGACGTCCAGGCGGGCGTGAAGCGCGATCTGGAGCCGCGCCTCGACGGGATCTACGACTGGATCGACGCCCAGCTGGCCGGTCGCACGTACCTGCTCGGCGAGACGTTCTCGGCCGCCGACCTCTACTGCTTCATGCTCACCCGCTGGGGCCGGAACCTGCCGCGGAAGGCGTGGACGCTCCCGGCGCTCGGCGACCACTACCGGCGCCTGGCGGAGCGGCCGAGCGTCGTTGCGATGCTGGAGAAGCAGGGGATCGAGGCCGTGCCGGCGTAGTGGGTCACCGGCCGGGCGGCGACGAGCGCAGGCCCCCGACGGCCAGGCACATGTCGATGTGGAACCGGGCGGCGTAGCCGAGGTCGTCGACGTGCACGCGCTCGTCCCGGGCGTGGACGCCCGCGTGCAGGACCTCGGTGGGGGTGTGCCGGATCGGCCAGATGCCGTAGGCGACGCTGCCGAACGCTTCGCGCAGGTAGTGCGAGTCGGTGAAGCCGTTGCAGACGACGGGGAGGAGCAGCGCGCCGGGGTCGTGGTCCGCGATCCACCGCCGGCAAGCCTCGAAGAGCGGCGTCGTGATCGGCGAGATCGAGCCGCCCACCTGCGGCTCGGGGAAGCTGAGCTCGTAGGGATCGTCGTCGCCGAGAAGTACCGTCAGCTCGGCGCGGAGCTCCTCCAGCGTGGTCCCGGGAATCGTGCGGCAGTCGCAGTCGACGCTCGCGCGGGCGGGCACGACGTTGAGCGCGCTCGAGCCGTGCAGGCGGGTGGGAGCGATCGTGGTCCGGAAGAGCGGTTCGAGCAGCTCGGCAAGCATCGGGTGGAGGGCCACCGCCCGCCGCAGGCGGCCGGCGACCGGCTCGTCGCCGCCGGCGAGGGCGTCCAGCGTCGCGGCCGTCGCCGGGATGGCGCGCGGCTCGGGATCGTGCTCCGCGAGCCGCAGGATGAGCCGGGCGAGTCGCGAGACGGCGCTCGTCTCGGCCCGCGGCAGCGTGCTCGGGCCCGACGCTCCGAGTGCGGTGACGACCGCGGCCGTGGCCGCCTTCTCGCCGACCGTGATCGGAACCGCGACGCGCCCGTCGGCGAGCTCCAGCCGCTCCGCCGAGCCCTCGTTCAGGACGTAGTCGGCGGCGACGTCCGGGCGCGCCCGCACCAGCCAGCGCATCCCGACCTCCGCGCTCCCGTCCTCCTCGTCCGCCTCCGCGATCAGGGTCAGGTCGCCGTTCGGACGGAAGCCGGCCCGGGCCAGCGCCGCGAGCGCCACCGCCCGCGTGGCGAGCTCGTTCTTCATGTCCGCGGCACCTCTGCCCCAGATGAACCCGCTGTCGTCGAGGTGGCCTGCGAAGGGCGGGTGCAGCCACTCCTCCTCGTCGTCGATGGGCACGACGTCGGTGTGCGCCACCAGGGCGAGCGACGGCCCGGTTCCCGCGCCGGGAAGGCGCGCGATCAGGTTGGCGCGGTCCGGGTCGCGGGCGACCAACTCGCACGCGACGCCGTTGCGCTCGAGGTACCGCGCCAGGAGGGAGGCGGCCGCGGTCTCGCCGCCGGGAGGGTTCTGCGTGTCGGTGCGGATCAGCTCGCGGAGCAGGCCGGCAGCCTCATCACGGAGGTCTGCCTGGGACGGGAGCCTCACCGCGCGGCGCGCTGGGCGTATCGGATGGCTCGGCGGCGCTGGCGTGTGTCGAGCCCGAGCTCGACGCACATCGCATCGACAAGGAGCCGCAGCATCCGGTCACGCTCGAGCCCGCCGAGCAGCGTGCGGATCGCGATCCCGTCCATCAGCGAGATCAGCCGGTCGGCCACGTCGTCGACCTTGCTCACCGGATGGAACTCGCCCCGCTCGACGCCCTCGCGGATCGCCGTCCGGAAGAGCTCGGCGAAGTCGGCGTAGATGTCTGCGACCTCGGCCCTGATCTCGTCGGCCCGGTTGGCCTTCGACCAGAACTCGAGCCAGAACGACCAGCCCGGGTCGAACGGCGTGGCCGCCGACGCGCTGCCCTGGGGGGACGACAGCCGCAGGTACTCGGCGAGGCGCAGAAGCGGGTCGGTGCCGGCCGGCACGGCGGCCGTCCAGATGCGCGAGATCCGCTCCTGCTCGCGCCGGAACGTCTCGATCAGGAGCCGCTCGCGGGTGCGGAAGTAGTGCTGCACGAGCCCGAGGCTCACCCCGGCCTCCTCGGCCACGTCCGCCAGGCGGGCGCGGTCGACGCCGCGGCGGCTGATCACGGCGACCGCCGCGTCGAGGATGAGCGCCCGCCGGTCGACCCGCTGATCGTCGGCCATCGCCATCCGCGTCGATGCTAGATGATCCGTTCGTGGGCGCCGATCACGGCCTCGGCGAGGCGGATGTCCACGGCATCGACCATGACGCCGTCCAGGGCGACCGCGCCGCGCCCGTCCGCCGCGGCCGCGCTGCACGCCTCGAGCACGCGCCTGGCGTGGGCCACCTCGTCGGGCGTGGGGGAAAACGCCCGGTTGGCCGGATCGATCTGGCCCGGGTGGATGGCCCACTTGCCGGTGAAGCCGAGCGTGCTCACCCGCAGGCATTCGGCCTCGTACCCGTCCAGGTCGGCGATCGCGCCCCAGTACGGCCCGTCGATCGCGGCCAGGCCGGCCGCCCGTGCGGCGACCGCGATCCGGCTGCGATGGTAGATCCACGGATCGCCGGGGGAGCCGCCGAGCAGGCTCGTCCGCACGCCCTGCGACGCGGCCATGTCGCCCGAGCCGAAGATGAGCGCCTCCAGCCGGTCGGAGCTCGCGGCGATCTCCTCGACCGCGATCAGCGCCTCGACCTCCTCGATCAGCACCTCGATGCCGATCGGCATCTCCCGGCCGAGCCCCGCCTCGAGCTCATCGAGGCGATCGGCGACCCGGCGCACGTCGTCGCCGCCCCGCACCTTGGGCACGATGACCACGTCCAGGTGCGCTCCGGCGGCGGGGACGACCGCGGCGAGGTCGTCGTCCGCCCACTCCGATCCGGGGGCGTTGATCCGCACGGCCCGCGTCTTCCGGCCCCAGTCGAGCTCCGTGAGCCCGGCCGCGACGGTGCGGCGGGCGGCGGGCTTGGCGGCCGGCGTCACCGAGTCCTCGAGGTCCAGGAAGACCAGGTCGGCGGTGCTCGCGGCCGCCTTGGCGATCATCGTGTCGCTCCAGCCCGGCGTGGAGAGCTCGGATCGGCGCAGCCTCACGCCAGCACCTCTGCAGTGTGCTCGCCGAGGAGGGGGGCCCGCGTGCGCACGCCGCCGGGCGTCCGGGACAGCTTGATCGGCGTGCCGGCGATGGTGACCGGGCGCGCGCTCCCCGGCTGCTCCACCTCGGCCAGCATCTCCCGGGCCCGAGCGTGCGGGTCGGCGAAGATGTCGGCGATCGACTGCACCGCACCCACCGGGATGGCCTCGCCGACGCGCGCCGTGATCTCAGCCCCGGTGTGGGCGCGCGTCCAGGCCTCGACCAGCTCCCGCACGGCTCGGGCGTTCGCGCACCGGGCGTCAGCCTCTGCGTAGCTCGGGTCGGCCGCCAGCTCGGCGCGGCACATCGCCCGGCACAGCACCCGCCACTGGTGGTCGTCCGAGGCGCAGATGGCGACGTGCCCGTCGGCGCAGGGGAAGACGTCGAACGGGCAGAAGAGCGGGTGCGAGTTGCCCTGCGGCGCCGGCACCTCGCCGGTATAGGAATGTTGGTAGACGATCCGCTCGCACAGCGAGAGCACGCCGTCGTACATCGCCACGTCGAGGAACTGGCCCTCACCTGACAGCGCCGCCTCCCGGCACGCCGCCAGGACCCCCACGGCCAGGAGCGCCGCCGGGAAGAGGTCGCCGACGCCGGGCCCCGTCTTGAGCGGCACGTCCGGCGCGGGGCCGGTGATGCCCATGAGCCCGGCCAGGGCCTGGATCGTCACGTCGACCGCCGGCCGGCTCGTGTGGGGGCTCGCGCCGGTGCGGGAGTCGCCGAACCCGCGGATCGCGGCGTAGACCAGGCGCGGGTTTCGGGCGCGGAGGTCCTCGTAGCCGCAGCCGAGCCGCTCCATCACGCCGGCGCGGAAGTTCTCGACCAGGACGTCGGCCGTGGCCGCCAGGGTGTGAAGCCGGTCGCGGCCGGCGGGCTGCTTCAGGTCGATGACGACGCTGCGCTTGTTGCGGTTGATGCTCTGGAAGTAGCCGCCGTAGGCGCGCAGCGTGTCGTCGTCCCGGAACGGGCCGACCGCGCGCATGGGGTCGCCGCCGGGCGGCTCCACCTTGACGACGTCGGCGCCCAGGTCGGCCAGGAGCATGGTGGCGTAGGGCCCGGCCAGCATCCAGGTCAGGTCGATCACCCGCAGGCCTTCGAGCGGCCCGCTACCCACGCGCGCCCGCCCCCTCGGCGATCCGCGCCCGGCGGCGCAGGTCGACGACGATCTCGCCCCGCTCGTTCGTGCCCCAGTGGTCGAAGGTGACCACGCCGGCGTCCTTGGCAACGACGCGCGTGTACGCGTAGAGCGTGTCGCCGTGCCGCACCGGGGCCCGGAAGCGCACCCGTTCGACGCCGAGCTCGGCGGTCGCGTTCTCGCCGGTGTCCTGCATCGCGAGGCCGACCACGATCGCCAGCGTGAGCGCGCCGAAGACGACCGACCGCCCGGCCGCCGTCTCGCGCATGGCGTCGTCGTTGAAGTGCCCTTCCGACGTGTTCAGGACGAGCTGCGCGAGCCCGGCGCCGTCGAAGGGTGTCACCGTCTTCCCGCGCGCGTGGCGGATGAGATCGCCGGCGACGTAGTCCTCGTAGAACGTGCCGGGGCCCGTGAGGCTCACGCCAGGATCCGCCCGGCGATGATGTGCCTTTGGATCTCGGAGGTGCCCTCGATGATCCTGGTCAGGCGAGCGTCGCGCCAGTGCCGCTCGACGGCGTGCTCGGTCGTGTAGCCGTTGCCGCCCAGGATCTGGAGCGCCTCGCTCGCGACCCACTCGGCCGTCTCGCTGGCGTGGAGCTTCGCCATCGAGGCCTCCGCGATCGCCGGCTCGCCGGCGTCCAGCGCCTCGGCGGCGGTGTACGTCAGGCTGCGTGCCGCCTCCACCCGCGTGGCCATGTCGGCGAGCCGGAACCGGATCGCCTGGAACTCGGCCAGGGGCCGCCCGAACTGGCTGCGCGCCCGGGCGTACGCGGCCGCGTCCTCGAGCGCGCCGCGGGCGCATCCCACCGCGCGCGCTGCCGTCTGCGCCCTGGCGATCGTGAGCTCCTCCATCCCGACGGCGAACGCCTGGCCCTCCTCCCCCAGGAGCGCCCCAACCGGCAGCCGCAGCCCGTCCAGATCGAGCTCCCAGCTCGTGATGCCGAAGTACCCGATCTTCGGGATCGGCCGGCCCGACATGCCGGCGGGAAAGGCGCCGCGCTCCTTCTCGACGAGGAAGGCGGAGATGCCCCGGTGACGCCCGGACTCCGGCATCGGCGCCGTGCGCGCGTAGAGGACGATCGCGTCGGCGTTCCTGGCATACCCGCACCAGCGCTTGCGTCCCGTGACGATCCACCCATCCCCGTCGCGGCGGGCCTGGCAGGTGATGCCGGCGGCGTCGCTTCCCGCCTCGGGCTCCGTGAGGGCGAAGGCCGTCAGGAAGTCTCCCGCCGCCATCCGGCGCAGGTAGCCCTCTCGCCCCGGACCGCGGAAGAGCGTGGTCGACCCGTTCGTGTAGCCGATCACGCTCGCGACGCTCATCCACGCCCGGGCCAGCTCCTCGGAGACCAGGCAGTAGTCGACCACGCCCAGGCCCATCCCTCCCAGCTCGCGGGGGATGACGATGCCGAAGAACCCCAGCTCCGCCAGCCGCGCGATCAGCTCGTCGGGGATCTCACGCCGCTCGGGGTCGAGCCGGTCGGCGGCCGGCAGCACCTCCTCCGCCGCGAACCGGCGGGCGGACTCGCGCAACTCGATCCGGCGCTCACTCAGCCGCATCGAGCCCGATCCGAAACAGGTTGGAGCGCGTCAGCGAGACCACCCGTTCGCCGCGCTGGTTTCGACCCTCGGTGGCCCAGGTGACGATCCCGTTTGCCGGGTTCGACCGCGACGGACGCACCTCCCGCACGGTGCTCCGGGCGGTGATCGTGTCGCCCGGGTGGACGGGCTCGCCGAACTCGGCCGCCTCGATCCCGAGGAACGCCTCGCTTCGCTCGCTGAGGTCCTCGACGCTCAGGCCGATCACGACCGCGAGCACCAGATAGGGGTCGACCACGAGGCCCGGGTGTCCGCACCGGCGGGCGTGATCGGCGTTCAGGTAGAGCGGGTTGTGGGCGAGCGTGGCGGTCGCGAAGAGCAGCGCGTCCGCCTCCGTGACCGTCCGACCCCAGTGGTGCTCGTGGACGTCGCCGACGGCGAAGCCCTCGTACGCGCGGCCGCGTCGCCATACCCGAGCCGACGTGAGATCCGGGGCGCTTGATTCCATCGTCACAGTCTGCAACAATATAGCATTATTGTCTCGCTGGAGGGCTTGATGGAGAGCGATCTGATCTGCGTCGTCACGGTGGACATCGACCGTGAGGTCGAGGCCGGGTTCAACACCTGGTACGAGAAGCACATCCGCGAGGTGGTTGCGTGTCCCGGTTGGGTGCGGGCCACCCGCTACCGCTGCCTCGACGGCGAGCCGCGCTACATGGCGGTCTACGACATCGCCGGGCGTGAGAACGGCGCGGTGGGCCCTGTGTCGGCGTGGACGCCCCGCATGCAGGAGATCCAGCAGGCCGGCTACGAGGAGTACTGGCCCCACATCGAGGGCTACCGGGCCCGCAACTACGAGCGCATCTCGCAGGTGCTGGCGCCGCCCTCGAACCGAACGGAGGAGTGATGGAGCGACTCGACCGCCGCGACTTCCTGCGCGGCATGGCCGGCCTGGGAGGAGCGGCCCTCTTGACCGGCTGCGGCGCGGAGTCCGGCCTGAAGGCGGCCGGCGCGTCGACGGGCGCAACCGGCCGCCCGGTCCACTACCCGGGCCAGGTCGGCGCCGAGCCCGATCATCTGGTGATCGCCGAGTGGCCCGGCTACGAGGCCGGGGGCACCAAGGCGCAGACCTACGGCCTCACCGCCGGCCGCGCCTACACGCGCCGTTTCGGGGCGTCCGGCCTGACGTACGCGGACTACGGCAACGACGACAAGAACCTGAACAAGATGCGGGCCGGGGAGCGGTTCGACCTCCTGCATCCATGCGTGGACTACGTCCAGGACTACGTCGACGCCGGGCTCGTCGAACCGTTCGAGACGGACCTCCTGCCCAGCTTCGACCGGCTCTACCCCCAGTTCGCCGACCGCGGCAGCCTGAACGGGCGCCAGTACTGGATCCCGTGGGACTGGGGGTTCGGATCGGTCATGTATCGCAAGGACAAGGTCGCCGAGGCCGACGCCCGCGGGTGGGAGCTGATGTGGAACGAGCGCTACGCGGGCAAGATCTCGATGTGGGACGGGGGCTCCACACCGGTCATGGTCGCCGGCCTCCTCACCGATCCGCCGGCGCAGGACATCTTCCACCAGACGAGTGACGAGCTCGAGCGTTCCAGGCAGCTGCTGATCCAGCAGAAGCCGCTCAACAAGTTCTACTGGACGAGCGAGTACGGCGACATGCAGCCCGCGTTCAAGTCGGGCGACATCTGGATCACGTACGCCTGGCCCGCCGACTACAAGGCCATGGGCGACGCGCTGGGCTACGACAAGGTCGCCTACATGACTCCGTCGCAGGGCAAGCTGGCCTGGGTGTGCGGGTTCATGATGGGGAAGGGCACGCAGAGCCCGCTGCACGCCCACGCCTACGTCGAGTCGTTCATCAGCCTCGCGGCCTCGGCCAACCTGGTGAACCTGTTCGCATACGGCTCGAGCAACGCAAGCGTGACGCCGGCGATGGTGAAGGACGGCCGGCTCGCCCGGGAGCTCGACATCGGAAACCCTGAGGCCTTCGGGCCGCCGGTGCACGTCGAGCGCCACATCCCCAACCGCGCCGAGTATCAGGAGGTCTGGGCCGAGGTCAAGGCGAGTTGACGCCGGCCGGTCGCAGGCTGCCGCCGCGGCTGGGACAGGGGTGGCTGGTCGCGCCGCCCGCCGCCTACCTGTTCGCGCTCCTGATCTTCCCGATCGTCCTGATCGGGTTGTACAGCGTGTTCCTGCGCACCAACCTGACCGGCGTCGTGGCGGTGTTCTCGTTCCAGGATTGGGGCCGCTTCTTCCCGGCAAGCTGGGGCGAGCTGCCGTGGCGGACGAGCTCGCCGTTCTGGAACACGTTCGTCCGCTCCATGGGCGTCACGGTGGTGATCGCGCTGGCCACCACGGCGCTCGCCTACCCGCTGGCCTACTTCCTGGCCTTCGGGACCCGCCGGCGCCGCTCGCTGCTCCTGCTCGTCGTCCTGGCGCCCTTCTTCACGAGCTTCCTCCTCCGGGTGCTGGCATGGCAGGTGATGCTGCGCGCCAACGGCGTCTTCAACTCGGCGCTCTGGGAGCTCCACCTGCGCCCGCACGGCGAGCCGGTGTCGTGGCTCATCAACACCTGGTTCTCGGTCGGCCTGGTCCTGGCCTACGCCTGGGTGCCGTTCGTGGCGCTCCCGATCTTCGTCAGCATGGAGCGCATCGACCGCCGGCTGCTCGAGGCCGCCCACGACCTGGGCGCCGGCCGGCTGACCGCCTTCCGCAAGGTGACGTTCCCGCTGTCGCTCCCCGGGGTGGTCGCGGGCTTCGTGTTCGTCCTCATCCCGACGACCGGCGAGTTCGTCACCCCGCAGCTCGTCGGCGGGCCGGGCACGTACATGTTCGGCCAGGCGATCCAGGATCTCTTCGTCGGCACCGCCAGCGACTGGAACTACGGCGCCGTGCTCGCCGTATGGCTGACGGTCGTGGTCGGGCTGCTGATGGCGCTCTCGGGACGGGCCCTGACCATGGATCCGCGCCGGTGAGCTCGGCGACCGAGCCGCTGGGACGGGCCGGGCGCGCCTCGCTCGGCGGCTACTACGCGCTCCTCGTGGTGTTCCTGTACGCGCCGCTCGTGGTGATCGTCGCCTTCTCGTTCGACGACTCCACGATCGCCGCACTGCCGTTCTCCGGCTTCACGACCCGCTGGTACCGGGCCGCGCTCCACGATCCCACGCTGCTCGACGCGGTGCGGCTCTCCGCGCTGATCGCGGCCACCAACGCGGTGGCCGCCACCGCGCTCGGCGTGCTGGCGTCCCTGGGTCTGAGCGCGCGCCGCGTGCTCCTCCGCCCCGCGGTCACGGCGCTGCTCGTGCTGCCGCTGGTCGTCCCCGCCGTCGTCGTCGGAGTGGGCCTCCTGATCCTGCTGGACGAGGTCGGTTCGGGCCCCTCGGCCGGCGCGCTGGCGGCCGGCCACGTCGTGATCACCGTGCCCTACACCGTGCTGATCATCCTGCCGCGGCTGCGCACGCTCGAGGCCTCGCTCACCGAGGCCGCGCGCGATCTCGGCGCCAACCAGGTCGTCGCGTTCTGGGCGATCACGCGGCCGCTCATGACGCCGGCCATCGTCTCGTCGCTCATCGTCGGATTCACGCTCTCCTTCGACGAGTACGCCATCGCCTCGTTCCTGATCCCGCCCGGCGAGCGCACGTTCCCCATCTTCATCTACGAGGGATCGAAGGTGCCTCAGCAGCGCCCGGAGCTGCTCGCGGTGGCGTCCCTCGTGATCGCGCTCTCGCTCCTGCTCGTCGTCGCGGCCGAGGTGGGCCGCGGCCGGTACGAGCGCCGTCAGGTGGCGGCCGGCGCGGGCTGAGTCACGGCACCTCGCGGAGGAGCCGGTCGACGGTGGCGGGGGTCACGGTGCGGCCGCCGACCTCGAGCCAGGTCACGCGCCGGCCGGCGGCGACGACCGCCAGGTAGTGGGGCACCTCGGTGGCGCAGCCGCAGGTACCGGCGGAGAGCAGGTAGCCGGCGGGGATCCGGGAGGATGTCGCGCCCAACCCCTCGTACGCGGAGGCATGGGCGCCGACCATGTCGACGTACGCGCGCGCCCCGGAGCCGGTCCGGAAGCGCAGCGTCCGTGAGGTGACGGTTGTGAGTCGCCGCGAGCCGCGGCGGTACCGGGCCTCCGTTCCCGCCACATACCCCCAGCGTTCGAGGTCGGCGGCGAGCCCGGGAACGGGGGCATCGCGGGCGAGCACCGCCGCGGTCACCGCATCGCGGCGGGAGAGTGCCGAGGCGTCCTGGTTCCCGGGCGCGGTCCCGCAAGCGGCCGCGATGACGGCAAGCAGCGAGAGGAGGCTCGGCTGCGTCACCGGTCGATAATATCGTATGGGTAATCCTGACCGGGACGCCGCGAGCAGACGAGTCCGTGTCGACCTTTGCGGAGGAAGCCCGTCATATTTGTGACGGCGTTGTCGACGATCCTGTTGAACGTTGCGTCGCCCACGGCGTTCGCGTTGAAGAGCCATACGCCTACATCGTTCCCCCCGAGGACGTTCCGTGCGTGTTGTTGTAGTAGACGCCCGATGTTGCAGTGGGTGGCCCGGCGCTCATTACCTGCAAGCGAGTCTGCCGGCGGTGCTACGGTCGGCGCAGATGGGATCGGTTCGAGCCGACGCGGCGCTGGAGCACCTGCGGACGATCTGCCTCGCGTACCCCGAGGCCGTCGAGCACGACGGCGGCGTCGGTACCCCCAGCTTCACCGTCCGCGAGAAGATCTTCGCGATGCGCCATCCACACGAGGGCCGGCCGTCGATGTGGTGCAAGGCGCCGCAGGGGATCCAGGCCGCGCTCGTCGAGACGGATCCGGGCCGGTACCTCGTCCCGCCGTATGTCGGCCACCGCGGCTGGGTTGGCGTTTGGCTCGACGTCGACGTCGACTGGGTCGAGGTGGAGGGGCTCGTCGACGAGAGCTATCGAATGACCGCGCCAAAGCGGCTCGTCGCACAGCTTGGCTGAGGCATTTAGCACGAGCAGCTTGCAATCCCTGCAAGCGTCCGCTTTCTTGAGACCGGGTCCTATTTCGAACGAGGCGAGGTCTCAATGCCGCCGTTCTTCGTCCAGCTCCGGTTCCCGATGGGGGGCCGGTGGGTCACCGTGGCCGTCGCGGATTCGCGTCGCGTGGCCGCCGCATATGCGGGCGCCGCCTACCGGCACGCGCGAAGCGACGACGGCTTCCACGCCGACTGCGTGCGGATCGTGTCCGAGGAGGAGCTCCGCGCGGTCTCGGGCCTGACTGGCGTTCGCGAGGCGCGGGCGGTCATGGCCGAGCAGGCGGTCGGCGGGTCGGATTCGTGACGCTCTTGCAACCGCTCGGGACAGACACGTGACGAGGGGCGAGCGTACCGTGCCCCCATGGCTACCTTCACCGGACTCGATCCCGCCGCGCTGGACTTCCTCCGTGATCTCGGCGCCCACAACGACCGCGCCTGGTTCGACCAGCACCGCGGCGACTACGAGGGCCTCCTCCTGGCGCCGGCCCGCGACCTGGTGGTCGCGCTCGGCGAGCGGCTGAGCGCCATCGCTCCGCGGCTCCATGCCGACCCGCGCGTCAACGGCTCGATCCTGCGCATCAACCGCGACACCCGCTTCTCCAAGGACAAGCGGCCCTACAAGACCCACCTCGACCTGTGGCTGTGGGAGGGCGACGGCCCGAGCCGCGGCTGCTCCGGCTTCTTCCTCCGTATCGAGGCCGACCGCATCGGCTACGGCGCCGGGATGCACCACTTCGACCAGGACGTGCTGGCGACCTACCGGGCGGCGGTCGACGATCCCAGGCGGGGTGCGGCGCTCGTGCGGGCCGCCAGGAAGGCCGTCGACTCCGGCGCCATGGTCGGCCGCGAGGGGTGGAAGCGCGTGCCGGCGCCGTACGCCGCCGACCATCCCCGCGCCGGCTTCCTGCGCTACGGCGGGTTGGTGGCCGGCGCGCGGGCCGACGTCCCGGCCGAGCTCTTCACGCCGGCGTTCCCCGACTGGTGCTTCGAGCGCCTCGGGCCGCTGCGGCCGCTCCAGAGGTGGGTGGCGAACGTCGTCGCGGCCGCGTGACCGTCAGGGCTCTCCACGCTCGCGCCGCCAGCCGGGCCGGCCGGCCGCGAGCCAGGTGCCTTCGTCTCCCGCCCACCGGTTCATGCCGACGTCCTGGACCGCGCACCGCCGGATGACCTCCTCGAACGCCGGGTGCAGCCGCTTCGCCCATTCCGCGGCCGGCCCGATCGCGCGCAGCCACTCCGGCATCAGCTCGCGCACCTCGGCGCGGACGGCGCCCTCGTCGACCGTCAGCACGCGGCCGTCGCGCACGACCACGCGGCCGTCGACCATCACCAGCCACACCGAGCGCCCGTCCTCGCCGTACACGAGGTGGTTTATGAGGTTGACGAACGGCGTGTAGACCGGCCCGTCCAGGTCGAGCAGGATGATGTCGGCCCGGGCCCCCGCGCGGATCGCCCCGAGCTCGCTCTCGAGCCCCATCGCCCGGGCGCCGGCGGCGGTCATCGCCTCGAGGATCTCGGCCGCGGTGGGCCAGGTCGTGAAGTCCGGGTGGTCGATCTTGTGGAGGAGCGCCGCCAGCCGGCCGGCGTTCCACAGGCTCGAGGTGTCCTCGACCGTCGCCTCGTCGGTGCAGAGCGCCACCGTGACGCCCGCGTCCCGGAGCGCCCGCCACGGCATGATCCCACTCCCGCAGCGCAGGTTCCCGCTCGGCGAGTGGACGACGACCGCGCCGGCGGACGCGATGTCGGCCACGTCGTCCGCGTCCACCCACACGGCGTGAGCGATGGCGGTGCGCTCGTCGAGCGCGCCCAGGTCGCGCACGTGGCGGATGAGCGACTTGCCGTAGAGCACCTCGCCCGCCACCCGCTGCACCTTCGACTCGTAGACGTGCAGGACGAACGGCAGCCGCCGGCGGACGGCCAGGTCGTGGAGCCGCGTCATGTAGTCCTCGGTCGCCCGCTGCGGCGCCGAGCACGAGAGTGCGCAGCGCAGCCGCCCGCCCGCCGCCCCGTCCCAGCGCTCCACGAACGCCTCGTGCACGGCCATGACGGCGTCCGTGTCCGGCACAGGCTCACGCTCCAGCCGCTCGAGCGCGTCGGCCGGCAGGAGCTCGCGGATGTAGGGGAACCACGAGTGCTCCGGCGTGTTCGGCAGGTAGATGCCGGCCGTCGCCCGGATCCCGCAGTCCCGGTAGGCGCCCATGACCGCGTCGATCGCCTCCTCGGTCGGCTCGGGCGAGTAGATCGGGTCGTCCAGCACCGCCGTCACGCCGGTCTTCAGCATCTCGATCGCGCCCAGCAGCACGCGGGCCCGGTAGAGCTCGGCCGGGAACGGCCCGAAGTCGAACGGCGGCAGCTCGTACAGCATGAAGAGCTCGAGCGGGAGGTTGTCGACGAGGCCGCGGTTGAACGTGCCCGACGAATGGAAGTGGGCGTTCACGAGCCCCGGCATGGCGAGCGAGCCGGCGGCCTCGATCACCTCGTCCCCCGGACGCTCGGCGCTCCCCGCGGGCGCCACCTCGGCGATGACACCGTCCGCGACCGCGATGTCCACCGGCGCCGACATCCCGTCGTCCGCAGAAAGGTCGAGCACCCGCGCGCCGCGGATGACGACCGGCCGCGGCGGCTCGCCGGCCACGGCTACCAGACCCCGCCGAGCGCGACCGTGACCACCTCGCCGTTCACGCCGCTTGCGGCGTCGGATGCGAGGAACGCGATCACCTCGGCCACCTCGTCCGGCTCCACGACCCGTCCCTGCGGATAGCTCGCGCCGCGCTCCTCCCAGACGGCCTCGACCGTCGTCCCGCGCCGCTCCGCCTCCACCTGCGCCGAGCGCTCGGCCATCGGCGTCCGCACCCAGCCCGGGGCGACCGCGTTGCAGGTGATGCCGTGCGGGCCGACGTCCTGCGCGACGGCCCGCATCAGGCCGTCCAGGCCGTGCTTGGAGGCGGTGTAGGCCGACATCCGGGCGCCGCCGACGTGCCCGGCCGTCGAGCTCACCATGACGATCCGCCCGAACCCGCGCTCGACCATCCCGCCGGTCGCCGCCCGGCACAGGTGGAACGGGGCGCCGAGGTTGACGCGGAGCGTCTCCTCCCACACCGCGGTCGGCTGGGCCCAGATCGGCTCCTCGCTGTCGGAGCCGATCCCGGCGTTCAGCACGAGGATGTCGATCGGTCCCAGGCGGCGCTCGGTCTCGGCGACGATGTCCTCGCAGGCCCGCGCCCCGACGATGGACCGGGCCATGTATTCGATCCCGGCGGCCTCGCCCGCGACCGCCGCGAGATCGGACTCCGTGCGCGCGACCGCCATCACCCGATCGCCGCGCGCGGCCAGCACGAGCGCCGTGCTCCGGCCGATGCCGCGGCCGGCTCCGGTGACGAGCGCGACGCGTCCGCTCACGCGACGGCGCGCCGGGTCACACGTCCCAGCCGGCGTCGACGGCGATCTCGTGCCCGGTGATGTTGCGGGCGCCCGCCGAGACCAGGAAGCCGACCGCGTGGGCGACGTCGACGTCGTCGATGAAGCGGCCGAGCGCGGTCTCGGCGGCGAAGGCCTTGTGGATCGCCTCCGGCGTGCTGCCGAGCTTGCGCGCCTTCTCGGTGACGATCGTCGTCATCCGCGCCCCGTTCGTGACGTGCGGGCAGACCGCGTTCACCGTCACGGCGTGCGGGCCGAGCTCGAGGGCGAGCGTGCGCGTGAGGCCGCGCACGGCCCACTTCGACGACGAGTACGCCACCCTGTTTCGGTACCCGCGCAGCCCCGACGTGCCGGCGATGTTCACGATCCGGCCGCCACCCCGGGCGATCAGGTGCGGGATCGCGTGCTTGCACGGCAGGAACGTGCCGACCAGGTTGACCTCGATCACCCGCCGGAAGTCACCCACCTCGACGTCCTGCGCCGGCGTCTCGATCGGCCCGATCACGCCGGCGGTGTTGACGAGGACGTCGAGCCCTCCCAGCCGCTCGACCGTGGTGCCGATCAGGCGCCGCACGGCCTCGTCGTCGGTGACGTCGGTGGGGAGGACCTCGATGCGCCGGTCCGGGAAGCGGCCCTCGAGGTCGGCGGCGTGGGCCTCGAGGTCGCCCGCCGACCGCGCCGCCAGCGCCAGGTCGGCGCCCTGGTCGGCGAGGAGCTCGCTGATCGCCCTGCCGAGCCCCTTCGCCGCGCCGGTGACGACCGCCACCGATCCCTGCAGCGGACGCTCGCCGCTCACTCGAAGCCTCCCTCTGCGGCGGCCGGGCGCGCCGCTGGCGTCCAGGCCGGCCGCAGGGCGCTCGACACCTCGAGCGCCGCCAGCCGCAGCTCGCGGACGCTCGTCGCGAGCTCGTGGCGGTGGAAGCGCGCGGTCGGCCCGGCCAGGCCGATCGACGCCACGGACTGGCCCCGGGGATCGAGGATCGGGAGCGCGACGCCCCAGACGCCGAGGTTGTTCTCCTCGAACGAGATCGCCCAGCCGCGGTCGCGGATCCCCTCCAGGTGCTCGCGCAGGAACTCCGGATCGGTGATGGTCGCCCGGCAGACCTTCTCGAGCGGCCGGCCCAGCACCGCATCCTGCTCGTCGCTCGGCAGGAAGGCCAGGATGACCTTCTGCGACGCCCCGGCGTGCAGCGGCACCTCGCGGCCCGGCTCGATGCTGAGCCGCAGGGCCATCGAGCTCTCCACCCGCTCCAGGCAGACGGCGCAGTCGCGGCGGTCGTTGACGGTGCTGAGGAGCGCGGTTTCGCCGGTCGCGCTCGCCAGCCGGGCGAGGGCCGGCATCGCGAGGCGCCGCAGGTCGACCGCCGCCCGGGCTCGCTCGCCCAGGTCGACGGCCGCCCAGCCGAGCCGGAACCGCTTCGTCACCGGGTCGCGGATCAGGAAGCCGTGCTGGCTCAGGGTCGCCATGATGCGGTGGACGGTGGGGATGGGAAGCCCGCTCTCCCGGGAGGCCTCCGTCGTCGTCCACTCGTGCCGCTCGCGGGTGAAGAGTGCGAGGATCGCCAGCGTCCGCTCCAGCACCTGGAGCGTCGAGCGGGGATGCAGTTCAACGGGCTTCGTCACTCGGTTCCCTCCCGTGCCGCGACCCTATCCGCCGGCGCCCGAGGGGCGCAACGGGTTCTCTCAGTGCGAGAAGGGCGGCGGCGCGCGCACCGGTCGGCGAGGATACCGGCGCGCGATCGCGCGCGGCGACGGCATGGGACGCAAAGGCGGCATCGACCAGGAAGCGGGAGACGCGGGCGGCGGCGTCCGCCGGATCGACCACACCTGGATCCCGCTCTCCGACGGCACGCGGCTCGCTGCCCGGATCTGGCTGCCCGAGCCGATGGACGACGAGCCGGTGCCGGCGCTCCTGGAGGCGATCCCCTACCGCAAGAACGACCTGAGCGCGAGCGGCGACGCCGGCCGGCACGCGTACTTCGCGGCGCACGGCTACGCCTCCGTCCGCGTCGACATCCGCGGCTCCGGCGACTCCGACGGCGTGCTCGACGACGAGTACACCGCCCAGGAGCAGCGCGACGCTGTCGAGGTGATCGCGTGGCTCGCAGCGCAGCCCTGGTGCAGCGGCCGGGTCGGCATGTTCGGGGTGTCGTGGGGCGGGTTCGCGGCCCTCCAGGTGGCGGCGCTGCGCCCGCCCGAACTGGGCGCGATCATCACCGTCTCGTCGAGCGACGACCGCTACGCGGACGACGTCCACTACATGGGCGGCTGCGTGCTCGCCTACTTCATGCTGTCGTGGGCGACGACCATGCACCTCTTCGCCACGCTCCCGCCCGATCCCGACGTCGTCGGCCCCGAGTGGCGCGAGCGCTGGCTGGAGCGGCTGCACACGGCGCGCCCGATGATCGAGCCCTGGCTCGGCCATCAGCGGCGCGACGAGTACTGGCAGCACGGCTCGATCTGCGAGGACTACGCCGCCGTCGAGTGTCCGGTGTTCGCCGTCGGCGGCTGGGCGGACGGCTATCGCAACACGGTCTTCCGGCTGCTCGAGCACCTGGCCTGCCCCCGGCTCGGCCTGATCGGCCCGTGGTCCCACCACTATCCGGAGGAGCCGGTGCCGCCCGGGCCGGCCATCGGGTTCCTGCAGGAGGCGCTGCGCTGGTGGGACCACTGGCTGAAGGACCGCGACACGGGCATCATGGACGAGCCGATGCTGCGGTCGTGGATGCAGGACGCGGCCGAGCCGCGCCCATCCTACGACGAGCGGCCCGGGCGCTGGGTCGGCGAGCCGTCGTGGCCGTCTCCGAACGTGGCGCCGCGGACGCTGGCGCTGACCGCCGCCGGCGGGCTGGGCGGCGACGCCGGGCCCGCCGCGACCGTGGCCGTGCGCTCGCCCCAGTCGCACGGCGCGCACGCGGGCGACTGGGACCCGTTCGGGAACCCGGCCGACCTTCCGCCCGACCAGCGCGCCGAGGACGGGAAGGCGGTGACCTTCACCTCGGAGCCGCTCGACGCGCCCCTCGCCATCCTCGGCCGGCCGCGCGTCGTGCTCGAGCTGGCGTCGGACGTCCCCCAGGCGCTCGTCGCGGTGCGGCTGTGCGACGTCGACGAGTCCGGCGCCTCGGCGCTCATCACGCGCGGGCTCCTGAACCTCTCGCACCGAAACGGCCACGATCGCCCCGAGCCGCTCACGCCGGGCGAGGTCGTGCCAGTGGCGGTCGACCTGAAGGCCATCGGGCAGGTGGTACCGGCCGGCCACCGGATCCGGGTCGCCGTCGCGAGCACCTACTGGCCGTGGGCCTGGCCGTCGCCGGAGCCGGCGACGCTCACGCTGCACGTCGGCGGCGCGACGGCGCTCGAGCTGCCCGTCCGCCACTTGGACGCCGCCGAACCGTCAATTGGC
>JAICKX010000151.1 GCA_025927685.1 Thermoleophilia bacterium | reverse complement strand
GCATGGCGGTGCTCGCGACGGGCGTCGCGACGCTCGTGCTCGTCTACTCGTGGACGTACATGCGCAACGCGTCCCAGACGTACGACGTGCTCGTCCTCACGTTCGCGGGTGCAATGGCGGGGTTCGCGCTCACCGGCGACATCTTCAACATGTTCGTCTGGTTCGAGCTCATGGGCGTCTCGGCATACGTCCTGGCCGGATACTCGGTCGAGGAGCTCGGCCCGCTCCAGGGGGCCGTCAACTTCGCGATCACGAACACCGTCGGCGCGTACATGATGCTGCTCGGGATCACGCTTCTCTACGCGCGCACCGGCGCGCTCAACCTCGCCCAGATCGGGACGGAGCTCGCGGGCCGCGGGACCGACAGGCTGGTCGTCGTCGCGTTCGTCCTCCTCGTCGCCGGGCTCATGGTGAAGGCCGCGATCGTGCCCTTCCACTTCTGGCTCGCCGACGCCTACGCGACTGCTCCGGCACCGATCTGCGCCCTGCTGGCCGGCGCGATGGCGGAGCTGGGGCTGCTGTTCATCGCCCGCGTCTACTGGACGGCGTTCGAGGGGCCGCTCCAGGCCGGCGCCCATGCCGTCACGATGGTGCTGCTCGCCTTCGGCGCGGTGACGGCGCTTCTCGGCGCGGCGATGTGCGTCCTCCAGCGGCACGTGAAGCGGCTCCTCGCGTACTCGACCATCTCGCATTCCGGGTTGATGCTGACGGGGATCGCGCTCCTCGACCCGCGTTCGCTCGCAGGCGCTGCCGACCTCGTCCTTGCGCATGGGCTTCTGAAGGCGGGCCTCTTCCTCGTCTGCGGCCTCGTCGTCCTCCAGCTCGGCCACATCGACGAGCTGGCCCTGCGCGGCGCCGGCCGCGCGGCGCGCGCGACGGCGGTGCTGTGGTTCGCGGGCACGGTCGGGCTCATCGGGATCCCGTACGTGGGAGTGTTCATGGGGCACCAGCTCCTGGACGCCGGTGCGGACGAGCGTGGCTACGCGTTGCTTGCAGCGGTGGGGACGGTGGCGGCCGGGCTGTGCGCCGGCGCCATGCTCCGAGCGGGCGCCCGGATCTTCCTCGGGTGGGGGCCGGCGGACGATCCGCTTCTGAGCCGGGAGCCGGACGAGTCGCCGAACCAGCGCGACGCGTCGCTTCGGCTCATGACGGCCGCCGCCGCGGTCGCGATCGTCGTCGGGCTGGCGGTCAGCGTGACGCCCGGGCTGAGCCAACGCACCGAGCTTGCGGCTGAGCGGTTCGTCGACCGGCCGGCCTACGCCGCCCGGGTGCTCCACGGCGTGCGGCCA
Source organism: Thermoleophilia bacterium (assembly GCA_025927685.1). Classification (GTDB taxonomy): domain Bacteria; phylum Actinomycetota; class Thermoleophilia; order Gaiellales; family JAICJC01; genus JAICJC01. The sequence goes on along the minus strand of JAICKX010000151.1, from coordinate 5,507 downwards.
CCGGCGCCGCCGCGGCCCCCGTTCGAGGCGCTGCCGTTCGACGGGACGGCGGTGCTCTACGGGCTGGGGGCGGCCGCGATCGCGCTCGCCGCCGCGGCGCTCGGGCTCTGGTACCAGCGCCTTCCCCGGGGCGTGACCGCGGTGGGGGCGTGGGCCCTGGGCCGTCCGGTCGGGGTCATGCGCGCCGCCCACAGCGGGATCGTGGGCGACTACCTGCTCTGGCTGGCCGCCGGGACGGTCGCCCTGGCCGCCGTGTGGCTCATCGCGATCTGACGGCGCACGCGCCGGGTCGCAGCTCCTTCTCCCACTGCGAGAACCGGGGCGTGGCCGTCATGCCCATGCGCTCGTACAGCCGGGTCGCGCCGGTGATCGACTCCGTGTCGACCTCGAGCACCACGCCTGCCGAGCCGCGCTCGTAGAACTGTGCGAAGCTCGTGCGCAGCAGCGCCTCGCCGATCCCGGGGCGCCGGTGCGCCCGCCGGACGCCGACGTTCGAGACATGGCCCAGGCGCGGGTCGTCGTCGGCCTCCGGGTCGGCGATGAGCACGCCTGCCAGCTCCGTTCCGTCCCAGGCCAGGTGCCAGAGCTCGGGCGCGAAGGCGCTGCTCGAGTCGATGTGGTCGTGCCGCCACACGTCCTCGGTCGGCCAGTTCCCGCCCCAGTGGTCGGCGAACGCCCCTCGGAGAGGCACTGGTAGGCGGCCCGCTCGTCCCGGGGCCGGAGCGGGCGGATCTCGATGCCGGGGATCACGGCGGGCGGCGCCGGCGGCTCGTCGAGCTCGATCGACATCTGCGCGAACCGGCGGGCCTCGAAATAGCCGTGCGCGGTGAGGAGCTCCGCGACGCGCGGCTCGTCGGCGAGCGCGCCGGCGTGGATCACGACCCGCTCGCCGGGCGAGGCGAGCGGCGGGAAGCGGGCCGCCCGCCGTCCCATCTCCGCGAGGATCGCCGCGCCGATCCCGCGGCCGTGGCGGCCGAGCGCGACCGAGCCGACGGTCCAGGCGTTCGCGATCCAGTCCAGGCTCACCATCGCGGCGCCGCGCAGGGCGAGCGACTCCTCGTTTCATCATCTCGACGATCGCCTCGGCGTCGTGCGGCCGAGGCGGGCGAAGCGCGAAGCCCGGGCTGGAGACGGGCCAGCGGGGCGCCCGGAAGGTGCCGGGCCGGCCGGGCGAGCTCCTGGCGAAGCCGCTGAGCACGTCCGAGCGCGCCGTCGACAAGAGCGCGGCGACCGGGCGCAAGGGCCGCTCCATGGCCGAGTCGTAAGCGCGGCCCGCGCCGGGCATTCGTCAGCCTGAGCTCGCCGCCAGGGCCCGCTCGAGCAGCCGCTCGTCCCCGAGGCCCTCGGCGCATGCCGCCCAGGCGGCCGTGGGGCCTCGCCAGCGCAGGTCGGCGACGGCCGGGAAGAGCTCGGGCTCGTCCCGCAGTGTCGCCAGGTCCTTGAACAGGAGCGCGAGCGTGCGCCGCTCCTCGCCGAGCACCGAGGCCGGGAAGCGCTCGATGCCGCCGTGCTCGTTCACGAGCCGGGCGGCGGTCACCGGCCCGATCCCGGGGATGCCCGGGTAGCCGTCCGCGGAGTCACCGACGAGGGCGAGGAGATCGGGGATGAACACGGGCTCGACGCCGAACTTCTCCCGCACGCCGTCCTCGTTTCGAACCAGCTGTGCCCGGCGGTCGATCTGCACGACCCGGTCGCCGCGCACGCACTGCGCCAGATCCTTGTCCGGCGTCCAGATGCGGACCTGGTCGACGCCGGCGTCATCCGCCGCGATCCGCGCCGCGGCGGCCAGGGCGTCGTCGGCCTCCAGCTCGACCATCGGCCACACCGCGACCCCCATCGCCGCGAGCGCCTCCTCGAGGGGCCCGAACTGCGCACGCAGCGCCGGGTCGACGCCGAGCCCGGTCTTGTACCCGGGCCAGAGCTCGTTCCGGAACGACTCGATGACGTGGTCCGTGGCGACGCCGACGTGCGTCGCGCCCTCCTCCACCATCTGGAGGACCGAGTGCAGCACCCCGATCACCGCCCCGAACCGGGTGTCGGCGCCCCTCCCCGCGCGGCGCCGGCCGTAGAACTGGCGGAACAGCTCGTACGTGCCGTCGATGAGATGGACGACCATCGCGCGACATCGTCGCACGAGAGCTAGATGATTGATTCCACGGCCCCGTGATGTCCTGTGCGACAGTTCGCAGCCGCAGTCCCGTTACCGCACGGCAACCAACCACAGATGGACGTCCAGGCGCGCGGGGCCGTGGAATCAATCATCTAGCCTTGAGACCGCATGTCCGAGCCGGGCGAGATCGCCACCCGAGCCGAGCCCGTCGTCGACGGCCTCTGGCACTGGTCGATCGCAAACAGCGCGATCGGCGGCTCGACGTCGAGCTGCCAGGCGCTGGCCGTGGACGGCGGGTCGGTCCTGATCGATCCGCTCCGGCTGGAGCCGGACGAGCTCGCCGCCCTGCCGCGGCCGGCCGCCATCCTCCTCACGGCCAAGTGCCATCAACGGTCCGCCTGGCGCTACCGGCGCGAGTTCGGCGCCGAGGTGTGGGCCCCGGAGGGCGCGGCTGCGACCGACGAGGAGCCCGACCGGCGCTACGCCGAGGGCGACATCCTGCCGGGCGGTCTGCGCGCCATCCGCACGCCGGGCCCCGAGCCGGTGCACTACTGCCTGCTGCGCGACGACGCGCCGCGCATCCTCTTCTGCTCCGACCTGCTCATGGACGGCGGGGCCGGCGGCCTGGCGTTCGTGCCGGCCGAGTTCCACGACGATGCCGCCGAGACGCGAAGGAGCGTCGAGCGGCTGGCCGGGCTCCCGATCGACCTGCTGTGTCTCGATCACGGCCGGCCGGTCACGGAGGACCCGGCCGGCGCGATCCAGGCGCTGCTCGCGTCCCCGTCCTGACTCGGGCTAGCGGTGCATCAGGGGATCGACGTAGACGTCGTCGATCGTCCAGCTGCCCGTGCTGTCCGCCGGGGTGAAGCGGACGCGGACGTCCCGCGTCAGCAGGGGAAGCAGGCCGCCGAGCATGGAGATCTTCGGGGACGGGGGCACGCAGTTCGACCCCCGGATCGTCGAGGCATTGATCGCCGTCGCCGCGTCGGCGCGGCCGGTGCCGCTCAACCTGGCGCCCGCCGCGTAGGCGGACGCCGGCTAACCCGTCTGGTCGTGGTCGCCCTCCTTCGCGGCGACGAGGATGAACACGAGGAAGACGGCGAACGTGAAGAGCATCATCTCGAACCCGGTCATGATCGCGGCCGCCGTCTCGCCGTCGTCGGACCGGGTCATGCTGAAGTCCCAGCCGCCCCGGAGGTGATACCGGGCGTCCGGTGAGGCCCAGAGCACGGCCGCGGCCGGGATGAGGAGGGCTCGGCTCCCCATCGCGTAGAGGTGTCGCGCCCACCAGGGCAGGCCGCCGGCCTTGAGGGCCGCGCCGAGCGGCCTGGCAGCCCGTGCGTCGAAGACGATCGCCCAAAGGAGCAGGCCGGCGGCGAAGAACGCCGCCTGGTCGGCCAGGTGCGCGGCGCCGCCCGGCATCGCTTCCCGATGGAGCGACGGGACGAACCACAGGTAGATCAGGCCGGCCCAGAGGGCGAGGACGATGAACGGCCGGCCGATGATGGCCCCTGCACGGTTGGCGAGCATCCGCCGCCGTGCTCCGGGCGGGACGCTCAGGACGAGGAGCGGCGCCGCCAGGTCGGCGAGCACGATGTGCTGGACGATGTGCGCCGCGAGCAGCCCGTCCCGGCCGGCGCGGTCGAGCGGCCCGGCGACGGCCGCGACCACGACGGCCGAGCCGAGCGCGAGCAGGCCGCCCCGCCACAGGTTGTGCCCGGGCCGGTGCCGCACCGCTGCCTGCGCCCAAGCCCCGATGCCGCAGACCAGGACGCCGGCCGGGAGGCCCGTCCACCAGTCGACTTCCACCCCTGAAGGATGCCAGCCCGGAGACGCAGTCATCCGGCGCCGGCGCGCGTAGGAGTCGTGCCGCTGGATCGGGGAGAAACCGCCCCCTCAGACTCTGCGGTCGGGACGTGCGCGCGGCTGAGCTCGGCGCGGGGATGCTCAAGCGGATGGTCGGTGCGATACGGGCCCCCCTCGCAGCCTCACAGGCGGGCGCTGGCCGTCGTTGTAACGGACCGCGCGAGGTGATACGGTCGCGCCCCTCGGGCAGCTCGCGATGGGCAGACGAACGCATCATCTCATCGGTTGCACGGCGCTTGTCTCGGCGGCGTTCCTGGCGGCGACGGGCGCGGCAGGTGCCGCCACCCAGGTCGCCGTCAAGGCGTCGTCGGCCTTCGAGCAGGTGCCCGGGACGGGCGGCGGCACATACTTCGCGTGGTCGCGTGGAAATCCAGCGCGGCTGCTCATCCAGAGCGGTCCCGGCCAGCCGGCCTTCCGGGTGAACGGCAGTCGCAGTCATGCCTGGTCGGGGAGCATCGACGGCACGACGTTTGTGTACCAGTTCGCCCGCGGAGGCAACTCCGACATCAGGCTGATGGACGTGGTCTCTCATGTGAAGTCGGTTCCCACGGGGATCAACACGCGTCGGTGGGAGTGGCATCCGACCATCTCCGGGGACTGGATCCTCTTTGGGCGGTCGACGCTGGATCGAAACCGTTCGCGTGTGCTTCTGCACAACACGTCGACCGACCAGACGATCACGCTGGCAGACGCGCAGGGGAGGAGCACCCGCACCGACCCCGGCCAGGTTTCAGGCGACTACGCCGTCTGGGATCGATGCGCACATCACGTGTGCAACGTGTACCGCTACCGAATCTCCACCGGCCGAACGACCAGGATCCCGAACACGCTGGCGGGCCGGCTCCAGTACTTCCCCTCGGTCACCAGCTCCGGCACGGTGTATTTCGCCCACTCGGGCGACGGGTGCGGTCGAAACGTGAAGCTGATCGAGTGGGTCGCGGGGCAGCCCCTGAACGTGCTGGTCGACTTTCGGCGAGGCCGCGACCTCACGTCGACGACGCAGACCGTGCCCGATCCGGTCGCGGGCACGGACGTCTACTTCGACAAGTACACGTGCCGTGCGGTGGCCAGCGACATCTACAAGGTCGTCGTCCCGTAACTCGTTCGCGCTCGCTATCCGCAGCCCGAGTTGTCGCCGCAGTCGCGGCACGTGTAGCAGGCGCCGGTGCGGACCTTGCGGCCGCCGCACTTGGCGCACTCGACCGCGTCCTCCCAGGCGTTGAAGAGCGCCGTCTGGCCGGCACCCGGCGCGGGCGTGCCGCCGGCCGCAGCGTCGGCGGACGGCACCGCCGGGGAGTGCCCGTTGCCGTTCGCGAGCTGCTCCCGCACGGCGGCGCTCATGATGCCGAGCTCGGACTGCGTCTCGGCGTCGAGGAAGCGCTTGCCCATCCAGCGGAAGATGTAGTCGGGGATCGACTTCGCGATGCGGATGTCGGGGTCGTTCGTCATGCCCGACGGCTCGAAGCGCATGTGGGCGAACTTCGAGACGAACACCTCCAGCGGCACGCCGTACTGCATGCCGACGGACACG
>JAICKX010000112.1 GCA_025927685.1 Thermoleophilia bacterium | reverse complement strand
CATCGCCCGGCCCATCCCGGTGCCGCCGCCGGTCACGACCGCCACCTGCCCGTCGAATGTGCCGTCAGCCAGCATTCGCCGCGCCAATCTCTATCACGCGGGCGTCGAGGGCGACGGCGCCCTCCGGCGTCACGAGCAGCGGATTGACCTCGATCTCCGCGATGTCGGGATAGAGCGCAGCGACCCGGGAGAGCGCCGCTGCCGCCTCCGCCGCTGCCCGCACGTCGCAGGCCGGCCGGCCGCGGGCGCCCTCCAGGAGCGCGGCGCCGCGGAGCGACCGCAGCATGCGCTCGGCCTCGGCGACGTCGAGCGGCGCCAGTCCGACGGCGACGTCGGAGAAGATCTCGGTGTAGACGCCGCCCAGGCCGACCGCCGCCACCGGGCCGAAGCGCGGGTCGCGCCGAGCGCCCACGATCAGCTCGAGACCGTCGCGAACGGGAGCCATCCGCTCGACCGAGTAGCCGGGCGGGTCGAGCCGGCGGCGCAGATCGGCGACGGCCGCCCGCAGCTCGTCCGGGCCGGAGATGCCCACCACCACCCCGCCGGCGTCGGACTTGTGCAGCAGGCCGAGCGCCTTCAGCACCACCGGGTACCCGAGCTCGTCGGCGGCGGCCTCCGCGTCGCCGCCGGCGGGGACGCTCCGCGCTGCCGCGAACGCGATGCCGGCCGCCTCGAGGAGCGCCCGGGCCCCGAAGTAGCCGTCGAGCCCGGGCAGCGGCCGGGCCGGGGGGAGCTTCGGGGCGCCGGCAGCCGGCGGGCGGGGCAGGAGCGCGGCAAGGGCGCCCACGGCGGCCGCGATCCCCGGGTACACCGGAACGCCGCCTGACCGCAGGACGGCCGCGGTCGGCGAGTCGTGGTACATCGTCTGGGCCACGAGCGGCCGGCCCGTCTCCCGGGCGGCGCGCACCACCTCGCGAGCCACGTCCGCCTCCCGCCCGGCGAAGTCGTCGGAGTACTGGCTGTAGCCGCCGAAGTAGCCCGTCAGGAGCACCGCGTCCACCTCGCCCGATCCGAGCACCGCATGCGCGACGCGGGCGTACGAGTTGAAGTCCTGCTCCCCTCCGCCGGCCAGATCCACGGGATTTCGCGTCGCCGCCGTCGGCGGGAGCGCCGCCGCCAGCTCGCCGGCCAGGCCGTCCGAGAGGAGGGGGAGGTCGAGCCCGGCGGCGGCGGCCACGTCGCAGGCGATCGCCCCGTGCCCGCCCCCGTCCCCGACGACCGCAACCCGCCGGCCGTGAAGCGGGCGGGCGCGGAGCAGGGCCTGGGCCAGGTCGATCATCTCGGCCGGCGTCGAGACCAGATACGCGCCGGCCGCCCGGCACGCTGCCTCGACCACCGACACGTCGCTCACGAGCGCGCCGGTGTGAGAGGCGGCGGCCCGCGCGCTCGCGGCGCTGCGCCCGACCGTCAGGAGGACGACGGGCGTCGCCGCCGCGGCGGCGGCGTCGACGAACGCGCGGCCGTCGCTGAAGTCCTCGGCGTAGACGGCGATCAGCTCGGTCGCCGCGTGAGCCGCGAACGACGCCACCAGCTCTGCCAGGTCGACGTCGGCCTGATTTCCGACCGACGCGAACCGCGAGAAGCCCATCTCGGCCTCACGCGCCAGGATCCCGAGCTCGAGCGCCAGGTTGCCGCTCTGGGAGATGAGGCCGATCGACCCCGGCGGGAACTCGTTCGACGCGAGGCCCAGGTCCGAGCCGGCGTCGAAGACGCCCAGGCAGTTCGGGCCGAGCAGCATCGCCCCGGCGGCGCGAACCCGCTCCACGAGCGCCCGCTCGCGGGCCTGCGCCTCGGGACCGAGCTCGCCGAGGCCGGCGGTGATGCCGACGAGCGCCCGCGCCCCGACGGCCAGCGCGTCGTCGACCGTCTGCTCGAACGCCGCCGCCGGCACGGAGATCACGACCAGCTCCGGCGCGTCCGGAAGCTCGTGGAGCGACGCGTACGCCGGCCGCTCGAGCACGGTGCCGCCGTTTCGGTTCACCAGGTACACCGGCCGCAGGTGCTCCCCGCGCAGGGCGCCCTTCCCGAGCCAGTTCCCCCACTTGGCGGGATCGTCGGACGCGCCGACGATCGCGACCGAGCGCGGTGCGAAGAGAGGCTCGAGGTCGCGCGCCATGCCGGGCAATGCTGTCACGCCGCGAGGATCGCCCGCGCCGCAGCCCGGCCCGTGCGGACGGCACCCTCCATGTAGCCGGCCACCCAGTGGTCGGAGCCGGCGACGTAGAACGGCGGCTCGTGCGTGCCGTGGAGCGGCCCGACCGCCATCACGTCGCCCGGCGCCCACTGCGTCACGTAGCCCTGCGTGAACGGATCGAGGCCCCAGTCGCGGGTGAGGAGGGCGTCGGGGTCGCCGGCGTCCGGCCCGAAGACGCGCTCGAGCCCGGCGATGAGCTCCGCCCGCCGCACCGGCTCCGCGGCCGACACGTGGTGCAGCAGCCGCTCGGGCGGCACGAGGACCGACAGCAGGCCCTCGCCCTGCGGCCACGTCGAGCCGAAGAGGTTCTCGCTCTCGGCGAGGCCGTTCTGGCCCTGCCGCCGCCAGAAGGACGCGGCGTAGGCGACCGCGTACTTCCCGGCCCGGGCATGCCGCTGGCGGTGGAGCGACTCGAGCCGGGCCGGCGACAGGCCCTCGATCGCGATGTCGCGCAGCGGCCCGACGGGGACGGCGCAGACGACGGCGCCGGCCACCAGGCGCTCGCCACCCTCCAGCGTCACCGCCACGCGCCCGTCGACGGCGATCCGGCGCACGACCGCCTCGAGCCGCAGCCGCTCGCCCAGCTCCTCCGCCATTCGAAGTGCCACGGTGGCGCTCCCCTCCGCGACGGTCATCGACTCCCAGGCCTCGAGGTCGTAGACGCCGAGCGCTCCGGCCGCCGCGTCCATCCGCAGCGCCGAGAGGAGCGACGTGCGCTCGCCCGATCCGCCCGACAGGCTGAGGTGGGCCACCTCGCGGGCGCGCACGACCGCCGGCAGCGCACCCTGCTCGCGCAGCCACCCGTTCACCGAGAGCCGGTCGAGCCGGGTCGCGTCCGGGTGGCTCCAGGGGTCGTCGGGGTCGACGCTCCGCGCGAGCTCGGCGGCCAGCGTGGCCAGGCGCTCGCGGTCGGCCCGTTCGGCATCGGTCATCCACGGGTAGCCGTCGCCCACGTGGACGCCGTCGGTCAGGTCGAACGTCATCTCCCCCGGCTCGGCGACGTAGCTCGGCCGCAACGTCAGACCCAGCTCGGCGGCCAGATCGACGTAGGCGGTGTGGAACTCACCGACGAGCTCCCCGCCCAACTGGACGACGCGCCCGTCGGGGAGCGTCTCCTGCTCGACGCGTCCGCCCGGCCGCGCCCGCGCCTCCAGCAGGACGACGTCGGCGCCGGCCCGGGAGAGGTCGCGGGCGGCCGCGAGCCCGGCCAGGCCGGCTCCCACGACGAGAACGTCAGTCATGCTCCGCCAGCTTGTGCACGAGTTCGCCGAGCCGGGCCCGCTCGACATCGGCCGCATCCTCCTCGCCGGGCACCGTGAGCGCCAGCAGCCAGTGGTTCATGAGGACATCGGCGACATGGGCGGCGAGCGAGTCGGCCCCGTGGCGGTCGACGTAACGCTCGAGGAGCAGCCTGCGTTCCCTCAGGTACGCGAGCCACTCCCGATACCTGCCCTCGACCACGATACGCTCCAGCGCCTCCCGCTCGGCGTCCTCGGCCCGGCCCGGCTCCCCGAGCGCCGCGGCCAGCGCCGCCACCGCCGACGGCAGCACCGCCTCGGATTCGGGTGTCAGGAAGAGCCAGCGGTCACGGACGGGCGTGTCGGTCATGGTGTATCCTGACTGATCCGTCAGTCAGACCTGCAATGATGACCGAGCCGGCCTCCGACCGCAAGCGCGCAATCCTCGACGCCGCCAGCCGCGTCATCGCCCGCGACGGCGCAGCCCGGCTGCGCGTCGCGGACGTGGCCGCCGAGGCCGGCGTCTCGACCGCCCTCGTCCACTACTACTTCCCGGCCCGGGCGGACGTGATCCTGGCGGCCTTCGCGCACGCCGACGACCTGGCCGACGCCGTCGCCGAGGCCAAGCTGCGCGCCATCGCCACCGGGCGCGATCGGGTCGAGAAGCTCTTCGCAACGTGGGCGGGCAACGACCCGGCCATCCGCGCCAACTGGGCGGTCTGGAACGAGATGTGGCAGTACGCCGCCCACAACGAGGGCGCCCGGGCGCTGGTCCAGAGCTCGCACCGGCGCTGGCTCGAGCAGATCCACGACCTGATCGCCGAGGGCGTCGAGGACGGCTCGATCCCGGGGTCGGTCGAGGCGTGGCCGGCCGCCCGGCGGCTCGCCGCGTGCGTGAACGACTGGGGCCGCGAGGCGCTGATCGGCCTGCGCACCTCCCGCGCCCTGCACCGCGACCTCGTCGCCACGGCCGCGCGCGAGCTCGGCCCGGCGAAGGCGGCCAAGGGGCGCGCGGCATGAGCGCCGAGCCGATCCGGACGCTCCCGGCCTGGGTCTACCGCTCGCCCGACTTCTACCGGGCGGAGCGGCGCGCGATCTGGACGCGCCACTGGCTCCTCGTCGGCCACGTATCGCAGCTCACGAAGCCCGGCGACTACGTCAGCATGCGCATCGCGGGCGAACCGATCGCCGTGGTCGTCGGGGCCGACGGCGAGCTGCGCGGCTTCTCGAACGTGTGCCGCCATCGGGCGGCGCGCATCCTCGATGGTGCCGGCAACTGCGGCAAGGCCATCCGCTGCCCCTATCACGGATGGACCTACGGGCTCGACGGGCGCCTGCTGGCCGTGCCCGAGAAGACCGGCTTCCCCGGATTCGAACGCGAGGAGAACGGCCTCTGGCCCGTGCACGTCGGCGTCTCCGCCGGCTTCGTGTTCGCCAACCTGGCGCCCGAGCCCAAGCCGCTGGACGTCGCGCTCGGGCCGTTCGCGGAGTGGGTCGCGCCCTATCGCCCCGAGCGGCTCGTGAGCTACGACACGGGGTCGAGCGTGCTTCCCATCAACTGGAAGAACTCGATCGACAACTTCCTCGAGGGCTACCACGTGCCGGTCGGCCACCCGGGCCTGCTGCGCCTGCTCGACTACAAGAACTACCTCGTCGAGACCTCCGACGCGAACGTCTCGATCGCGCGCAGCCCGCTTCGCGACAAGGCCTCGCACAACCGCCGGGAGCGGCTCTACCAGCGGCTCATGCGGCCGATGCCCGGCCTGCCCTCGCCGGAGTCAGAGCAGTGGAACTTCGTCTTCGCGTTCCCGGGGACGACGGTCAACCTGTACCCCGACCAGATCGACTTCTGGCTCAACCACCCGCTCGACGAGCGGCGCACGCTCACGATCTGGAAGGCCTTCCGGCCGCCCGAGACGTCGGGCCGCCGCGACCGGCTCGTGCGCAAGCTCAACTCCGGGATCAACCACCTGGTGCAGGAGGAGGACAACGAGCTCACCGAGCGCGTCCAGGAGGGGCTCGAGTCGAGCCGCTACCGTGCCGGCGTGATCGGCGCGCGCGAGAACGGGATCAAGCACTTCCATGACCTCATCCGGGCGGCGATCCCCGCCGCGGCGGCCGACGACGAGGTCGACGGCATCTCCGCCTTACGCGAGGCGGCACTGGCATGATTGCACCGACAGGGAGGGACGGATCATGACGTGGCACCCCAAGGAGCGCGGCGGCACACGACGCGACTTCCTGATGCGTTCAGGAGGGGCGGCGCTCGGGCTCTCGAGCGCAGGATCGCTGCTCGCGGCGTGCGGCAACACCACCTCGCCGTCGGGCGGCGCGACCGGAAGCCACGGTCAGCTCGTCGGCCCCGGCGGGCTGCCTCTGGCCCGGCCGGACAAGCGGGTGACGCTCCCGATGTGGGAGGACCCGATCGAGTCGGGCCTCGAGCCGGAGACCGGCGGCACGTTCACGGTCTTCAACTACCCGGCCTACTTCTGGAAGAAGCTCCTGCGCGACTTCGGCAAGAAGTACGGCGTCACGGTCCAGTACACGCCGTTCGACAACATCTCCTCCGGAATCCAGCAGCTCGCCGCCGGATCCGTGCAGCCGGACGTCATGGAGATGACCCCCGACAACCTCGACCAGGTCGTGGCGGGCAAGCTCATCAAACCGCTCAACCTGGACTACATCCCCAACCTCAAGAAGAACGTGTGGCCCGAGCTCGTGAGCCCGTTCTACGACGGAGGGTCGCACTACACCGTCCCGTACACCACGTACGCCACCGGCATTCTCTGGCGGGGCGACAAGGTGAGCGAGGACATCGCCTCCATGCAGCAGCCCTGGGACATCTTCTGGCAGGCGGAGGCCTACAAGGGCAAGACCGCGCTCCTCTCGGAGAACCGGGAGACGATCGCCATGGCGCTCCTGCGCAAGGGGATCACCGACATCAATACGGAGGATCCGAAGCTGATCAACCAGGCGGTGGCGGACCTGAAGGAGCTCTACGGCATCTGCAACGTCAAGGTCGGCGACGTCCAGTACCAGACGGTCCCGGAGGGGACCGCGTGGCTGAACCAGGCCTGGTCCGGCGACCAGCTCGCGGGCTACATCTACTACCTGCCCGCCAACACGCCGTCCTCCGTCCTGCAGTACTGGAAGGCGCCGAAGGGCCACGTGCCGGTGCAGAACGACTGCTTCTCCATCTGCTCGACGACGAAGAAGCCGGTGCTGGCCCACCTCTTCCTGAACTGGATGCTCGAGAACGAGATCGCGTTCTCGAACTTCATCAACTTCAACGGCTACCAGCCGCCGCTGAACGAGATCGACCCCACGAAGCTGCTGGACCAGCTGCGCAAGGTGCGCAACGCCTCGTGGGGCACCAACGACACGGCGCCGCCCGAGAACCTCTCGACGGCCATCCTGACGAACGACGACTTCGGCCCGGACTCGCTCCAGGAGATGACGCTGTCGTCGGCCGGAAACGCGCTCTGGCAGAACGGGTACTCCGACTTCCAGACGGGCGGCTGAGGTGGCCGTCTAGCCGATGTATCCGCGCTGGCTCTGGCCCAGCTTCGCCCTGCCGGGCGTGCTGTGGCTGATCATCCTGTTCGTCGTCCCCTTCTACGCGGTGATCGGGGTGGCGTTCGGCACGATCGATCCGATCCTGCTCTCGGCCGTCCCGATCTGGAACCCGGTTGAGTGGAACGTCGGCTGGGTGAGCGAGGTGCTGAGCCGGCTCGAGCCGGGCGGGGACTTCTGGACCGTCTTCGTGCGCACCTGCGAGTACGTCTTCGCGTCTCTCGGGCTCTCGATCCTGATCGGCTACCCGGTCGCCTACTACATCGCCCGGCACGCGTCGCGGACCAAGAGCCTGCTCCTGATCCTGCTCATCATGCCGTTCTGGATCAGCTACCTGATGCGGATGTTCGCATGGGTGAACCTCCTCGCGCCCGACGGCTACGTGAACCGCTTTCTCCAGTTCGCCCACGTCATCGACCAGCCGTACGGCTTTCTCGACGGCAAGAGCTCGACCGTCATCTTCGCCCTGGTCTACGGCTACATCCCGTACCTCATCCTGCCGCTCTACGCGTCGCTCGACCGGATCGACAAGAGCCAGCTCGAGGCGGCCCGCGACCTGGGCGCGAGCCCGCTCCAGGCGTTCCTGCGCGTCACGCTGCCGCTCTCGAAGACCGGCATCCTCGGTGGATGTGTGCTCATCGCCCTGCCGATGTTCGGGGACTACTACACCCCGAACCTGGTCTCCGGAGCGCCGACCACGTCGATGCTCGGAAACCAGATCGACCTCTACTTCCACAGCACGTCGCAGCCCACGATCGGCGCGGCGCTGACCATCCTGCTGTCCATCTTCCTGGTCGTCCTCATGGGCTACTACATGATCACCGTGGCGCGGGCGACCAGGGATCTGGAGTCGGTGTGAGCGCTCGCAGCGCCGCGGCCCCGGCAGTCCCGCAAGCGTCCACCGTGACGCGGATTCGGGGATGGCTCGCCAACCCCTGGGGCCGGCCCCGGTTCCTCGTCCTCATCACCTGGGGCTACATCGCCTGGTCGATCGTGCCCGTGCTGATCGCGATCCAGTTCGCGTTCAACTCCTCGAGGTCGCGAACGATCTGGTCGGGCTTCTCGATGCGCTGGTTCACCTGGGATCCCTCGGACTCGGTGAAGAACGATCCCGACCTGCGTCACGCGCTGGGGCAGAGCTTCAAGCTGGCCGGCGCGGACGTCCTGATCGCGGTTCCGATCGGGGTCCTGCTCGCGCTCGGCCTGGCCCGCTGGCGCGGCCGCGGAGCCGGGACGTCCAACTTCATCATGCTCTTCCCGCTGGTCACCCCCGAGATCGTGATGGGGGTCTCGCTGCTCCTGGTCTTCACCCACATCTTCACGTTCATCCACACCGGCACGTTCGCCCAGGTGCTCGGCCACATCACGTTCTCGATCTCGTACGTGGTCGTGATCGTGCGCGGCCGCCTATTCTCGATCGGCAGACAGTACGAGGAGGCGGCGGCCGACCTCGGCGCCTCACCCGCGGTGGCGCTGTACCGCGTGCTGCTGCCGCTCCTCACGCCTGCGATCGTGGCCGGCGCCGCGATCACGTTCGCGATCTCCATCGACGACTTCGTGATCAGCCAGTGGCTCTCGAGCGGCGGCGGGACGGTGACCGTGCCGATGCTGATCTACGACGCAACCCGGGCGGCGCCGCTGCCCTCGATCAACGCGATCGCAACGATCATGGTGCTCGTCACGCTGCTCACGGTGCTGGTCGGGTTCCTCGCCTACCGGTACTTCACCCGCGGCGAGCGGGCCGCCGGCGGCGGCATGGTCGGCGACATGGCCGCGTTCGACATCTAGTAGATTTGCAGGATGGCCGGCGAAGTCACGCTCGTTGATCTCGTGAAGACGTTCGGCGATGTGACCGCGGTCGACGGGATCAACCTCGAGATGCCGAGCGGCGAGTTCTTCTCGATGCTCGGACCGTCGGGCTGCGGGAAGACGACGACCCTGCGCATGATCGCCGGGTTCGAGCAGCCGACCGACGGCCGCATCCTGCTCGACGGCAACGACATGGCCTACACGCCGCCGCACAAGCGCAACGTCAACACGGTGTTCCAGAGCTACGCCCTCTTTCCGCACCTGAACGTGACCGACAACGTCGCGTTCGGCCTGCGCCGGCAGAAGGTGGGCAAGCACGAGATCCGCGAGCGGGTCGCAGAGACGCTCGAGCTGGTGCAGCTCACCGGCTTCGAGAAGCGAAAGCCGGCGCAGATGTCGGGGGGCCAGCAGCAGCGGGTGGCGCTGGCCCGGGCGCTCGTCCTGAAGCCGGCGGTGCTGCTCCTCGACGAGCCGCTGGGCGCGCTCGACGCCAAGCTGCGAAAGGCGCTCCAGCTCGAGCTGAAGGCGCTCCAGCAGCAGGTCGGGATCACGTTCATCTACGTGACCCACGACCAGGAGGAGGCGCTCACCATGAGCGACCGGATCGCGGTCATGGCGGACGGCCGGGTCGAGCAGGTGGCGCCGCCGCAGGAGGTGTACGAGGAGCCCTCGACGGTCTTCGTCGCCGACTTCCTGGGCGTCTCCAACCTGATGGACGCCGAGGCCGTCGGCGGCGCGAACATCTGCCGGCTCCAGGTGGGCGACTTCGAGCTCGACGCGACCCGGGGCAAGACCGACGCCCGCGGGTCGGTGCGCGTCACGATCCGGCCCGAGCGCGTGCACCTCGAGCCTCAGGAGTCGACGGGCCAGAACCGCATCCCCGGCATGGTCGAGCGGCTGGTCTACCTCGGCAACTCGGTGCAGGTGATCGTGCACCTGGCGGTCGGCGCGACGATCCAGGCCCTCGTCCAGAACGTCGGCACCGAGATCCCGTGGAAGCAGGGCACCGCGGTGCAGGCCCACCTCCCGCCGGATGCCCTGCGCGTCCTCGAGGACACCGGCGCCGCGCTGGCCCCGCTCGACGAGGGTGCCGTCCCCGCCTGAAAAAACGGGGTCAGACCCCAATTTTTCAGCCGCAGGCTAGGCGCGGGCGTCGAGCAGGCGGCGGGAGATGATGAGGCGCTGGATGTCAGACGTGCCCTCCTCGATCTCCTCGAGCTTCGCGTCGCGCATCCACTTCTCCACCGGGTACTCGCGCGAGTAGCCCCAGCCGCCCAGGTTCTGGACGGCGGCCCACGTGCACCACATCGCCGTCTCCGAGGCGAAGAGCTTCGCCATGGCGGCCTCGGCGGGGACGTGCTGCCCCGCGTCCATCATGCGGGCGGCGCGATGGGTGAGGAGCCGCGCGGCGTCGATCCTCGTCGCCATGTCGGCCAGCCGGAACCCGACCGCCTGGTGGCGGCCGATGGGCTTCCCGAACGCGTTCCGGCTCGCCGCGTACTCGACGCTGTAGTCGAGCGCCGCCCGCGCGATCCCGACGGCGCCTGCCGCCAGGTGGATCCGCGACTCGTCGAACGTGTGCATGAGGCTGTAGAAGCCCTTGCCCTCCTCGCCGAGCAGGCGGTCGGCGGGCAGGTCGACGTCGTGGAAGAAGACCTCGGTCGAGAGGATCGCGCGCT
>JAICKX010000143.1 GCA_025927685.1 Thermoleophilia bacterium | reverse complement strand
TCCGGGCCAGCAGGCGACGACGGCGACCAGGTTGGCGATGTTCGCCGCGATCGGCGAGAGCCCCGTCAGGAGCAGCGCCGGATACGACACCAGTGAGGTGATCCCCCCGGCCGATCCGATCGCTCCCGCCACGACCCCGGCCGCGACGAGCCAGACGAAGGACTCGAACGCGGGCATCAGCACAGCCTGCCCGCTCATCCGCAGCCCGCCATACCGTGGAGCCGGGCGCCCGCCGTCTGTGGTGCGGGGGCCGAGGTACGGGGATACCGGTGTGACCGCCCTACCGGCCGGCGGCCGCGAGGGACGGTTCGCCCGGGCTCTTCAGGTTCACCGGTCCGTCGAAGAGCTGGATCACCTCATCCGCTCCCCGGCCCTTCGTCTCCGGCAGGAACCGGTAGACGAAGAAGGCGCCGATGGCGCACAGGATCGCGAAGATGACCATCACCCAGGCCAGGCCGATGCCGGCTTGCAGGATCGGGAACACGAGGATCAGGGCGTAGTTGGCGAGCCAGTCGACCGCCGCGCCGATCGCCGCCGCCCGGCCACGGACCGCCGTCGGGAAGACCTCGCCCTGGATGAGCCAGCCGGTGCCGCCGATGCCGATCGCGAACGCGGAGATGAACAGGGCGAACGAGATCATGATGATGAGGAGCTGCGCCGTGCCCGTCGTGAACGCGGTGCCCGCGGCGCCGATCAGCAGGAAGACGACCATCAGCGAGTAGGCGCCGATGGCGAGGCGGCGTCGCCCGACCTTGTCGATGAACCGGAACGCGAAGTACGTCGCGATGACGTTGACGACGGCCAGGATGCCGGCGGCGATGACGCCGGAGATCTCCGTCTGGATCGCGCTGCCGGTCCCGATGTACGGGGTCAGCAGGTGCGGGCCGTAGTAGAAGGCGACGTTGATGCCGGTGATCTGCTGGAAGACGAAGAACACGCAGACGACGAGCAGCGCGCGACGCACGGCGGGTGTCCAGTTGGACCGGGACTCGGCGCGCTCGCGGCTCTCCTGCACCGCCAACGCCTCGGCGTGCACGTCATCGGCGGTGACGTCGATGTCGAGCTTCTTCATCGCGGCGACCACGTCGGCCTCCCGCCCGCGCTCGAGCAGCCACCGCGGGGACTCGGGCATCCGCGCGCGGAGCACCAGCGAGATGATCGCCGGGATGAAGCCGATGCCGAGCAGGACGCGCCAGTCGATGGTCTTCGCCGCGTCGGGAGCGAGCTTCAGGATGATCACCGCGATGACGTACGCGGCCAGGATGCCGATCGTGATCATCCACTGCTGGATGATCGAGAGCGACCCGCGACGGCTCTTCGGCGCGAATTCCGCGATGTAGGCGGTCGCGATCGCGGAGTCGGCCCCGATGGCGAGGCCGATGATCAGCCGGCCGACGATCAGCGTGATCGCCTCAGGGGCGAAGGCGGAGACGATCGAGCCCACCGCGAACAGCGCCGAGTCGGCCAGCAGGAGGGACTTGCGGCCGAACCGGTCGACGAGGGGTCCCGCCGCCAGCGCCCCGACGAAGGAGCCGAGCGACGCCCCGCCCACCACGATGCCGGTCCCCACCGGACCCAGCTTGAACGGCAGGAACACCAGGGCGGACCCGATGTTCGACGAGTCGAACCCGAACAGGAAGCCGCCGATCGTGGCGAGGACGGCCAGGTAGATGTAGAGACTGCCGATGTCCCGCTGGTCGAGCTGAGCGAGAACCCCGCCGCCAGCGCCGCTACGCGCCATGTCCGCACAGTAGGACGCGGCCACGAAGGGGTCAATGCCGACCAGGAGAGGGCAGCGCATCGGGAACCCGGGATAACGTGGCGGGCTGGGGCGTGCCCGGCGCCCCTGCTCCGCGAGCGCCCCTGCATCACGGCGGCCCCGTTCGCTGCCCCCCGGGCCCTGACCATTCGAGGTGTTCGATGAGGCTCATCCGTGTCGGCGCGGTAGGCGCCGAGAAGCCCGGCGTCCTGATCGACGAGACCGAGTACGTCGATCTCTCGGACGTCGTGCACGACTTCGACGAGGCGTTCTTCGCCAGGGGCGGACCGGAGGGGATCCGGCAGGTCGCGGAGGAGCGGATCCGGCTCCGGCAGTCGGTCCGGCCCCTGGACGGCCGGCGCCTCGGTGCGCCGATCGCACGTCCGCACCAGATCCTCTGCATCGGACTCAACTACCGGGACCACGCCGCCGAGACGGGGCAGGCCGTCCCGGACGAGCCGATCCTCTTCACAAAGTCGCCGAACGCCCTCGTGGGGCCGGACGACGACGTGCGCATCCCGCGCGGGGCGACCAAGACGGACTGGGAGGTCGAGCTCGGCATCGTGATCGGCCGCCGCACCAGCTACCTCGAGACGGTCGAGGGCGCCCGCGACGCGATCGCCGGCTGGGTGGTCGTCAACGACGTGAGCGAGCGTGCGTTCCAGATGGAGCGTGGCGGTCAGTGGTCGAAGGGCAAGTCGGCGGAGACCTTCAACCCCGCCGGTCCGTGGCTCGTCACCCCGGACGAGATCCCGGACGTGAACGACCTCGGGATGTGGCTCGACGTGAACGGGACGCGCCGCCAGCCGGGCTCGACCTCGACGATGATCTTCGACCCGTACGTCATCGTCCACCACCTGAGCCAGTGCATGGTCCTCGAGCCGGGGGACCTCATCAACACGGGCACCCCGCCCGGTGTCGGGATGGGGTTCGTGCCGCCGATCTGGCTGCGGCCCGGCGATGTGATGGAGCTCGGGATCGACGGGCTCGGCCGCCAGCGTCAGCGCGTCGTGGAACCCCGCTGATCCTCGCGCGGGTCGCCGGGCCTTCGCCGGCGAGTGAGGTCGCCACGAACGAGCGGATCGCCGAGACCTCGGCCTCGAGCCGCGCTCCTGCCGGCTCAGTCGGTCGGGTCGGGGGCGGATCGCAGCGAGGGGCTGCCGGCCCACCGGGTGCGGCTGCGGCCGGGAACGCCCGGTCGGGCGACGAAAAGCGAGCCTGAGCCGGGCGCCGCCGCGAGCTCCTCGGACGAGAGCCCGTCGCGCGCGGTCGTGATCACGAGCGCGGTCAGCCCCTCGCCCGCGAACGCGAACGACGAGGTCAGCGGGGCGTCCACCTCCACCACCTGGAGGACCCGGCCGTCCTGGTCGTACCGCCGCACCTGGCCCGCACCCCAGCAGGCGACCCACAGGAGGCCCTCCGCATCGAGCGCCAGGCCGTCCGGGACGCCGTCCAGCACCTCGAAGAGCGGCGACCAGCCCGTCACCGTTTCAGTGCTCGCGTCGTAGGCGGCGCTCGAGACGGTGTGGCGGGTGCTGTCGACGTGGTAGATCGTCGCGCCGTCCGAGCTCCAGTCGATGCCGTTCGACAAGCCGACGCCGGAGCGCAGCGGACGCGCCGGCGAGGAGCCGGTGTGCAGCAGCACCTCCTCGCCGCCCGGCCCGGACAGGTCGAGGGAGCCCACCACGTACCGCCCGGCCGGATCGCAGGCGCCGTCGTTGAGGCGGCGGGGCCCGTCGATCAGCGCGGGGCCGGTCTCCTGCCAGCCCCGCTCCCGGTCGAGGCGGTGCAGCGCGCTCGCTCCGGCGACGAGGAGGGTTCCGTCGTCCGCGAGGCAGACCGCGCTCACCGTCTCCGGGCGGTACCACCGCCGTTCCTCGTGCACCTCGTCGCCGGTGAGCCGGCCCTCGATGACGGCGCCGGCAGGGATGTCCACCCAGTAGAGCCGCGCGGTGCGCTCGTCCCAGACGGGGCTCTCCGCGAGGACGTACTCGGCGCTCGTGGCGGCGACCGCCCGGGTCGAGATCGGCGCCACGTCGCTCCCTCCCGTTCCATTCGCTGGAACGTCGCTTCACGTGCCGGTACCGCACGCTACCCTCGCGACCGGAGCGCGGGAGCGGTGCGGAGGGGGGGCGAAGCCGGATGCGAGGACTGGAAGGACGAGGCGCCTGGGTCAGCGGGGGCACGCGCGGCATCGGGCTCGCGGCGGCACGGCGCCTGGCCGAGGAAGGCGTGCGGGTCTACATCAGCGGCACGGAGCCGGACGAGCTCGACCGGGCGATCGCGGAGAGCGGCGCCATCGGCGGCGGGATCTGCGACGTCGCAGACGAGGCGCAGGTCGTAGCGACGCTCGCCGAGGCGGAGGCCGCTGCCGGTGGGCTCACCATCCTGCTCAACAACGCCGGCATCGCGCGGCGCGACGCGTTCCTGGACCTCTCGGTCGAGGCGTGGGACCGGACGATCGCGGTGAACCTCCGCGGGATGTTCCTCGTCGCGCAAAGCGCGGCGCGGCTGCTGCGGGACGGCGGCCGCCGGGGGGCCATCGTGAACATGGCGTCGACGAACGGGCTGGCGGCAGAGGCCGACTACGCGCACTACAACGCGTCGAAGGGCGGCGTGATCCAGCTCACGCGGACGATGGCGGTGGAGCTCGCCCCGTTCGGCATCCGGGTGAACGCGCTCTGCCCTGGATACATCCAGACGCCGCTGAACGCGTCGATCGCGGCCGGCCTGGATCCGGACTTCGCGGAACGGTACGCGCGGGAGCGCATCCCGCTCGGTCGCGCGGGCACGGTCGAGGAGGTCGCCGCCGCCTACGCGTTCCTCGCCTCGGACGACGCGTCCTTCATCACGGGAGCGGCCCTCGTCGTGGACGGCGGGCAGCTCGCGGTGATGTGAGGGGGGGCGACCGGCGCGGGCCGGCCGCCCCTCCCCCCTGCCGTCAGGGACGCGGCGAGAGCGACCCGCGGGCCCACGCCGGCAGCAGGTCGCCGTGGGCCGCGACGAGCGCGTCGCACAGCTCCCAGATCTGGTCCACCGTGAGGGTGGCGGCGGTGTTCGGGTCGAGCATCGCGGCCTGGCGGATCGCCCGCGGATCCTCGGTGAGCGCCGCATGGATCGTGAGATCGACCACGTTCAGGTAGTTGCGGTTCAGGGCCGCGCACTGCTCGGGCAGCGCGCCCATGAACCAGGGGTGCACGCCGTTGCCGTCCACGGTCGCGGTGACCTCCACCGGGGAGCCGGCCGGCAGGTTGGTGATGAGGCCGGTGTTCGCGGTGTTCACCTGGATGCGGCGCGGCGTGCCGGTCACGATGCTGTGGATGACCTGGGGGGCGTACTCGGTCGCGGCGCTCTCGATCGCGACCTCCTCGCCGGCGGCGAGGGTGCGCTTGGTCGACTCGAAGATCTCCACGTTCTCCTCGCTGATGCCGACGTAGGCCCCGACGGGCAGCCGGAGCCGCTCGATCTCCGAGTCGTGCGACAGGTACCAGGGGACGTACTCGCTGGAGTGCTCGCTCGTCTCCGTCGGGTAGTAGCCGAGCCGGCGGTACATGTCGACCCGCACCCGGCGGCGCAGCTGGGCGTCCTCGCGGATCTTCGCGTCGAGGAGGGGATAGAGGTCGGTGTCGCCGTGCCGCATCGAGAGCACCCACGCCTGGTGGTTGACCCCGGCCGACGTCCAGGTGACCTCCTCGTGGGGAACGCCGACGATCTCGCTGAGCCCGTGGATCGTCCAGAACACGGAGTGGCAGAGGCCGGCCACCGGCAGCTTCGGCGCCGCCTTCGCCAGGTACCCGACGTTCATCGCCATGGGGTTGGTGTAGTTGAGGAGCATCGCACCCGGCGCCACCTCGGCGATGTCGTCGGCGAGCGCCTTCAGGAACGGGAAGGTGCGCAGCCCGCGGAAGATCGAACCGATGCCGAGCGTGTCGGCGATCGTCTGCCGCAGCCCGAACCGGGCCGGGACCTCGAAGTCGACCTTGGTCGCCGCGAGGCCCCCGATCTGCACGATGTCGATCACGAAGTCGGCGCCCTGGAGCGCCTCGCGGCGGTCCAGGTGGGCGGTCACGGTCGGGTGCGCGCCCAGCTGCCGGGCGACCGAGTGCGCGACGCCCTCGGCGGTGTCGAGCCGGTCCTGGTCGATGTCGTGCAGCCGCAGCGTCGCCTCGGCGAGCTCGGGGAAGCGGAGGATGTCGGCGACGAGGTCGCGGGTGAACTCGACGCTGCCGGCGCCGACGAAGCAGATGGTGGTCATGCGGTCTCCTTGACTGTGGGGGGATCGGTCGGATCGGTCGGGGCTCGGAAGGCGAACGCGTCCACGGCGCCGAGCAGGCGCGTGCCGAGCGTCTCCACGCCGAGCACGGTCATGCGGGTCCTGAGCCCGGTGATGCTGATCGCGACGGTCGGCGAGGCGGCCCCGAAGACGAGGGGGACCACGGTCGCCACGCAGAGCAGGCCCTCCTCGCTCTCCTCGTCGTCGATCGCGTAGCCCCGGGATCGTGTGGCGTCGAGCTCGCGGGCGAGCCCCGAGGCGGTCGTCACCGAGTGCGGCGTCCGGGCTGCGAGCGGGCCGTGCCGCTCCACCCAGGCCTCCACGGCCGCGGCCCCGGGCAGCGCCGCGGCCAGCAGGGCCTTACCCACCCCGGTGACGTGCGCCGGGTTCCGGCCGCCGACGACCGAGGAGAGGCGGATGCCGAGGTCGGCCTCGAGCTTGTCCAGGTAGACCACGTCGGCGCCGTCGAGCGCCCCGAGGTGCACGGTCTGGCCCGCGTCCTGCTGCACGCGCAGGAGCAGGGGGCGCAGGATCCGGCGCAGGTCGAGGCCGGAGTGGAACCGGAAGGCCGCCTCCACCGCCGCAGGGCCCAGGAAGTAGTCGCCGCCCGGTTCGGGCTGGGCTGCGAAGCCCCGATCGCGCAGGGAGCGCAGGATGCGGTGGAGCGTGGGCTTCGGCGTACCGGTCGCGCCGGCGAGCTCGTGCAGGGACACGCCCGACGGGTGGGCGCCGAGGTAAGCGATCACTTCGAGTGCGCGATCCACGCCGCGATGCGCGGGCGTGGCCTCATCATCGATCATCGTTCCTCGCTCACGGGCTGGCGTTTCCGTAAGCGGAACGTGGGTCCCGCCAGCGGATCGAATGCTACGGTACGGGGCGTCGCCCGGCGAATCGCCGCCGGCGACCGGATCGGCGACGACGGAAGAGCGCGATGGTGCGAAAGACAGCGATGGCGCCGGGCTTGCCGCGCCCGGCCGGTCCCTACTCGCACGTCGCGGGCGTCGGGGGCCTGCACTTCGCCTCGGGCCAGGCCGGCGCCGACAGCGAGGGGCGCCTCGCCTCCGGGATCGCCGCGCAGTCGAAGCAGTGCTTCACCAACCTGCTCGCCGCAGCGGCGGCCGTGGGCGCCACGGAGCAGGACGTCGTCAAGGTCACCGTCTACCTCACCGATGTCGGGCACTTCGCGGTCATGA
>JAICKX010000072.1 GCA_025927685.1 Thermoleophilia bacterium | reverse complement strand
CGTTCGGGCCGATGATCGTCCAGAACAGGCTGTGGTTGGCGTGGCCGCCGGCGTTGTTGCGCACCGGGCCCTGCTTGTCCTGCGGCAGCGAGGAGAGGTTCTTCAGCACCTCCTCGACCGGCTTCTCGGCCCACTCCGTGCCCTCCAGCGCGGCGTTGGCCTTGTCCACGTACGCCTGGTGGTGCTTGTCGTGGTGGATCTGCATCGTCTGCGCGTCGATGTGCGGCTCGAGTGCGTCGAAGCCGTATGTCAGGTCGGGTACCTCGTAGGGCATCCGCATCTCCTTTCCGGAGCCGTTCTCTCTCCGCTATTACCCGGCGACTAGCATATCCCCACATGCCCGCACTCGACGGCAGCCGGATCCTCGTGGCGGGCGGTGCGCACAGGGTGGGAAGAGCCATCGCGCTCGGCCTTGCCCAGGGCGGCGCGGACGTGTTCGTGAGCTACCACAGCTCGATCGGGCCGGCCGAGCACACGCGGGCCGACATCGAGGCGCTCGGCCGCCGATCCGGAGTCGTGAAGGCCGACGCCGCCGTCCCGGCCGAGATGACCGCGATGGTCGATGCGGCGACCGACGCGCTCGGCGGGCTGGACGTCTACGTCCACTGTCCTTCGGGCGGGTTCGAGCCGCACGCGCCGGAGAAGGTCGACGAGGCGTTGTGGGACGCGGCGATGGACTCGACGGCGAAGGGCTTCATGTTCGCCGCCCAGGCCGCCCACCGCGTGATGAAGGAGCAGGGCGGAGGCGTGATCGTCGCCGTCACCGACGTGGCCGGCCTTCAGGCGTGGGCGAACTTCGCCCCGCACGCCGCCGCGAAGGCAGCCCAGATCCACCTCCTCAAATGCCTCGCGCTGGCCTGGGGACGCGACGGCCTGCGTGTGTGCGGGGTGGCGCCGGGGCCGGTGCTCATGCCGGAGGGCATCGCCGGGAACCCCGACGAGACCGCGCTCGGCCGCCTCGGCGACCCGGCCGATGTCGCCCAGGCGGTGCGCTACTGCATCGAGGCGGAGTTCGTCACCGGCCAGAACATCGTCGTCGACGGCGGCCGCCTGCTCCGTCCCTAGCGGTTGGTACCCTGGACGGGATGGGCGCCGTGATGGAACGAACCGACGAGATCCGCGTCCTCGACCACGGCTTCGTCCGCCTCGACGGCTGCATGGCGGACGACCTCTCCGTGGTGAACGGCGCGCGCGTCTCGTTCGCGCAGCGCGCGGAGGAGATGACCGATCGCGACGCCGGCCTCATCCGGTTCCTCATGCGCGAGCGGCACGGCAGCCCGTTCGAGCACAACGCGTTCCGCTTCCACATCAAGCTCCCGATCTTCGTGATGCGGGAATGGGCCCGCCACCGGGTCGGCTCGTTCAATGAGTGGAGCGGCCGGTACTCGCAGCTCGAGCCCGAGTTCTACGTCCCCGAGCCCGACGACGTGCGGACGCAGGTCGGAAAGCCCGGCGCCTACTCGTTCGACACCGTCGACCCGGAGCTCGCCGAGCACACGCGCGCGACTCAGGAGGCGGTGTTCGCCGAGGCGTACCGGACGTACGAGGACCTGCTCGAGCGCGGGGTCGCCAAGGAGATCGCCCGCAACGTCCTGCCCGTCGCGATCTACACCCAGTTCTACTGGACGGTCAACGCGCGCAGCCTCATGAACTTCCTCTCACTCCGGAACGCCGAGACGGCCCAGCGCGAGATCCGCCGCTACGCCGAGGCCGTCGAGCAGCTGTTCGCGTCGCGGATGCCGATCACGCACGCCGCATTCGTGGCCAACGAGCGCCGCGCTCCCTAATCCGGGTGATGCCGCGGCGGCCGGCGGCCGCAACACTGAGATGAATGCGGTCGGATCCCCCCGTTCGACAGCTCGACCAGCCACGCCTGCCGGTGCCGGCCCGGACATCCCACCAGGTCCGCCGGTTCGCCGTGTTGTGGGCGCTGGCGACGGCAGGCGTGCTCGCCGCGATCGTCGGCACGAGCGTCGCGGCGGGCTCCTACCGATCCGATGCGTCGGACCGGGCGACGGCCGCCGACTCCGCGCAGGCGGCCGCCACCGCGCTCCTCGGCTCGATCCAGCAGGAGATGAACCACCGGCTCGCCTGGGAGCTCTCGCACGACACGGCTGACGCGAACGCGCTCTCGGCCGACCAGCCCGAGACCCGGCGCGGCATCGCCGGCTTCACACAGGCCGTGCGCTCGGCCGCCGCCGCCGGGGTGCCGGTGCAGGACGCCCCCGGGCTCGCGGCCGCGCTTCGCCGCTGGGAGGTGTCGACCGCCTCTGCCGACCGGCCGACGGCTCCGCCGGCGGCGGGGATCGACCGCCGCGGCGCGGCGCTCGCCACCCGGCTCGCAACCACGGCCAACCGCCTCACCGCGGCCGCGATGCGGGCCGACTCGGACGCGAGGTCGGCGACCAGGTTCTCACAGCTTGCGATGCTCGTCGCGACGCTGATCGGGATGGCCGTGCTGCTGGCCGGCGGCGGGCTGCTCCTCCAGAAGGCGTGGCGGCTGGCCGTGGAGTACGACAGCCGCCGGGAGCGCGACGCGCGCTGGGCCGAGCAGATCGAGCAGATCCTGGCGTGGTCGAGCCGGGCCAAGGAGGCGACGACGCGAAGCCAGCTGATCGGCTTCGCCCACATGGCGCCGCGCGACGCGCTCGGCGCCGCGTGCCTCGGGGTGGCCGAGGGCGGACCTCCGCGGCACACCTCGCACGGCCTGGCCCGGATCACGCTCCCGGTCGACTCGGCGGGCGAGGGGCTGCACGCGTCGGTGTGCTTCGCGCCGGGGCGCGGCGACGAGCTCGACCACCACGCCCTCGACCTGATGCTCGGCCACCTCGCCGCGCTGTGGCGCACGGTGCTCCGCCAGGAGGAGCTCGAGCGGGCCGCCGGCCACGATGCGCTGACCGGCCTTCCGAACCGGCGCACGTTCGAGTCCGACCTGCGCCGCCGGGTGGCGATGTCGAAGCGTCGCGACCTGGGCTTCACGCTGGCGATGGTCGACCTCGATCACTTCAAGGACGTGAACGACTCGTTCGGCCATCCCGAGGGCGACGCCGTCCTGCGTCGCGCCGGCGAGGCCATCCGGCAGGTGCTCCGCGGCTCGGACCGCATCTACCGCCTGGGCGGCGAGGAGTTCGCGGTGCTGCTCGAGACGACCGACCCCGCCGGCGTGGCCGATCTGCTCGACCGGGCCCGGCAGGCGGTGCGGTCGCTCGCGATCGAGCCGAGCCAGGGCCGGTCGCTCTCCGCCTCGATCGGCTGGGCCGTCTTCCCGGTCGACGCCGACGACCGCGCCGAGCTGGTTCGCACGGCCGACGCCGCCCTCTACCGGGCCAAGACCTCCGGCCGCGACCGCGTCATCGGCTCGAAGGCCGCGTAGCCGTCCGCTTGGGCCCGACCCCATCCGGGTCAGACAACGGTGGTCGCAGCTCTGCCTCGACTCTGTCACGCCGGGCGTTCGGGGACTGTCCCTGCTAGAAGCCGACCGCGAGCCCGTCGCGGCGTGGCTCGGTGCCGCCGAGCAGGCGGCCGGCGGGCGTCCGCACGATCACGTGGCCGTTGCCGTAGTTGTCGTCCGTGTCGAGGACGCTGGTGGGCCGGTCGCCAAACGCGCCGGCGAGGTGGGCGAGGGGCGACTCGAGGGACACCGTACCGTCCTCCTCGAGCCGGTAGCGGGGCGCGTCGAGCGCCGCCTGCGGGCCGAGGCCGTTGTCGAGCATGGTGACGACGACCTGCACGTGGCCCTGCGGCTGGAACTGACCGCCGGTCACGCCGAAGACCGCCTCCCAGCGACCATCCGGCCCGAGCAGCGCCGCCGGGATGATGGTGTGGAACGGCCGCTTGCCCGGCGCGAACCGGTTCGGGTGCCCGTCGTCGAGGACGAAGCCGGCGCCGCGGTTCTGGAGCACGAACCCGTAGCCGGGGACGAGCACCCGCGACCCGAAGCCGTGGTAGACCGACTGGATGAGCGACACGCCCATCCCCTCGCCGTCGGCCGCGCAGACGTAGGCGGTGCCGCCGATGGTCGCATAGCCGCGGGCGTAGGCCTCGGCCAGCGCCTCGACCTGGGCCGGCGGGTCGGGCGAGCCGAGCGCCTCGAGCGCCCAGCCGGCGATCGATCCCTGGCCGTTCGGGGGCAGCTCGAGCAGCGTCCGGTCGCGGTAGGCGAACTCGATCGGCTCGACCCACTCGTTCCCATGCGCCTCGAGGTCACCCCGCTCGAGCCACGAGACCGAGGCGATCGCGCCGGCGATCGGCCCGGTGTAGAACGTCCCCGCGACGGCGTGCTCGAGCGCCTCCGCGATCGCGGGCGAGCGAAACGGCGAGGCGGGCTGGAAGGCCGCGGCGGCGGCGCCCGCGAGGTCGGCGAGACACGCCCGCCACTGACGGCCGGCCTTGGGCTGGATCTCGAAGCCCTCGCGGGCGAGCGCGATCGCAGGCGCGAGCGCGTCGGCCAGACCGCGGCGCGAGTACCGCTCCGCCAGGTCGGTCCAGCCGGCGACGCAGCCGGGAACCGTGACGCTCCGCGGCCCGAACTCCTCGGGGAGCGCGTCGCCGGGCCGGGCGGGGGCGCGACCGCTCGCGTTCAGGCCGATCGGCGACTCGCCGTCGCGGACGACGATCGCGAACAGGTCGCCGCCCGGCGCGCACTGGTACGGCTCGGTGACGACGAGGACGCCGGCCGCGGCCAGCGCGGCGTCACAGGCGTTCCCGCCGGCCTGGAGCACTCGCAGCCCGGCCAGGGCCGCATCCGGGTTCGAGGTCGCGACCATGCCGCGCCGGCCGACGGCGTCGGAGCGGCGGTGTGCGAGTGACCAGGAGCCTGCGGTGATGCCGGGAGGATGGCAGACGCGCACGGGTGCGGTACGGGTAGCCGCACGCTGACCGGCGCAAATTCGTTCCCTCGAACACGGGGCTGCCGCACCGCCCGGCCGGCGCCGGGCCGCGAGTCTGCCGCGCCGTCCATTGACGCCGCCTCCCAAGGGTCAGTACCGTTACCACCGCGTGCCCGGGCCATCCGACTCCATCGAGCCGGGCGGGTCCGGCGGGGGTGACGAGCTTCGGCCGGTGACCGCCCTCTTCGCCGACATCGTCGGCTCCACCGGCCTGGGCGAGCGCATGAGCCCTGACGAGGTGAAGGCGCTCGTCGGAGAGTGCGTCACCCGGATGAGCCGCGTGATCGAGGAGTTCGGCGGCACCGTCCAGGCGTACATGGGCGACGGCGTCTGCGCCTACTTCGGCGTCCCCACCGCCCACGAGGACGACGCCGACCGCGCCGCCGAGGCCGGGCTGGCGCTGCTCGAGATGGTCGGGGCGTACGGCGGGGACGTCCGCCAGGCCTGGAACATCGACGAGTTCAACGTCCGCATCGGCATCAACGGCGGCCTCGCGGCGGTGGGCGTCGTCGGCTCCGCCCAGCCGCAGGCGGTCGCGCTCGGCGACACCACCAACGTCGCCGCCCGGCTCCAGTCGGCCGCCGATCCCGGCACGATCGTCACGGGCGAGACCACCGCCCAGCGGCTCATGGCGCGCTTCGTCCTCGAGCCGATCGGCGAGCTCGCCCTCAAGGGCCGCGCGGCGCCCGTGTCGGCGTGGCGCGTCGTGCGACGCAAGACGACGGGGCGCGACCACACCCAGTCGCCGCTCGTCGGCCGCGACGGGGAGGCCACCCGCCTCAGGCGGGCCGCCGACGACCTGCTCGCCGGGCGCGGGCAGTCGCTCCTCCTCATCGGCGACGCCGGGATCGGGAAGTCGCGCCTGCTCGGAGAGCTGCGCGAGAACCTCGGCCCGGGCGTCACCTGGCTCGAGGGCGACTGTCGCTCCTACGGCGCGGTCGGGCTCTATCAGCCGTTCGTCGAGATGATCCGAGCCTGGCTCGGCGTCGACCACACCGAGCGCGAGATCGTCGTGCGGACGCGGCTGCGGGCCCGCCTCCCCGCGCTCTATGACGGCGACGCCGAGGACGCGCTCATGTACATCGGCCACCTGCTCG
Source organism: Thermoleophilia bacterium (assembly GCA_025927685.1). GTDB lineage: Bacteria > Actinomycetota > Thermoleophilia > Gaiellales > JAICJC01 > JAICJC01. The sequence goes on along the minus strand of JAICKX010000072.1, from coordinate 9,521 downwards.
GCGTGCAGCCCGAGCCGGGGCACCGCGACGCGCTGCGGGAGGGCGACGCCGAAGGCCTGGCCGCCCGCACGAGGGCGGCGTTCTGCGACTGGACGCTCCGCCTCGCGAAGCAGGCCCCGGCCGTCGTCGCCATCGAGGGCCTGCACGAGGCCGATGTCGCGACGTGCGAGATGCTCGAAGAGCTGCTGGAGCTGACCGACCAGGCGCCGGTGATGGTCGTGATGACCGCCCGGCCCGAGCGCGACACCCCCGCCTGGCGGTTCCGTGCGCACGCGATGACGAACTTCTCCCACCGGTTCGAGGAGCTGACGCTCGGCCCGATCTCCGTCGAGGCGGCGGGCCAGCTGCTCGACATCACCGCGGCCGACGTCCTCGACCCGGCAACGCGCGATGAGCTCGTGACCCGAGCCGAGGGCAATCCGCTCTACCTCGAGGAGATGGCCCACGCGCTCGAGGCCGAGGCGATCCGCCCGCGCGCCTGGACCGTGACCGTCGGCACGGCGCCCGGGATGCCGGCATCGCTCGACGCGCTCCTGATCGCGCGGATGGACCGGCTCGACGCGGAGGCCCGGGCTCTCGGCCAGACGGCGGCCGTGATCGGCCGCGAGTTCCCGGCGCGCGTGCTCGAGCGCGTCGCCGGCCCGGAGCCGTTCGAGGCCGGCATGCACGGGCTCCTGCGGGCGGGCATCGTCCGCGAGGTGCGCCGGTACCCGGAGCTGGAGTACAGCTTCCGCCACGGCCTGCTTCAGGAGGCGGCCCGCAGCACGCTCACCCAGGCCCGGCGGGCCGCCGTATGCGCCCGGGTGGCCGCGGTCTTCGAGGAGCTCTTCGCCGACTCGCTCGACGAGCGGATGGAGATGCTCGCCCACTACCACGCCCAGAGCGGGAACCTCTCGAAGGCGCTCGAGTACCTCGACCGCTCCGCAGGCCGGGCGGAGAGCTGGGGTCAGCGCGACGAGGCGGTTCGGCTCTGGCAGCGGGCGCTCAGGGTCGCCGAGCGGATGGACGACGCGGCCGCCGTCGCCCGCCTGCGCGAGCGGATCGGCGAGCGCCGCACCGCCGCCACGCCCGCCCCGGCCCCGCCGGATCCGCTGGAGGCCGAGGCGCCGCCGGCCGCAGACCGCACCCGGATCGGCCCCTACACCATGGACGGGGACGCGCCCGCGCCGGGCGCCGTCGTCCGCGCGCAGACGGCGGACGGCGAGCCGGTCGCGCTGCGTGTCGTCGGTCGCGCCGAGGGCTCAGGCGAGGCGGAGTGGACGGCGCTGCGCGAGGCGGCCGCGCGCGCCGCGCGGATCGAGGATCGCAACCTCGTGCCCGGGCTCCACGCGGACGAGGCCGACGGGCTCCGCTTTCTCGTCATGGCCTGGTGCGAGGGCGGCTCGTTGACCGACCGGCTGGCCGCAGGCCGCGCACCCTCGGCCGACGACGCGGTCCGCATCGCCGTCCGCGCGGCCCGCGGGCTCGATGCCCTCCACCGGGAGGGGCTCGTCCACGGAGGCATCCGTGGCGGGGCGATCCTGTTCGGCGCGGACGGCCGCTCGCTCCTCGTCCCGGTCGCGACGAGCGGCGCGCGGACCACCGCGCCCGAGGCGCAGCCCGGCGGCGCGCCCACGCCGGCGAGCGACATCTACGATCTCGCCGCCCTCGCCCAGTCGCTCCTGGCACGAGCGGGCGGCCCGTCCGACGACCTGGAGTGGGCGATCGCCACGGCGCTCGCGCCGGATCCTTCGCAGCGGCCGCAGACCGCCGCGATGCTGGGCCAGATGCTTCGGATGGCCGCCCGCGCGACAACCACGAGCTGACGGGCGCTCGGCTACCCGGCGGTCTGGAACTTGCCGATGATGCTGTCGGTGCCGCTCGCGCCGCTCCAGAACTTCCAGAACGACAGGAGCTCGCCGGGGAGCTGCGTGTGCTGGCGGGCGAACAGTCACAAGAGCGTGCCGGTTCGATCACCCGGGCGAGCCGTTTTGAAACACCGGGACCTGGTCCATCTGTTTCATCGATGAAACACCGGGACCAGGTCCATCTGTTTCACGATTCCTCGGCACCGTGATGCCCTGGGCGGCAGAGAACCAAGCAGCCCAACGACGCAGGAAGGGCGAATATCGGGTGATATTTGGCACGAGCGCGCTGCGATGCGACAGCTCGCAGCCGCAGCCCCGCCACGCCAACCACCACAGACGAAGTCGGCGCTCGCCTACCCGGCGGTCTGGAACTTGCCGATGATGCTGTCGGTGCCGCTCGCGCCGCTCCAGAACTTCCAGAACGACAGGAGCTCGCCGGGGAGCTGCGTGTGCTGGCGGGCGACCCCGAGGATGTCGCGATGGTCGGGCTGCGGCGCGACGCCCTTCTCGTTCTGGCTCATGTGCGTCCACATGATGACCGAGTCGCCGTTGGCGTCGAGGTAGCAGGCGACGTGCCCGCCGAGCGACCCCGTCGGGTGGAACCAGGCCCGCTCCCCGTTCCAGTTCCGCTTCGTGCAGCCGTTCGTGTTCGTCTTGATCCCCTGTGAGGCGAGGAACGTCTTGAACACCGCGACCACCGCCGCCGTGTCGGGGTACATCGAGACGTCGTAGGTGATCGCGTCGTTCGCGGGCGCCGAGCAGGTGAGCGACGCCAGCGCCGTGCCGGCCGGGGGAACGTTCGTGCAGTCGGCGAGCAGGTTCTTCGGCATCGCCGCGCGGAGATCGCTGGCCTGCACGGTGCCCGTCGGCGTCGTCGACGGCTCGGTCGTGCCGCTCGGGGACGTGGTCGTCCCGGACGGCGTGGTCGTCGCGGCCCCACCGTTCGAGCCCGAGTCGCCTCCCGTGGCGAGCTGCACAGCGATCACCGCGAGCGCCGCGGCCAGCGCGACGGCGAGCGCGATGACCAGGAGCGACGGGCGGCCGCGCGGCGGCCGCGGGGGTGCGGCGTCGCGCCCTGGATCGGCGGGCGGCCCGGGCGGCGCCTGCTGCCCGAACGGCCCGGACGCCCGCATCACGTCATGTGCCGCACCCGAGCCGGCCCCCTCGCGCGGCGGGACGGCCGGCTCCGTGACGACCCGTGACGGCCGGTCGTGCGACCGGTACGCCCCGGCCACCTCCGCCAGGTCGCGGGAGAGGTCGCCGGCGCTCCCGTAGCGGTGCTCCGGGCGCTTCGACATCGCATGGGCGGCGATCTCGTCGATGGCCGGCGGCAGGTCGGGACGCAGGTCGGTGATGCGGGGCACGTGATCCTGGACGTGCGCGAAGAGGACGGCCACATCGCTCTCGCGTGGATACGGCACGGAGCCGGTGAGCGTCTCGTAGAGCACGCAGCCGAGCGAATAGACGTCGGCGCGGTGGTCGGTCTGGCGGCCCTCGACCTGCTCGGGCGCGACGTAGTCGACGGTGCCGAGGAACTGGCCCGTCTCCGTGAGCCCGGACCGCGAGACCTGGTGCTTCATGAGGCCGAAGTCGGCCAGGTACGCGTGGTCGACGGTCTCGCCGTCGCCGCCCGCCCGCTCGGTCAGGATGTTGGCCGGCTTGATGTCGCGATGGACGAGGCCGCGCTGGTGGGCGACGCTCAGGCCGCGCCCGACCTGCGAGATGATCTCGGCCGCCCGCCGCAACGAGAGCGGGCCCTCCTGCCGGATCATCGACTTGAGATCGGCGCCGGCCACGTACCGCATCGCGATGTAGAGCAGCCCGTCCTCCTCCCCCGCGTCGTAGATGGGGATGATGTTCGGGTGGTTGATCGACGCCGCGAGCCGCGACTCGCGCACGAACCGCTCGCGGAAGGCGTCGTTCTCGGACAGTTCGGCGGAGAGCACCTTCAGCGCCACCTCGTTCCCCAGGCGCAGGTTGTCGGCCCGGAACACGACGCTCATGCCGCCGCGGCCGAGGACGCCCTGAATTCGGTACGACGCGAACTCGGAGCCGACACGGGGCATCTGACCGATCGCCGCGGAGCCGTGACCCTGGGGTTCGGGCGTCTCACGTCGATGATCGCTCACCGCGGCCTCCTTCCGGTGCGTGCGAGTCGGGCGGTCCCGCGGCTCCGGCGCTCGCGGTGGCGCGAAGCGGAGCGGCATCTCGACGCCTCGCCGAAACCGCGCACGAGGATACGCCCCGCCCCGGGCGGGTGTCAACGCGGTGAGCCGCCTCCCAGGACGAGATGTCGGGCACTGGATCAGTAGACGGCGGACAGCGGCCGGTCCTTCCAGTCGCTGCGGCGGACTGGAAATTGTTGACGCCCGACGCGCGAGCGGTTAGCCTCCGAGACGCGATCGATTCGGGGGGTCGGGGCACGACTATGAGACTTGCGCGACGCATGTGGACGGTGCTCGCGCTCGCACTTCTCGCGAGCGCCGCAGGCGTGCCCGCCCAGGCCGCCGGGACGAACCTCCTCGCCAACGGCGACTTCGAGGGCACGGGAAGCGGGTCGCTGGCCGGGTGGAAGACATCGAATTCGAGCCTGTCGCTCGTGACAGGTGACGGCGGCGGGTTCGCCGCGCGGGTCGCGTACAGCGGTACCGGCACGACCTACTCGATCGTGGCAACCGCCAAGATCGTCAGGTCCGGGACGGCAGGGACGGCGTACACGGCCGACGGGCGGTTCAACGCGCCGTCCGGGAAGTCCGTCTGCCTGAAGCTGCACGAGACCGGCACCGTCAACACGTCCGCCAACTCGTGCGCCACGGGGACCGGCGGGTGGGCCACGCTGCCCGAGCTGACCTTCACGCTCCAGCACGACGGCGACGGGCTGATCTTCTCGGTCTTCCAGAAGCAGGCCAGGTCCGGCGACTCGTTCCGGGTCGACAACCTGTCGGTGACGACCGGCGCGGTGGCGACTCTCCAGCCGCCCACGAGCCTTCACGCCACGGCGGTGTCCTCGAGCGAGATCGACCTGGACTGGACGGCGTCCACGAGCGGAGGCGTCACCGGCTACCACATCTACCGGGACGGCGCCGGCACGCCGGCCGGGAGCGTGGGCGCGGGCACCACGACGTTCCAGGACACCGGGCTCGGAACGGGGACGACCCATAGCTACGTGGTGACCGCCTTCAACGCGACGACCGAGTCGCCGCCCTCGAACCAGGCCTCTGCGACCACGCAGGGAGGCGGCGGAGGCGGCGTGACGGTCGCCGCGGCCGGCGACATCGCCTGCAACCCGGCCGATCCGAACTACAACAGCGGCGCCGGCACCGGCAACCTGCTCACCGGGAACTGCCACCAGGCGGCGACGGCCGACCTCATCGGCCAGGGGTCATACGACCGCGTGCTGGCGCTGGGCGACCTCCAGTACGACTGCGGCAGCATCGGGGCGTTCAACACGGCCTACAACCCGACCTGGGGCCGGTTCGTCGGCTCGACGGAGCCGGTGCTGGGGAACCACGAGGTGAAGACTTCGAGCGACTTCGGCGAGCAGGGCTGCTCGGCGAGCGGGACCGGCTACTTCACGTACTTTGCGAACCACGGGGTGACGGAGGCAGCCGGTGTGAACGGCAAGGGCTATTACAGCTACGACCTCGGGAGCTGGCACGTGCTCGCGCTCAACACGCAGTGCGGCCAGTCCGGCGGCTGCGGCGCGAGCTCGCCCGAGGCGAAGTGGATCCTGAGCGACCTCGCGGCGCACCCGGCCCAGTGCACGCTCGCGTACTGGCACCAGGCGTCGTGGTCGAGCGTCACCGGCGGCGTCAACAACACGCGCACGTTCTGGAACTACATGGTGAACAACGGCGTGGATCTGGTGCTCGTCGGCCACTTCCACCACTACGAGCGCTTCGCCGACCTGAACGCCAGCGGCCAGCCCGTGTCGAGCGGCGCCCGCACACGCGAGATCATCGTCGGCACCGGCGGCGAGAGCGAGGGGCCGTTCCCCACGCCGATCGCAGGCTCGCAGATGCGGATCCGGGCGTTCGGCATCCTCGCGCTCACCATGAGCAGCGGGTCCTACTCCTGGCAGTTCAAGCCGGCCGACCCGACGGGCCCGACGGACTCGGGCTCCGAGAGCTGCCACTAGCTCCGGTGTGACCGCAGGGCGCGGGTCGCAGCATCGCGGGCTGGACCAGGGCATTCTTCGTCGAGGCGCTCGCCGACGATGTGCAGATCAGCCGCGCCGGCACAACCGAGCGCAGGCGCGTCCTACTCCCGGCCTCGCCAGCCCGCGAGGGTCAGCTCGTACTCGACCTCACCTTCCTCGGCACCGGCGAGGGGTTCGTCCGAGTCGGGGAAGTAGGTGCGGACATACGACATCCCGACAGCGGCCATCACGCCTCGGGACGCGGCATTGACCGCCATCGTCTGGGCGATGACGCGCCGGATGCCCACCGTCGCGAACGCGTGCCGGAGGAGCGCCCGCGCCGCCTCCGTGGCGATGCCCTGGCGCCAGTACCGGCGCGCGATCCGGTATCCGAGATCCGCCACGCTGGGATCGTCGGGCTGATCCGGGCCGTGGGCGGGAGGGAGCATCATCAGGCCGAGGAACTCGCCGGCCTCCTCCGTATGCGGCCGGATCGAGCCGCGAGCGCCGCCCCGCGTCCCGAACGCGATCCAGAACCCGAGCCCCGGGACCTTGCGCGCGAGCTCCATCCGCTTCGCGTGGCTCGCCACCACCTCGTCTCGTGTGTGAGCTCGTCCTGAGAGGTGGCGCAGCACCTCCGGGTCGGAGTCGAGCTCGATCTCGAGATCGAGGTGACGCTCGGCGAGCGGGACGAGCAGGAGGCGTGGCGTGTGGAGAATCGGCTGGGACATCATCGCGGACCCGGGCTCGAACCTACCGGGTTGTGGCCCTCGGCTCGCGTCCGCCCTCCAACGGTCATGATCGCACGCGGGTTCGTCCTCATCCCGCTTGCGGCGGTGCTCCCCCCGCCGGTTCCCCGCCTGCATCCACGGGCCGGGCATGCCGGCCAGCGCGCGCGAGCTGCGAGCGATGCTGGCGTCAGCGCGCGCCGTCTCGGCCTTGACGCCGTGATCTCGATGCGACGCAACATCGGGGTCTGACCCCGTTGTTGCGCGCTCGCCTTCAGCCGCCTGAGGTCGAGAGCAGCTCGACCCTGTTCCCGAACGGGTCGCGGGTGTAGAACCGCCGCACGCCCGGCCAGCGGTCGTCCCAGTCGACGGCGCAGCCGGCGCCGGCCAGCCGCCCGGCCAGCGCCTCCAGGTCGTCGACCCGCAGCGCGGGGTGCGCACGGCGTGGCGCGGTGAATCCGTCCTGGCCCGAGACGTGGATCCCCTCCGCGAACCAGACGCCGCCCTGGACGCGCATCGGCTCGGGCTTCTCGATCTCGGTAAGCCCGAGCAGGCCTGCATAGAAGGCCCGCGCATCGTCCTCGCGGCCCGGCGGCATCATCACCTGGACGTGATCGAGGGCCCGCACCGGCGCCGATCGTAGTTGGCGAGCCCGATTGCCCTCCGAGGTTGACCCGTTCTACACTTGTCCGGGGTGCGTGGGGAGCGCTTGGCATGGCTGGTGACCGTCCCGATCGCGGCCGTCGGCTGCGAGTGGGCGCACGCGGTCGCGAACCTCGCGTTCGGGGCACCGGACGGCGGCCGCGCCGAGCTCTTCGACGGCGGCCCGGGTGCCGGCGCGCTTCCGCTCCTGGTGAGCCTGGCACTGGCGGCGATCCTGGCCGGGCTCGTGGGACGCGTGACCGGAGCGTGGTCGACGTCGCAAACGGCAGCGGCGCGGCTCCCGTTCGCGCTGCTCGCTCCCGTCTTCTTCATCGTCCAGGAGCACGTCGAGACCATCCTCAACACCGGCGCGGTCCCGTTCGGCACGGTCCTCGAGCCGACGTTCCTGCCCGGCCTCCTCCTTCAGATCCCGTTCGCGCTCGCCGGCTATGCGGTCGCCCGGGCCCTCGTGCGGCTCGCCGACGGCGTGCGCGCGCGGGTCGCCGCCCGCCGCCGGGCCGGGCGCCGGCCGGGCACGTTCGCGCGCCGGTGGCCCACTGACTCTGCCCCGGCCCCGAGCGAGGCCCATCGCTGGGCCCACTCCGGCCGGGCCCCGCCGGTGCTCCTCCCCGCGACGGCCTGACCCCCGGCGGGTCGGGCCGGCGCGGCCCAGGACCCCGCCAACCACCTTCCGAGGGGGAAGCTTCGATGAGAACGACTCGACTGGCGTCGCTGTGGCGCGCTCTGCCGGGCATCGGGATCGCAGCCGTGGCCGTCTTCGCGGCGTTCGCCGTGGCGACCGGCGACGGCTCGCCCACGCCGGTGTATGCCGGCTCAGACGACGACTCGACGGCCGGCATGGACATGAGCGCCATGCAGGGCGCGACCTACTGGCAGGACGTCTCCGGAGGCGTGTTCCGGAGTGACGGAACGACGCGCACCTACTACATCAGCGCCGACCAGGTGAACTGGGACTACGCGCCGCAGGGCACCGACGAGATCACCGGGAAGCCGTTCGACGACGTCGCCGACACCTACGTCAAGACCGGCCCCGGCCGGATCGGCTCGACCTACCGCAAGTGCCTCTACCGCGGCTACACGGACGCGAGCTTCTCGCACCGGTTGAAGCGCCCGGCCGACGAGCGCTACCTCGGCAGCCTGGGACCGGTCATCAGGGCGGAGGTGGGAGACACGATCAGGGTCGTCTTCCGCAACACCTGCCGGTTCCCGGCCAGCGTCCACCCGCATGGCGTCTTCTACGAGAAGGACAGCGAGGGCGCTCCCTACAACGACGGCACCCACGGCGCCGACAAGGCAGACGACGGCGTCCCGACCGGCGGGACGCACACGTACGTCTGGCAAGTGCCGCCGCGGGCCGGGCCGGGCCCCGACGACGGCAGCTCCGTCATGTGGATGTACCACTCGCACGCCGACGAGGTGTCCGACACGTACGCCGGCCTCATGGGCCCGATGGAGATCACCCGGCGCGGGATGGCGCGGCCGGACGGAAGCCCGAGGGACGTCGACCGCGAGGTCTTCGCCCTGTTCTCGGTGATGAACGAGAACGCGAGCCCGTACCTCGGGCACAACCTGCACACGTTCGCGCAGCCGCCGTTCCCCGATCCGGAGGACGAGGACTTCGAGGAGTCCAACCTCATGCACTCGATCAACGGCTACGTGTTCGGGAACGAGCCGATGATCACGATGCACAAGGGCGAGCACGTGCGCTGGTACGTGATGAGCATGGGCACGGAGGTCGACCTCCACACGCCGCACTGGCACGGCAACACCGTGACCGTGAACGGCATGCGGATGGACGTCGTGAGCCTGCTGCCCGCGACGATGGTCGTCGCCGACATGGTGCCGGACGACGTCGGCACCTGGCTCTTCCACTGCCACGTGAACGATCACATCAGGGCCGGGATGCTCACCCGGTACCAGGTGCTGGCCTAACGGCCGGCGGGGCCGGTGGCTCCCGACGGGGGGCCACCGGCGACCCCGAGAGTCGGTCCCTGGACGGCGCTCGGAAGGGCCTCCCCCGGCGGCGGACCCGGCCGCCGGGGGAGGCCGATCGGCGTCCGACTGCCGGATCGCGGATACTCCGCGGTATGCGGATCGCACGCCCGGGCCCTCTCGTGATCGCAGTCGCGCTGGTCGCGGCGGCGG
>JAICKX010000002.1 GCA_025927685.1 Thermoleophilia bacterium | reverse complement strand
TCCGGCGTCAAGCTGTGCGTGTCGGACGCCCACGTCGGGTTGAAGACCGCGATCGGCCAAGTGCTCGGCGTACCGTGGCAGCGCTGCACCGTCCACTTCCTGCGCGACATGCTCGGCCACGTCCAGAAAGCCCAGCAGCAGATGGTCGGCGCCGCCATCCGCCAAGTCTTCGCCGCGTCGAGCCGCGAGGAGGCCGCAGCGATCCTGGGCGACGTGTGCGACCGGCTCCAGACGCCGGCGCCCAAGGTGGCGATGCTGCTGGCGAAGGCCGAGGACGACCTGCTCGCCTTCCTCGACTTCCCAACCGAGCACCGCACCAAGCTGCGGTCGACCAACCCGCTGGAGCGGGTCAACCGCGAGATCGCCCGCCGCTCAGACGTGGTCGGGATCTATCCCAATGACGCAAGCCTGATCCGCCTCGCCGGTTCGCTGCTGATCGAGCAGAACGACGAATGGCTGGTCCAGCGTCGCTACCTCAGCCAGGAATCCCGCCGCGCTCTACACCAGCGAGCGCTGCGCGCTCGTCGACGCCGACCAGCCAGCTCTCCAAAGGAGCGCTGGCCGACAGCAGAAAGCGAGGCCAATGATCACCACATGACCGACGATCCCGATCTACACCACAAGTCGGGACTTGACTATGTCACGAATCAGGGCTTCCGATCGCTCATCGCCCACGCTCCGAGTCTAATCGGAGTGCCGCACTCTGCCCAACCCTCCTGTCGGCCTCATGCTGCCCCGCATCGGCCCGACGCAGCGGGCTCCCCACGGCGGAGCGCGGCGACTCCGCCTTGCCGAGGAAGCGCCCGCGATACCGCGCCGCCGTCTCGCGATGCAAATCGGGGCTAGCCGGACGCACAGGCGAAGAGTCGTCCTTCCGCGGGTCGCGTCTCAGAACGTCAGGTGTACCGTTCCGGTGATGGTCGCCGCGTAGGCGATGCAGCGTCCGAGGATCCAGCGCCGGTGGTGCGTCAGGGTCGCCGAGACGTCACCCGTGCCCGACCCGCCGTCGACGCCGACGTGCACGAGTTTGTCCTTGATGGCGTACCTCTGAACGCCGCAGCCGGCCTCCTGATAGACGCGGCTGACGGTGCCGCCGTCAGCAAAGGTGCCCCCGACCGTCGTCGGGAGCCAATGGATCAGCGTCAGCAGGGTGAGGGTGCCGCCGGTGATGGTCGCGTCGGGGGAGAGAACGGTGTGGTCGATCACGGCGGCCCACGTGCCAGGGAGGTCACCGTCCGCATATCCGGTGAACGTGCCTTGTGTCGAGGTATAGGCCACCTCGGCCCCCTTCACGGTATCCACCCGCGTAGTCGCCGCACTCGCCACGCCCACGCTCGAGAGGAGTATCGCGCCCACAAGCACCGTGCATATCGAAAAACGTCGACCCATGACTCCGCCCTCCAAGCCCGTGAAAGCCCTCCAAGAACCGCGTATCGGAGCTTGCATTGGACTAGCAGTTGGTGGTGGTTTCACCGGCGCAGGTATCGGTGCCGACGCCGCCGTTGATCGTGTCGGTGCCGAGCCCGCCGATGAGGTTGTCGTCTCCAGCGCGTCCAAAGATTGTGTCGCCGCCGCCCTCGCCGTCGATGCGGTTCGGGTTTGCATCGCCGGCGAGTACATCGCCACCCGGGCTGCCGACCATGTTCTCCACGGCGACAAGTCGAGCGGTGAATCCGCTAGCTGACGCGCGACCAGTGGTCAGATTCGCGATCACCCCCGCCGGGAACGTGAAGAAGAACACGACGTCAGCGCCGGCGCCGCCGGCGTAGCGTTCTCCTCTTCCGCGGCCAGCGTGCAAAAGGTCCACTCCAGCGCCACCCCGCAACGTGTCGGCGCCGCGGCCGCCTTGCAGCTCATCGAATCCCCGACCGCCACGCATGATGTCATCACCAGGGCCGCCGCTCGATTTCGCGAACCCGCCGAACAGATCCCCGCCGGCACCACCAAACAGCCGATCCCGTCCTGGCCCAGCGAACGCGACGTCTTGGCCACCCCCTCCGAACACCGCGTCATCGCCATCTCCAGAACAGATCAGATCGCTCCCACCGCGACCTCGAATCACGTCATCGCCGCCAAGTGCGACGATCACATCGCCGCCAGATGTCCCCACCAAGACGTCATCCCCAGGCGTACCCGTGATCGTCGCGGTCTGCGATCCGCATTTCGCGACAACTCCGGCCACTGCGGAGTCGACAACAACACCACCGCTCGCCGACGCTGCCAGCGCGACCCCACTCACGGCTATCTGAAGGTGTCTCACCTACGCCTCCCGATCTCCTCGACAGCGTCGACGGCGATTGTCTCGCTGACCTCATCGTCTCGTGCCAAGGGTGGTAGCTCGTCGGCGAGCGTAGAAGTCATCGCACGTCGCCAGATTCCGGTTGGAGCTAGGGGCACGAGATCACCAGTTCGCCGCGATTGCAGGTGTCAGTCCCGGGACCTCCGTCCAGCCTGTCCGTGCCGATCCCACCGTCGAGATCGTCGTTTCCACGGAATCCACGCACCGAGTCGTCGCCGGACCCACCACGGATCTCGTCAGCGAACTTGCCACCGAAGATCTGGTCGTTCCCTCCCCGGCCGCGAATGACGAGCGGATTCCCCCGCGCCACGATCCGGTTGTGGATCTCGCTCCCAACCAGGAGGAGCGGCCCACGGTGGACGGGGAACTCGAGATTCTCGACGCCGAAGACGCGATCGTGTCCGAGGCCCGTTGCTGTCCCGGCCGCGAGGTTCACTGTCAAGGACACGAACTTGCCCATGAACGTTTCGATCACATCGCGTCGGCTTGCGCCGCCGCCCAGGAAGTCGTCGCCGCGATCCATCGAGATTTCATCGCGGCCCTTCCCACCACGAAGCGCATCATCGCCCCGGTCGCCGGAGAGAAAGTCCGGCTTGCCACCTCCGACGAGCACATCGGCCCCAGCGCCCCCAAACAGGCCGTCAACGCTCGCCTCGCCGAACAACTGGTCGTCGCCGCGGCCACCGACCAAGGTATCGGGAAACCCGCCGCCGCAGATGATGTCATCCCCGCCGCGCCCGCCGAGCGAGTCTTCGCCACCCAAGCCCACGATGACGTCGGGGCCGCTCGTTCCAAGCAACGTGTCAGCGCCCGGAGTGCCGACCATCGTCGCTGGATGACCTTGACACGAAACCGTGCTCGCAAGGGCGGCCGGGGCCGACCAGAGCGCGAGCACGCCAAGCCCGAGCAGGAGGACTACGGTGCGCCGTGCTGCCCAGCGCGGTCTTGATCGCCGTCGTTCCGACATCGTCAGCGTCGCACGACTCTACGCCTGGAACGATGCAAACGCAACGAGGCGACAACGCGAGGCTCTCATGCGCGGCCAGCGGCTCGAGTTCACGCTCGTGGACTCACTGGCGCCGGTCGTGTTCGTGAACAGCGTGAAGCTGCCGTCGGCGACCGGGGCCTGTTGTGACCACGAGCGTCGCGTTACGGTGAACCTGGCGGGACGCCGGGGATGTCCAGATGATTGATTCCACGGCACCGTGATGTCCCAGCGGCAAGTCGTCGGCTTGCCGCGCTCCCGTGGAGGAGAAGGTTCGCAGCCGCAGCCCCACCACACCACGCCAACCCACCACAGACGAGCGTCCCCGCGCGCGGGGGTCGTGGAATCACTCATCTAGTGGTGGATGTGGACGTTCACGCCCAAGAGGACGAGCGGCCAGAGAACGACCGCCAACACCGCCGAGGCGATCAGGCGCAGGGAGCCCAGGTGTCGAAAGTAGTGGTGCGTGGCCGCCACCACGACGCCCACGACCAGGTAGATCACAGCGAGGAGGTTGATCCGGAGAAGTCGCATGGGTGCCTATCCGGCGAGACCGACGTGACGGCCGACTCCGTGTCCACGAGCCGGATCGCGTGGAGGGACCGAACCCAGCCGCACGCCGTGACTCAGCCTCGCACGTTCGGGTCGCGCCGCCGGCGCGCGCCCGGTCAGTACCACCTGCCCCGCGCGAAGCCGCCGAAGGCGACGAGGCCGACAAGGGCGATGATGATCCCGAGAATGAGGCTCCAGAAGATCGCGACGATGATCCCGACGATGACGATGATGCCGCCCGTCGTGAGTCCGCCGAGTCCTCCGCTGCTTCGTCGAGTGGTCATGATGAGTGTCCTCCCTGGGTTTGGGGTTCCGGGCCGCCGGTTTGAAGAGGCGCTCGTCTAGCCTCGTGGCGGGAACGGATCGTTGCCGTAGGAGCGGCGATTGCCAATCTTTCCGTCCTGGTTGTGGATGACGAGCTCCGACTTGTTCCGCTGGGCGAGCTTGCGACCCTGCTCCACCGCCGGCGGCTTCCTGGCGTGCGTGCCCGAGGCGCGCTTGTTCCCGGTCACCTCGACGCGCCAACCCTTGTCGGTCGCCTGGTAGACCACGTGCACATCACCCTGCTTCGGCATCTTGCCGTCCCTCCGAACCGTGGTTTCCGGCCCACCGGCGCCGCCCGCCACACCTATGCCCACCTGATGCCAAGCCGAACCCCACGGGCCTAATACCACCCCTCGTGGTACGGCGAGTGGCGGGGGTGATGGCGGTGGAAGAACGCCATCAGGACGACTCCCGATCCGGCCGCTGCGAGCCACCACTCGGAGTCGAGCAGGATCACCGCGGCGGCGGTGGCGAGCAACAACGCGGCGGCCGCCCTCACGGCGTCGCCTCCGCCGTCTCGCGGCTCAGGATCAGGAGGAGCGTGTCGCTGTCCTTCAGCGGGACGGCGCTTCTGAGCTCCCAGTTCTGAGCGCCGAGCGCGTTCAGCACGTCGGACAGGTCGACGGAGACCTCGTCGTCGTTGCTGCCGCCGACCGCGGCGATGTGGTACTCACGCGCCATCCCGGTTCGGGTAACGCCTTACCCGGCATCACCCGAAACCAATCGCGCGTGTCGACGCGGATCGGGTTGGCCGCGGCTCGCCCTCCACGCAGGGTCGAGGAGGACGGGTGATAGCGTGGCCGAGCTCGGAGAGCGAGCCGCGGATGCTGGGACGGCCTCTGCCTGGATCCGACCCCTGCGAGCCGTCCCCGCGAGGTATGGGGACCTCGACGGTAGCTCGCACCCCACCTTGTCGCCTCCCCGAAACGCGGTATCAACGGTACCCGCGTATCGGGGAGGGCCCGTTCCGGTCTGCGATCTAGGCTCGCTGCCACGCTCATGGCAACCATGCTCCCCACTCCTCGACGGACGGGCCGGCACCTGCTCCCGCCCGACCTGAGCACCGCCGAACGGGACGCGCTGGCCGGGTTCTGGCAGGTCTACGACGCGCACTTCGACCCGCTCGCCGACGGCCTCGACCCGGCCGCCGCCGGGCACCCCGAGCTGCCGGGCTTCATCGGGGCGGCGGGCAGCGTCGAGCTGGCGGAGATCCGCGAGCTGATCCGCCGCGCCGTCGTCGACGAGGACTGGATCCCGTACCTCACCGAGGTCGACGCGGCCGGCGCACGCTACGCCGAGACCGGCCTCGATTTCGGGTCATGGTTCGCCACCGGGCGAGCGCTGCGCATGCGTCTCACTCCGCTGGTCGTCGACACGTTCCGCAGCAACCCCGAGCGGCTCGCACAAGCCCTGCGCGGCGCCGCCATCTACGTCGACCTGATGATGGTCACCATCGGGAACGCGTACCTGGCGGCCAAGGAACGCATCATCACCGCCCAGCAGGCCGACATCCGCGAGCTCTCCACCCCCGTCCTCGAGCTGTGGGACGGCCTCCTGCTGCTGCCGCTGATCGGCTCCGTCGACAGCGAGCGCGCCGCCACGATCACCGAGGCCCTGCTCGGCGCCATCCCCAAGCACCGGGCCAGAACGATCGTCATCGACATCACCGGCGTTCCGGCGGTCGACTCGGCCGTGGCCAACCACCTCATGCGCACCGCAGAGGCCGCCCGCCTCATGGGTGCCACGGCCATCCTCGCCGGCATCTCCGCCGTCAACGCCCAGACCCTCGCCGGCATCGGGATCGACTTCCGCGGCCTTCGGATCGCCGGCAGCCTCGCCGACGCCATCCAGCAGGCGGCGACGCACGGCACGGTCGTGTAGCGCGCATCCCCCGAAGGGGCCATCCATCCCCGGCGACGCGGGCCGACCAGTCCTGGTATGGAACCGGACACCACCGGAGGCCGCCCAGCGGGCTGGGATGCAGCGCGTATTCACGCGATCGTCAGCAGCATGCCCGGCGCCGTCTACCGCTATGCCAACCGCGACGGCGAGTGGATCATGGAATCGCTCAGCGACGCGATCGAGGCGATCACGGGCTATCCGCCGGCCACCTTC
Source organism: Thermoleophilia bacterium (assembly GCA_025927685.1). GTDB lineage: Bacteria > Actinomycetota > Thermoleophilia > Gaiellales > JAICJC01 > JAICJC01. Next base: position 61,860 of record JAICKX010000002.1, on the reverse strand, counting down.
CTCCCGGGAGGCGAGCGGCCGTTCGACAGCATCATCCACCCGGAGGATCGCGATGCGGTGATCGCCGCGGTGTTCGACGCGATGACCCGGGGCGAGCCGTACGCGGTCGAGTACCGGATCGTCCACGCCGACGGCTCCGTCCGCTGGCTGAACGGGTACGGCGCGGGGGTCTCGGGCGAGGACGGCACGCTCCGGTTCGCCGACGGCGTCATCTTCGACGCCACCGAGCGCAAGGAGACCGAGGCCCGGCTGACGCATCTGGCGCTCCACGACGCGCTCACCGACCTCCCGAATCGAGCCCTCTTCCAGGAGCACCTGAACCTCGCGATCGCGCACGCCCGCCGCACCGGCGTCGGCGGCGCCGTGCTCTTCGTCGACCTCGACGACTTCAAGATGATCAACGACGGGTTCGGCCATGCCGTGGGCGACGAGCTGCTCGTCCAGGTGTCCAGCCGGCTGCGCGAGTCCTGCCGTGCCGACGACGTCGTGGCCCGCCAGGGTGGCGACGAGTTCCTGATCCTCCTGGGTGGCTCTGCCGAGTCGGCCGGCTCGGGCGAGGCCGTCGCGGACGCCGCGCAGAAGGTGGCGGCGAACCTGCGCACCGCCCTCGGCCTGCCGTTCCACATCGGCGACACGGAGCTCTACGTGACCGCCAGCATCGGCGCGAGCCTCTACCCGTCCGATGCCGATACCGCCGAGCTCGTGCTGAAGCATGCCGACGTCGCCCTGTACTCGGCCAAGGACGCCGGCCGGGACGGCTACCGCCTCTACGCCGAGCCCAAGCACGACACCACGCGCGACCTGGCGATCGCCGCGCGGCTGCGAAACGCCGAGAAGCGCGACGAGCTTGTCCTCGTCTACCAGCCGATGGTCGATCTCAAGACGTCCTGCATCGTGGGCGCCGAGGCCCTGATCCGCTGGAAGACGCCGGAGGGCGACCTGCTGTCGCCGGCCGAGTTCCTCCCGGTCGCCGAGCGGACCGGGCTCATCCGGCCGATCACGGCGTGGGTCGTCGAGCAGGCGTGCATCCAGGCCCGGCGCTGGTGCGACCTCGACCTCGACCTGTACGCCTCGATCAACGTGCCGCCCGCCTACTGGCAGCCCGCCTCGATGCGGCGCGTCCTCGCGACCATCTCCGACTTCGGGCTCCCAGCCGACCGGCTCATGATCGAGATCACCGAGCAGTCGGCGATGACCCAGAGCGAGGAGCTCGAGCCGCTCGTGGCCGAGTTCCGGGGCCGCGGCCTGCGCCTTGCGATCGACGACTTCGGCACCGGCCATTCGTCGCTCAGCCGGCTGCGCCAGCTCCGGCCGAACACGCTCAAGATCGACCGCTCCTACATCCGCGACCTTCCGAACGACAAGGAGGCTGCGGTCCTCGTCGAGATCATGATCACGCTCGCCAACCGGCTCGGGATGCAGTGCCTCGCCGAGGGGATCGAGACCGAGGAGCAGCTCCGGTTCCTCGTCGAGCACGGCTGCCACCTCGGCCAGGGCTTCCTCTACAGCCGGCCGCTTCCCGTCTCGCGCTTCACGGCGCTGATCACCGGAGCCGAGGAGCAGGCCGCCTAGCTGCTGGTCAGCGCCACGGCCCGCTGGGAGAGCGATCGCGCGGCGGCGACGGCGTCGGCCAGCGTGGCGACGGTCTCAAAACCGGACACCGCGATGCCGAGCCTCGTGATCGCCTCGGCATGGTCGGTCGAGATCCCGCTCATCACGGCCTCCGCTCCCATGAGCCGGGCCACCGACACCGTGGTCAGAAGCTCGTGGGCGACCGCGGAGTCGATGACGGGCACGCCGGTCACGTCGAGGATCACGACCCGGGCCCGCTTCTCGGCGATCGCCTGAAGGAGCCGCTCCGTCAGCTGGCGGACGCGGGTCGTGTCCATCTCCCCGACGAGCGGTGCGACGAGGACGCGGTCGCCGAGCTCCAGGACCGGCGTCGCGAGCTTGCGGATCGTCTCGCGCTGCGCCTGGATCGTGGCGTGGGCCTCGGTGAACTCGGTGACGTCGGAGAAGAGGCAGCCGACCTGCACCACCGCGTCGTGCGCGTCACGCACCGGGAAGAAGTTCAGGAGCAGGCTGTGGCCGTCCGGGCGCGTGATCGGCAGGTTCACGATCTGCTCGCCGCTCTCGAGCACGGCTTCGATGGCGCCGACGACCTTGGGGTCGGCATCCGGAAACGCGTCGGTGAGGCGCTCGCCCAGGTGCTCCGGCCGCACCCGGCCGAGCTCCTCGACGGTTCGGTTCACCCTGACGATACGAAGCTCGCGGTCGTAGACCACGACGCCGAGCGGAACCGCGTCGAGGAAGGACTCCAGGATCTCCGCCTCGCTCATGCCGTTCTCGTGCTCGGAGACGTCGGCCATCGTCGTCACGATCAAATCCTCGGCCGCGCGGTGGACACTCACGTCCACCAGGCGGTCGCCGTCGGGGGTCTCGTACAGGCGCCGGTACCTGAAGGCCGTGCCGACCTCGGATGCGCGCTCGAGGATCCAGCGCGTGCGGTCGGCCGAGCTCGCGATGTCGGCCGCGTCGGCGCGGACGCCGAGGAGGTCTGCGCGGCTCCTTCCGACGAGGTCGCAGAAGCCGTCGCTGACGTAGACGAACGTGCCGTCCGCCCGCATGACGACGACCGCTGCACGGCTCTGCGCGAAGTCGGTCGGCAGGCTCGTGGCCAGGCCCGCGTGCTCGATCTCTCGCATCACTGATCGGGGGTTGGTGTGCGCCGCGCGGTTCAGACGCGGCCGGCGGCAAGCGTATCGCCGGCCTGCCCGCCGTCGCCTCCCCCAAATGCGGTACGCGGCCGCGCGCCCATGATCTAGCGTGCCAACGTGCCAACGCGCCGGCGTACGACCCCGACGCTCCCGCCGCCGTCCTCTCCCCGCACCGCGACGACCCGGTCTGGGCGTGCTTCTCGCTGCTCGTCGGCGACGAGCCGCTCGTCGTCGTGACGGCGTTCGCCGGGATCCCGTCGGGACGGGCTGGTGGGACGAGCGCTGCGGCATCACCGACTCCGCCGCCCACGTGCACGCCCGCCCAGCGGAGCACCGGGCCGTGCTCGCGAGCCTCGGACGTGAGGCGGTGCACCTGCCGCTGCTCGACGGGCGGTGCCGCGCGGACGGCGGGTGCGGTGACCCTGGTCGCCGACTGCTGCTACTCGACGAGCTCATGGCGATGCGCGGCTACGTCACCCAGTACGAGAACATCGAGGCGGAGGAGCCGGGCTGGCAGGCCGACGGGCTGCCGCCGAGCGACCCCGCGAAGCGGGTCGTCGAGGTCTTCTACGACCTCGATTGAGGGCCTCAACCAAGGCTTGCGATCCGGTCGGCCATGAGGTCGTTGAACGCCGAGTCGACGTCCGTCGCGACATGGACGTTCGGCTCGCGGCCCGTGACGCCGCGCAGGTCGACCAGCGTCCGCCCGCGGCTCACCGGCCCGCAGTCCACCTCGACGTGGCAGTGCTCGAGCGTCAGGATGTCCGGCTTCACGACCTGCGCGACCGCCACCGCGTCGTGGATCGGCGTGCCGCCGATGCGCGGATGGGAGCGGCGGTAGAAGTCGACCAGCTCGGCCGCCAGCTTCGCGGCTCGCCCGCGGGGGCGCAGGCGCTCGTTCTGCTCTCCGGTGAAGAGCGCCTTGTGCGTCACGTCGAGCCCGACCATCGTGACGTCGAGCCCGCTCGTGAACACGCGCCGGGCCGCCTCGGGATCGCCCCAGATGTTGAACTCCGCCGCCGGCGTGACGTTGCCGAGCCCGATCGAGCCGCCCATGATGACGACCCGCTCCAGCGCGGCCGCGGCCTCGGGATGCCGGGCCGCGAAGATGGCGACGTTGGTGAGCGGGCCGATCGCGACGAGCGTCACGGGCCGGTCGGACGTCGTCGCCGTCTCGGCGATCAGGTCGACCGCATGCGTCTCCACCGGGGCGCGGGCCGGCGGCGGCAGGTCGATGCCGTCGAGGCCCGTCTCCCCGTGCACGTCGCCGGGCGGGTAGGGATCCACCACCAACGGGCGGTCGGCGCCTGAGGCGACCGGCACGTCCGACCTGCCGACGTGGTCGAGGACGCGGATCGCGTTCGCGGTGGTGTGGCGCAGGGGCGCGTTTCCCGACACCGTCGTCACCGCGCGCAGGTCGACCTCGGGGCTCCCCAGCGCCAGCATGATCGCCATGGCGTCGTCGTGGCCGGGGTCGCAGTCGATCACGATCGGGATCGCCGCCCCGCTCATGCCGCCCCGTTCGTCCGCATCCGCATCTCGACCTCCTCGCGGCGCGGGATCGCCGGCTGGCAGCCGTGGCGCTCGACCGCGAGCGACGCGGCCGCGATCCCCCACCCCACCGCCTCCTCGAGCGGCCGTCCCTCCGCCAGCGCAGCGGCCGTCACGCCGGCGAGCGCGTCACCGGCACCGGTCGTGTCGACCACCTGGGCCGGGATCGCCGGCAGCTCCGGGCCGTCCGGCAGGATCCGCGCGCCGCGCGCCCCGAGCGTGAGGACGACCCGCGAGGGACGGCCGTCCCCCAGCGCATCGAGCTCGGTCTCGTTCACGATCGCGACGTCGAACCGGGCGACGACCTCGGGCGGGATCCGGCCGGCGGGCGACGGGTTCACGACCGCAGCGGCGCCCGTGGCCCGGGCCGCGGCGAGCGTCCCCTCGACGGCGGCGAGCGGCACCTCACCCTGCACGAGCCACACGCCGACCTCCTCGTCCGGCTCCGGTGCGCCGACGGCGTCGTTCGCGCCGGGGATGACGACGATCTGGTTCTCACCGTCGTCGTCGACAAGGATGAGCGCGACGCCCGTCGCCCCCGCGACCCGGCTGACGTTCCCGGTGTCGATCCCATCCTGCTCCAGCGCCGACATGAGCTCGTGCCCGAAGTCGTCGTCGCCGCACGCGCTCGTGAAGCGGACGGTGGCGCCGGCGCGCGCCGCCGCCACCGCCTGGTTCGCCCCCTTGCCGCCCGGCGCGTACGCGAGCCGGGTGCCGCGCAGCGTCTGGCCCGGCGCCGGGAGCCGCGGCACGTAGCCGAACACGTCCATGTTGACCGATCCGCAAACGCCGACGCACGCCACGCCACTAACCTACCCGGCGTGCGGCCGGAACGCCTCGCCCCGACTCGGGGGTGCCCCGCGCGGAAGCGGTCGAGCAGCAGGCGCGGAGCGCCGCAGCTGCAGCATTGGGGTCTGAGCCCGTCGTTGCGCCGCTACGCGATCGCTGGCTCGTGGGCGGGTCGACGAAGTGCAGCGAGCGCGTGTGCGTGCACCTCGGCGCCCATCGCCTCGGGTCGGCACGAGTTGGGGATCGCGATGCAGGAACGTGATGCCAGAGCGCGGAACGACGCTAGCCGCCCGCGCCGACCTCGACCCAGCGGCCCTCGCGGTGGCTCTCGAGGATCGCCTCGACCGCGCACGTGATCCGGTGGGCGTCGGCGAACGTGGCCACGCTCGACTCGTGCGGCGCCCCGCTGCCGTGCGCGTCGACCGCGGCGTAGAAGTCGAGGAAGAGGTTCTTGAGCCCGTCGGGCCACCCCTCCTCATGACCGGCGGGATAGTGGGCCAGCGCCGCGGCGGACGGCGAGAGCAACGCGGGGTCGCGGACGAGCACCTCGTTCGGGCGGTCGCGGCGGCCGATCCGAAGGGCGTTCGGGTGCTCCTGGTCCCACGCCAGCGAGACCGCGCCGGCGTCGATCTCGAACGTGAGCCCGTTGCGCTTTCCCGGCGTCACCTGCGAGACGGTGAAGACGCCGGGGCAGCCGCCGTCGAGCTCGAACAGCACGGTGGCGAAGTCCTCGGTGTCGACGGCGACCCGTTCCGCGTCCGCGCCGCCGCCGCGATCGAAGGTCTGCGAGGGGCCGGCGGGCCGCAGGCGTTCCTCGTGCAGCCGTCCAAGCCGGGCATAGACGCGGGCGATGCGGCCGCCGGTCACGTGCTGGAGCAGGTCCATCCAGTGCGAGCCGATGTCGCCGATCGCGCGCGAGGCTCCCGAGCGCTCGGACTGGAGCCGCCAGTTCCAGTCGGCCGCGTCGAGCAGCCAGTCCTGGAGGTACGCGCCCCGGATCAGGTGTGGCCGACCCGCGCGGCCGTCGGCCAGCATCGCCCGCGCCTCGGCCACCAGGGGGTAGTGGCGGTAGTTGAAGCAGACGCCGGTGACCGTGCCGGCCCGCTCGGCCCGGCCCACCAGGTCGGCGGTCTCGGCCGCGTCCATCGCCAGCGGCTTCTCGGCCAGCACGTGCTTCCCGGCCTCGAGCGCCGCCGAGGTGACCTCGTGGTGCAGGTCGTTGGGCGTGCAGTTGTGGACGGCGTCGATCGAGGCATCGGCGAGGAGGGTGCGGTAGTCACCGGCGGCGGCGGGCACGCCCAGCCGGCCGGCGGCGGCCCGGGCCCGCTCATCCGAGCTGCCGGCGAGCGCGGCCACCTCGACCCCCGGCACCCTGCGCAGCGCCTCGACGTGCGAGCCGCCGGCGAAGCCGGTGCCGACCACGGCGACTCTGACCGCTCGCCCCAAAGCGGTCGGCATACTACCGGCTCGTCGGTTCGCGAACGCGGGAGCCGCATGGCGAAGATGGACGCACCGGACGACGGGCCCTCGCCGGACGACATGCGCCGGATGGCGCAGCGCGCCGCCGAGGTCGCGGCGGACTGGGGCCTCGAGCTCGGCCCGCCCTTCGCGCTCTCCCGCTACTCGTTCGTGGCCCCGGCGGGGGCTGACGCTGTCCTCAAGGTCGCCTGGGAGCACGACGACGAGTCCGACCACGAGGCGGACGCGCTCCAGCTCTGGGGCGGCGACGGGGCCGTGCGGCTGCTGCGCCGGGACGCCCCCCGGCGCGCCCTCCTGGTCGAGCGGGCCGATCCCGGCACCGACATCTCCGGCCTCCCCGACGACGAGGCGACCGCGGTCGCCGTCGAGACCGGCCACCGGCTGTGGCGACCGGCCGGCGCGCCGTTCCGGTGGATCGGCGACCACGTCCCGGTCTGGCTCGACCACGCGGAGCGCGACGGCGCCGGCCTGATCGCCCTGGCCCGCGAGCTCTACGCCGAGCTCGAGCCCCGCCGCGCGACGCTCGTTCACGGCGACTTCCACCACCACAACATCCTCCGGCACGGCGACCGGTACGTCGCCATCGACACCAAGGCGATGCTCGGCGAGCCGGAGTTCGACGTCCCCAGCTTCCTCTGGAACCCGCTCGACTCGGCGATGACCGCGGAGCGGACGGAGCGGAGGATCGCGGCGTTCGCGGCGACCGGGCTCGACGAGGCCCGGATCCGGGCGTGGACGCTGATCCGCGGGGCGTACCTGGGCATCGCCGACGACCCGCAGCAGGCGGATGTGCTCCGCCACCTCGCCGGGTAGCGAAATTCAACCGCTTGTCCCGCCGGGCGCGGCCGCGTACCCTGGTGTCGGGGAACCGGTTCATCTGGGGGTCACGCATGTTCGGGAAGAGGACGCTTCGCCGTGCGATCGCATCCGCCGCGGTCCTGGTGGTCGCAGCGTTCGCGGCTCCTGCCGCGGAGGCTGCCGTCGTCCACTCGGCGCCCGTCCCGACCTACCAGACCAACGGCCGCGTGAACGTGATCGTGATCCAGGGCGGCGTCATCTACCTCGGCGGCCAGTTCACCGCCGTGCGCCCGGCCGGATCGTCGTCCGGCAGCGTGACCCGGAACCACGCGGCGGCGCTGAGCCTCGCGACCGGCCAGGTGCTGCCGTGGAACCCGGACGTGAACGGCACCGTGCAGTCGCTGGCCGTCGGCAACGGCCGCGTCTATCTGGGCGGCTCGTTCTCGAACGTCGGCGGGACCTCGCGGACGCGCCTGGCGGCGGTCGACCCGAGCATCGGTGCGGTGGTCCCCGGCTTCAACCCTCGCCCGAGTGGAAGCGTCAACTCCCTTGCGCTCGCCGGCAACACCCTCTACGCCGGCGGCAACTTCTCGACCGTCAGCGGCATCCCCCGCGCCAACCTCGCCGCGGTCGATGCGACAAGCGGAGCGCTCATCACGACGTGGACGCCCTCCGCCGATGACGTCGTGAAGGCCGTGGACATGGCAGCGGACGGAAGCCGCGTCTACGTCGCCGGCAACTTCACGACCGTCAACGGCACGAGTCGCCGGCACGTCGCCGCGCTCGACACGGCCTCCGGCGCGCCGATCTCCTCGTTCTCGCACGGCCCCTCCTACGCGGTCGTCGACATGGCGGTCGACGCGAACGGCGTCTTCCTCGCCGGCGCCGGCGGCGGCGGGAACTTCGCCGAGCTCAACCTGACGACCGGCGCCACGGTCTGGCAGGGGGGCACCAACGGCAACGCCCAGGCGATCGCGACTCTTGACGGCGTCGTCTACGTGGGCGGTCACTTCGACAACTACTGCGGGATGCGCAGCGGACAGCACACGTGCACCACGCCGATCACGCGCCACAAGCTGCTGGCGGTCGACGAGACGACGGGCTCGCTGCTGAGCTGGAACCCGAGCGCCAACAGCACCCTCGGCGTGTTCGCGCTGACCGGCTCGGGCACCGTGCTCGCCGCCGGCGGCGACTTCACGCGGATCGGCGGCCGCAGCCAGCAGGGCTTCGCCGAGTTCACCGAGTAGGCTGGGACGGCCGCCCGCAACATCGGTGCCTGACACCGATGTTGCACGCCGCTACAGCGCGGCCCGCACGTTCTCGGGCAGGCCGTCCACGCTCGAGTACGCCGTCGCCCGGCGCAGCAGCCCGTCGTCGAACTCGGCCACCCAGGCGATCTCCGAGTCGACGATCCCCTGGTGGATGCGGGACGCGTGCAGATGGATGATCGCGACCGCGGTGGTGTCGTCGACGCGGACGACGCGCCGGATGACGGGCTCCCAGACGAGCGCCTCGCGCGCCGCCCGGATCCAGGCCGCGGCGCCCTCCCGGCCGCGGTGCACCTCGCCCGTGATGATGGGCCTGAGCTCCGCCGCCGGGTGGACGAGATCCAGCACATCGTCGTCGTCGCCGTTCGCGGCCACGCGCGTGATCGTCTCGACGTACGTCCGGGCCAGGGCTGCGGGATCGGTCTCGATTGAACGAGTATGACAGCCCGCTTCCCAACGCGTCCGCCGACCGTACACTGGGATCATGTGGACGAGGCTCCTTTCGGCCGGGCTCGCGCTCGCCCTCGTCGCGGCCGGCTGCGGCTCGACCGCGAAGCCGCACCGGGTGAAGCTCCCGCACCGTGCCGCAAACGCCGTCGCGCCGTGGATCACCACCCAGGACGGCCGCTTCGTCGACACGCGCACGGGCACGCCCGTCGTCCTCCGCGGCGTGAACGTGGCGGTCAACTCGAGCGCGCTCGTCTACGACAAGGCGGCGTCGATGGGCGCGAACTTCGTGCGCATCATGGCCCCGTGGAGCACGGTCGAGCCGACCGCTCCCGACGGTGCGACGCACCACTGGGACGAGGCGTTCCTCCAGCAGCTCGACGGTGCCGTGGCGGACTTCCAGAAGGCCGGCGTGAACGTCCTCATCGACTTCCACCAGTTCCACTGGTCGCCCTACTTCGCCAAGGTCGAGTGCAAGCACGACGCGGCGGACTGCAACGCCTCGGGCGTGCCCGGCTGGTACTACGCCGACGGCCGCTTCCCCGACACGAAGCGGGGCGAGTCGGACGCCAAGAAGGCGTTCTGGACGAACGAGGCCGCCCGGTCGGAGGATGCCTACGCGGCGTTCGCCGCCATGATCGCGCAGCGCTACGCGGACGCGCCGAACGTGGTCGGGTACGAGGTCTTCAACGAGCCACACCCGGGCGGTCTCGGCGACTCGACGGCGGCCACCGACACGATGCTCCAGTGGCAGGCCGAGATCCGCAAGGTCATCCGGGCCGTCGACCCCGGCCGCACCGTCTTCATCATGTGCCGCGGCGGCGGCGAGGGCGTCGGCACCGCCGATCTCAAGGCCTTCGGCCCGCTCGACCACCTGGCGCTCGACTACCACGACTACTTCAACGGCATCCCCGGGATCGGCCTCACCTCGAACGGCAACGACTGGACGCCGAGCTGGCCCGCGACGCACAACCAGAAGGCCGACCGCTACGCCGGCACCGCCGCCTCGCAGGCGGCCGTCCTGGACGTCCCGCTGCGGCGGACGGCGGAGTGGAAGATCCCGCTCCTCGTCGGCGAGTGGGGCATCCACACCGGCGTCCCGGGCGCGCTCGAGTACCAGCGCCAGATGCTCGACATCTTCTCCAGCGAGAACATCTCGTGGACGCGCTGGAACCTGGCCCGGGGCGGCGGCTTCGGCCTGCTCCAGGGCACCGGGTCGCCGACGGCCGAGGCGATCCAGCTCGAGAACGCGCTGCGCGGCGCCCAGTAGCGCCGGCTACACGGTGACCGGCCGTGCCCGGCGGCCGCGACGGGCACGCAGCGTGCCGGCCAGGAGCTCCAGCTCGGCGCGGCTCCGGAACCGCCACATGACCGCGGCATAGGCGACGCTCGCGACGATCAGGAAGACGACGAACGACGGGATGCTGAGCCCCACGCTCAGCCGGATCGCCATCCCGAAGGCGCCGAAGCAGATCGCGGCGCTCGTGCTCACCACCGGGAACCCGCGCCCGAACGGGTGCAGCTTGAGGAACGCGCGGACCTCGGCCAGCGGGGCGATGTTGTTGAAGAGGATCGACGCCGCCCACGCAACCGCCGCTCCCGCGATCCCGATCCGCGGCACGAGCAGGAAGCTCAGCGCCAGGTTCAGGGCGAGGGCGACGAGGACGTTGAAGAGGTTCCACATGCTGCGGCCGCCCATCAGGAGCACGATGTCGACCGGGCCGATCGCGGTCGCGACCAGCATCGCCACGGCGAGCACCTCGAGCGACGAGGCGCCGGCCACGTACTCCGGCTTGAACACCTTGAGGAGCAGCGGCGCGAAGATCGCGAGCGTGAAGTAGAGCGGCCATGCGAGCGTCATGAGCCAGCACGTCGCCACCTGGTAGACGTCGCGGGCCCGCTGGTTCTCGCCGCCGGAGAGGAGCTCGGAGAGCTTCGGCGCGATCGCCGTGATGATGGCGTAGTTCACGACCGAGCCGGCGGTGAGGTAGCGCGTGGACGCGGTGTAGACCGAGGCGTGGGCCGCGTCGAGCAGCGAGCCCACGAGCAGCGTCCCGATCCAGAGGATCGTCACCTGGAAGACGCCCGTCAGCCCGCGTGGCGCCGTGAACCTCCAGAACTCCGACCAGAGGGCGCTCGCGCTCGTCGGCGCCGCCCGCTCGCCGGGCGTGCTCTCGACCTTGGTGATGAGCCGCACCAGCCAGACCAGGGCGACGGCGAACGCCATCAGGATCGGCACGCCCCAGCCCAGCGCCACCCCGAAGGCGCCGCCGCCCGCGATCACGACCGCGCCGACGCCGGCCAGTTGGAGGACGGCCCGCCCGATCCGGTCGACGACCGCGTTCGGGAGCATGGTGCCGAAGCCGCGGGTGGCCGCGATCGAGACCGTGTACGCCGCCGAGACGGGCAGGAACGCGGCCAGGACGCGGATGTAGGTCGCCACCCGGTCGGCGTCGGTGTGCTGGTGGTTCGTGAAGATCGCCGCCAGCGGGTCGGCGAGGAAGAACGTGATCTCGGCGAGCACGATGCCCGCCACGAAGCCGGGCAGGATCCCGACCGCCATGCTGCGACGGATGTCGGGGATCCGGCCGAGCACGCGCAGGCGCGGGATCATGCGGGTGAGGCCGGTGTCGGCGCCCAGCTCGCAGGTGTTCGAGAGGATGATGAAGAGCGCGACCGCCTCGAAGAACGCCCCGGCCTCGCGCCTCGTGAGCGCCTGCGTCACGACGACGACGAGCACGAACTGGAGCACGCCGTTCATGACCGACCCGATGAAGTTGAGCGTGCCGCCGCGGGCGACGCTCTTCAGATCGGACTCGCGCTCGGCCCGGACGCCCTCGTCAGCCATCCGAGGACCCGTTGGGACTCGTCCATGCCAGCCGACGGCCCAGGAGCTTCTCGAGGCGTCGATTCGGCTCGGCGAAGCGCGCCGCCAGCCGCTCGCGCGTCTCCGCCGCCATCCCGCCCGCGGGGCGGGCGTTGAACGCCTTGAACTGCGGCGGTCGCGGCGGCATGGGCAGGCCGAGGAAGTCGAGCACGCCCCGGTATGCGGCGGCCGGGTCGGCGAAGAACTCCTCGGCGACGATGGCGTGGATCTGGGCCGGGTCGAAACGGGCCCGCCACGCCTCGAGCTGGGGCGCGTACTCGCCCCGGGCAGCGTAGGCGTGGTGCTGGAGCGCCCGGCTGTCGTAGCCGGGATCCGCCAGCATCCGCTCGCGCTCGCCGGCCAGGCGGCCCGGCTCCAGGTCGAGCGCCCGCTCGAACGTCTCGGCGTCCTCGAAGCCCCGGGCGTACTCCTGCTGGTACTGGGAGAAGGCGCGGACGACGGGATCGCGGAGCATGAGGATCAGGCCGGCGTTCGGGACGGCGGCCCGCACCCGGTCCGGCCCGTGCGGGTGGAACACGTAGTAGGGGCTCGCCTCGCCCGTGACGGCGGCGCTCCCCGCGTGGTCGCGCCGGCGCCGCGTCGGGAAGTGGGCCCGGTACCAGCGCAGGCTCCGCTCGTGATTGACATCGAAGTAGTGCACGCCCTTCGACGGCGCCGCCCCGATCACCTGCGGGTGCTGGGCCAGGTACCGGTAGAGCGAGGTCGTGCCGCACCGCTGCGCGCCGATGATGAGGAAGTCGGGCAGCGGCCGCGAGCCCGCGTTCAGCATGCGCGCGCCGACGTACGCCGCCTTCACGGCGTCGGCCAGCGGCTCGGGCACGCGCGAGTAGTTGTCGTTTCGTGCGCCGCGCTCCCGCCGCATCATCAGGTCTCCGATGCCGCGAGCGACCGGGCCATCGCGGGCTCCGGGGGGACCTCGAGCCGGCCGGGCTGCTTCAGGCTGTAGCCGAAGCGGCGCACGCGCTCCTCGAACCGGTGCACGGCCCGGTCGGTGTCGGCCCGCTTCACCGGGTTCCAGCGCCGCCCCGACCAGCGCCGGAAGTAGGCGTCGTTGATGCCGGTGCGCACGGTGATGCCGCTGGGGTGCGGCTCGAGGCCCGCGGCCCGGAACGCCGCCTCGAGCACGCGGTCCGGGTCCGCCACGAGGTCCTCGTAGCGCAGGATCACCGGATCGCGGAGGTGCGGCGCGTCGCCGATCAGGGTCTCGTGGCAGACGAGCCAGTGCTCGACGAGCTCCGTGTAGGAGGTCCACGACCACTTGCGGGTCGCGCACGCGACGGCGATCGGGTGGCGCATCATCATGACAAGCCGTGCACCCGGGAACATCGCCTGGAGGAACCGGCCCCGGATCAGGTTCGGCGGCGACTTCTCGACGAGCACCCGCCGGCTCAGGTCCCAGTGCGGGCTCCAGTCCGCGGCCAGCTTGGCGCGGTTCTCGTCGCTCACGAGCGGGGAGCCCTCGGTGAGGTGCGCGCCGGGGTCGAAGCCGAAGCGGCCGGGGCCGCCGTGCGCGCGCGCCGGCCGGTAGACCGACTGGAGGTGCTGGCCCTCGTCCTCGGGAACGCCGGTCTCCCGAAAGCCGCTCGCGTCGGGATGCTCGGCCAGGCAGCGGTGAAGGAGCGACGTGCCGCTTCTGTGCAGGCCGCCGACGAAGACGAGCGTCTTGCCCTCGAACGCAGTCGTCACGCGGGGACCAGGACCTGCCGGCGGGCCCGCCGCAGCTCCCGCGTCGAGGGCTCCGGCTCGGGGTTGCGGGCGATCTCGCGGTAGGCGATGGCAGCCGCCACCATCACCAGCGGGACGCGCTCGGTGATGTCGTAGTACGGAAGCTGGATGCAGGCCACGAGGATGGTGATATGGGCCCAGAACCCCCACGGCGATCGCCACCTCCCCGAGCGGAAGAGCGTGTAGAACATCCAGATCAGGAAGAGCGCCAGCCCCGGCACGCCGTGGGAGAAGACGAGCAGGAAGATCTCGCTCTCGGTGCCCAGGTTCGACTGCTTGTGCGCCGGGGTCTGCACCGCGCCGAGGGGCGCCCCGAATCCGAGGATCGGCGAGTCGGCGATCTTCTCCTGGGCGCCCAGGTCGCGCTGGACGCGGCCGGTGTCGCCCGTCTTGTGCGAGAACCGGCTCGTGGCCAGGTCGCCGAGCGGGCTCGCGACCAGCACGGCCCCGACGACGGCGAACGCCAGGATCACCTTCAGGGCCTGGCGGAAGTCGCCGCGCAGCCAGAACCGGAACATCGCGTACATGAGCGCGAGGCCCAGGCTGAGCCAGAGGCCGCGGTTGAGCGAGAAGACGACCGGCACGATCGAGGCCGCCATCGCGCAGCGCAGGATGATCTTCCAGCCCCGCGACCCGGTGTGGAGCATGGAGCAGATCGCGCACGGCGCCAGCATCGCGAACGCCGACCCCCACGCGTTCGTGTATGCGAAGAACGTCTCGGGGCGCCCGATCGGGAACCCGAGGAAGTGCTGCACCTGGGCGAACTCCAGGTGGACGTGCGCGTACACATACTGGTTCTCGGCGAGGCTGTGCGGGAGGAGCTTCTCCATCGGGCTCGCGAAGTTCATGCCGGGGAAGGCGACGCCGAGCCAGCCGCCCACGACGACCATCACCCACAGGGCGGCCATGGCGTTCACGATCGACCGCGTCGAGATGCGCCGCTCGGGCACGTTGATCAGGTAGAGGAAGACCGCCGCCCCGGCGATGTAGAACGAGAGCCGCCACCCCCACGCCAGCGCCCGGCTGGGGTCGCTGAGCTCGACGCCCGAGGCGATCACCCACAGGATGAAGAGCAGCCAGATGCCGAACCGGCGCGGGGCCAGGATCCGGCCGCGCACGACCATGGCCGCGATGAGCGGCGCGGCGATCAGCGGCCACATGAAGAACGACGCGCCGATCAGCCACCAGAGCGGGATCAGGCCCACGATCGCGAAGGCCTGCCAGCCGCGCGGGAGCACGTACTCCCGCGGCACGCGCATGTCGACGGCGTCCGCCGGGACCCTAAACATGCCGCCCTCGCAGATAGCCGTAGCGCCAGAGGAGCGGCCACGTGAGCGCGAGCACCGTGCGCCGCACCGGGCGGGCCATGTCGCGCCGCCACGCCTCGTCGGCCTTCACCCGCTGCCTGCCGTGGGCGAACCGCATCGGGTTCCCGCGCACGCTGTGCTGGCCGGCCACCTCGACCGAGCCACCGGCGAGCGCGGTCGCGTCGATCTCCTCGCCGAGCGACCGCATCGCGCGTGCCACCTCGCCCGCCGGCTCCGCCGCGAGCGCCTCGTAGCGCATGCGGGCGGTCGGCGTCCGCAGCCGCAGGACGTCGAAGGCCAGGTTGCACTCCATCCAGCGGAGCCCGGCCTTCCACGGGCTGAACTCCTCGAAGAAGGCGGCGTCGCCGGTGATCTCGGGCCGCTCCACCTTCTTCATCCACGAATAAACGACGCCGCGGCTGTCGCGCACGAGGTGGAGCACGCGCAGGCCGACACCCGGCGCCCGGCGCAGGAAGTAGGCATACGGCGGGTTCTTGGTGGAGTCGACGACCGTGCGCGCGCCCGAGACGGCCAGGATCGCCTCGTACACGCGCGCGGTCAGCTCGGCGTAGCGGTCGACCTTGCGCGCGTGGCCCGGGAAGAGCCGCGGGAACGCGAGCAGCGGGATGTTGCGGTGGCGTAGGACGTCGGCCTCCAACTGGAGCACCTCGGCGACGTCCACCCTTTCCCAGCCGCCGAACGCCTCCTCGCCCACGGCCTGCCAGAACGGACAGTCCGCGAACGACCGGCCGCACCCGCAGAGCTCGTTGGCGGCCGGGCCGGCCTGCCACACGTAGCGCAGCTCGCCCACCGACACCATGCCGTCGAGCCCGCCCAGGAGATGCGAGAGGAGCGTCGACCCGCTGCGGCCCCAGCCGCCGATGTAGAGGACCTGCGCCGGCGTCATACCTTCGTGCGGAACGCCGGCGGCGCGGGGTCGGGAGCTGAGCCTGCGGCCTCCTCCGGCTCGAAGAGCTCCTGGACGAGCTCCTCGAAGCGGCGCACGGCGTCGGCGGGGCTCGTGAGCCGGGGCGGCAGCGGCTCGCCCCCGTTGGCGTGCAGGACGCCGCTCAGGTAGCCGCGGAAGTCCGGCTCCGACTCGGCCAGGATGATCGCGCCGTCCGCCGCGATCCGGCGGGTGAAGGCGTGTTGGTGGTCGTCGACGTGCTCGCCGGCCGCCTTGCGCCGCGGCACGACGATCGGCCGCTTGCCCATCGTCGACGCCAGCATGATGGTTCCCGGCCCGCCGTGGCAGACGACGACGGCGGCCTCCCGCATCATCGCCTCCATCTGCTCCTGGCCCAGGTATTGGCCGTGCTCCGCGCGGGTCGGCGGCGTCGACGTCCCGGTCTGGACGAAGCAGCGGGCGATCTCGTCGCCGCCGTCGGCCAGCCATGCGTCGACCCACCGGCACAGCCGGTCGAACGGGTGGAAGTCCGTCCCCACCGACACGAAGACGAGGGGGAGGTCGGCGCTCAGAAGAGCCCCCCGATGACCTTCGCCCCGGGATAGAGGCGAAGCTGCTCCTCCCACTGCACGAGGAAGAGGCTCGAGAGCGGCCGGCACAGGCGGCCGGTGAGCGTCGCCGAGTCGATCCGGTCGTAGACCTCGAGGTACACGGTCTTGATCCGAAGCAGGCGGGCGACGACGAAGAACGGGAACGCCACCCCGGCGCCGTCGGAGACGACCACGTCGGGCCGGTAGCGCGGCAGGAGCCGCACGGCCAGCATGAGGTTGCGGAAGGCGTTTCGGACGTTCCGGGTCGTCGGGTGGTGCGCCCACACGACGTCCTCACCCTCGAGCAGCGAGCGGCCGTCGGGCAGGTCGAACGTGACCCAGGTGCGCTCGTGCTTCTCCCACCACGGCTTCAACTGGTGAAGCTGGATGAGGTGGCCGCCCGACGAGCAGACGAGCACGACTCTCACAGCAGTTCGCGCTCCCGCTGGGGCGTGCGCGTGTGGGAGAGGCCGGCCCCGCCGACCCCGACGTAGCCGCCGTACTCGTTCTCCTCCGACACCGAGACGCCGGTGAAGAGGAAGCCGAGGGTGGGCGCCGCGCAGGCGTCGAGCGCGCGCGCCATCGCCACCATGTGCGGCCGGCTCGCGAGCCGGGCGCGGGCGACCACGATCACGCCGTCCACCTTCGAGCCGAGCATCATCGCATCGGTCACGGGCAGCATCGGCGGCGCGTCGATCAGGACCACGTCCGCGCGGCCGCGCAGCTCGCCCAGGAGCTCGGACATGGCGCGCGACTCGAGCAGGTCGGCCGCATCCGCAGGCGTCGGCCCCGCGGGAAGCACCTCGAGCAGGCCGCCGGTTGCGGCCCGGCCGTTGGTACCGACATCGTCGGGCTGCTCGCCGCCGACGTCGACGATCGTGAGCGCGTCGGCGAGGTCACCGTGGCCGCTCAGGATGTCGGACAGGCCGGTGCGGTCGTCGAGCCCGTAGAACCGGTCGATCGCGGGGCGGCGCATGTTCGCGTCCACCAGGACCACGTGGGATCCGGAGCGAGCCAGCGCGACGGCCATGTTGGCGACCGTGCGCGACGTCCCCTCGGAGTCGGCGGCCGCCACGAACATCACGGCCTTGGCCCGGTTGGCGCGCATCACGGTGCCGAGGTTCAGCTTGGCGATGCGGTAGGCCTCGGCGGACGGGCCCTGCGCCCCACCGCGCGGCGCGAGCAGCACGAGCGGATGGTCGCGCAGCGACCGCGGCGGCGACGGGATCGACGCCAGCAGCGGCACGCGCAGGCGCCGGCCGACCTCGTCGGCGGTGCGGATGCGCTTGTCGAGCAGGTCCTGGATGAAGGCCAGGATCACGCCGAGGATCAGGCCCAGCACGAGGCCGAGGATCGTGTTGCGGGTCGTCTGCGGCTGGGTCTGGTTGGCGTTCGACGCGGCCTGGACATCCGGCGGGCGTGGTGCGGTGAGAAGCGCGTTCCGCGGCCCCGCCTCCTGGCTGTTGATCGTGTCGATCTGGGCCTGCGTCAGGCACCCGGCGGAGGTGCCCGCCGTGCACAGCTTCGGGTTCGTGGCGCCCACCGTGTAGAAGGCCGGGTGTAACTGCGTGTCGATGCTGATGAACTTCTCAGCCGTCTGCCGGATGTTCTGGTAGGTGACGTAGTTGCCGTACGTCACGGCCCAGGCGGTCGCGAGCCGTTCTGCCAGGACTGGATCGGACGCGCTGACCGTGAAGTCGATGCCGTCGCTGGTCGCGTTTGGCACAACCCCCGTCGCGTTGTACAGCTGCTGGCCGTCGAGGCCGCCCGCCGGGCGGGCCGGGAAGTCGGGCGAGTTCACGATGACGTCGGGCGGCAGCTTCGGGAGCGGTTCCGGCTTGCCGTTGAGCACCAGGTTCGCGATCTTGAGCGTCTTGGCGAGCGGCGCGTTCTGGACCGACCAGGTGATGCCCGACTTCGAGGAGCTGCTGACGGGAATGGGCGACAGGAGCTCGGCGGTCGCCTGGTACTTCGGCGTCTGGTTCTTCGAGTACGCGACGGCGCTCACCGTCATCAGCACCGTCACGAGCAGCACGATCCACTTCCGGCGAGCGATGACGCCGAAGTAGTCGCTCAGCGAGACCGACTCATACCATCCTGTTTCCACCGTGGAATCCTCTCGGGTCGTCTGCGATCGAGCCCGCGCGGCCCGCTCGGAAAAGCTCGGTCATCGAGGCGCCCGCGTGCGAGAGCGCCGCTGGTGGGAGAGATTGCCTCGCGTCCAGCTTTCTGGCCTCCCAAGCCAATGGTACCCCTGACGATAGAGGCGTCAAGCCTGCTACGGACACGGTTCCGCGCCCAGCCGGTACGGTGTCGGCCGTGCGAGACGCCGATGCGTGCACCCGCGGCCTGACCGCTGCCGACGACCGCGTCCGGGCCGCGATCGGCCCGGTTTCGCCCGGCTGGAGGGCGATCGAGCGCTACGTGCTCCTGCCCTCCGCCCGGCGTCCGCAGATCCTCGCGCCGGCCTCCGCCCGCGGCCCGGCGGCGGCCGCCGTCACACAGTTCTCCAACGGTGCGCCACGGCGGGCGCGCCTGGCCGCGGCGGCCGCGGCAGCCGCGCTGCGGGCCGGCGTGGCGCAGCGCCTCCTGCGCGGCCGGGCGTCGATCTCGGTCGCTCCGGGCGTCGAAGACGCCGACCTTCCCGACCTCGTCCTCTCGCATCATCTGGCGCGCGTGCTCGACCTGCCGCGGGCCGACCTGGCGGTCAGGGTGGGAGCGGCCCGGCCCAACGGGAAGCCGGTGGTCCAGGTGGCCGCGCCGGACGGCCGGATCGTCGCGTTCGCCAAGGTGGGCTGGAACGAGCTCACCCACGGGCTGATCGCCGCCGAGGCGGAGGCCCTGCGTCGCCTGGCCGCCTCGCCTCCGTCGGCGTTCGCCGTGCCCGAGCTCCTGCACGCCGGCGACTGGGACGGCAGCGCGGTCACCGCCGTGGCTCCGGCGATGGGTGGGCGGCCGCACCTGTCGCCGGAGCCGCCGGCGGCCGCGACGCGCGAGCTGGCCCTCGGCGGTGCGACCGAGCGGGCCGCCCTGACCGAGTCGGGCTGGTGGCGAAGGGTGCGCGAGCGGATCGACACGTCCGCCGGCGAGGAGCAGCGCGGCATGGCGGACCGGATCGCGGAGGCGGACGGCGCGCGCGTGCTGACCTTCGGCCGCGGCCACGGCGACTGGACGCCCTGGAACATGGCGGAGGTGGGCGGCCGGCTGGTGGTGTGGGACTGGGAGCGCGCCGCTGAAGACGTGCCGGTCGGCGTCGACGCCGCCCACTACTGCCTGCTGGTCGCCCTGAACGCGCGCGGGCTGCCGCCGGACTCCGCCGTCCCCGACGTCCTCGCGCGGCTCCCGCGCGTGCTCGACGGGCTCGACGTCCCCGCCTCCGACGCTCGCCTCGTCGTCTCGCTGGAGCTGCTCGAGATGTCGGTGCGCTTCGCCGAGGCGCGCGCCGCCGGGGTCACCGGGCTTCGCGACCGTTTCGGGTCGGCACTGGCCGCCCTCCTCGACGGCCGGTACCATGGGACGGAACCGTGAGCGTCGACCTCTCGACAATCATCTCGCTGGCGCCCGTGATCGCGATCGTCGTGATCTCGGCGCTCGTCGCGTTCGTGCTCGCGCGCGGCGACGAGGCCACGAGCTCGCGCGCCAGACGCTGACCCGGCCGGCAGGGACGAAGCCGGCAACCTCGGGGGCGTAGCTCAGGGGACAGAGCGAGAGCCTTCTAAGCTCGAGGTCGCAGGTTCGAATCCTGCCGCCCCCGCTCGATCCGATCGTGCCGCTGTGTCAGTTCGACGTACGCGTCCTGCGCCGCGTACCCGCGTCGACGAGCAGCACGAGGACCGCCGCCACGATGATCGCGGTCAGGAACTGGCCGAGCCAGCCGACGTCGAGGACGTCGTTCGCGACGATGCCGCCGAGGAGCGCGCCGAGGATGCCGATGAGGGTGGTCTCGAGCAGGCCCATGTCCTGGCGCCCAGAGACCACCGCCCGGCCCAGGCCGCCGATCACGAGCCCCGCGATCCCGTACCAGATGAGCGACCAGAGGACGCCGAGCGCGAACCCGAGCAGGCCGAAGCCGAACGCCATCAGGAAGACGATCAGGATCAGTGCGACGAGGGCCGTGCTCACGCCCGGAACCGTAGCCGTCCGCCCCCCCGGATAGCCTGAGCGGCCGTGTCCGGCCGCACGCAGGCAGCGCTCTACGCCGAGATCGACCACGAGCTCTCGTGGTCCGAGCGCGACCTGCCCCAACACCAGCGCACGAAGCACGTCCATCGCCTGCACCCATACCTGGGCAAGTTCGTGCCGCAGCTCGCCGAGAGGCTGCTCACCCGCAGCCTGGCCGCGGGCGGCGTCGTGTACGACCCCTTCGCCGGCTCCGGCACGACGCTCGTCGAGGCGAACGCCCTCGGGATCCATGCGATCGGCGCCGACGTCTCGGCGTTCAACTGCCTGCTCATGCGCGTCAAGGTGGCCGAGCACGACCTGGCCGTGCTGCGACGCGACGTCGACCGCGCGCTCGCGGCGCCGGCGGCCGATCCGCCGGAGTCGGAGTGGCTGGCCCGCTGGTACGCGCCGGCGGCACTGGGAGACTTGGCCGGATTCTGCGGCGCCATCAAGGGGTCGGCCGAGGCGGAGACGCTCATGGTCGTCGCCTCCCGGGCGGCCCGGTCGGCACGCCTGGCAGCTCATCACGATCTCGACATGCCCCGGTCCCCGGTGCGCGCGCCCTACGCGTGCCACAAGCACCGGCGCACCTGCCGGCCGGTGGAGCGGGCAGACCACTTCCTGCGCAGGTACGCCAACGACACCGTGCAGCGCCTGGCCGAGTTCGCCGCGGTGCGGACGCCGGCGACCGTCGCCGTGCTCCACGCCGACGCCCGGGCCGCAGAGCTCCCGGAGCGGATCGACGGGATCGTCACCTCTCCGCCGTACCCCGGCCTCATCGACTACCACGAGCAGCACCGCTACGCCTACGAGCTGCTCGACCTGGACGACCGCCGCGAGCTCGAGCTGGGGGCGGCGGCGGCGGGCACCGCGCGCCGGGCGATCGACGCGTACTGCGAGGGGATCGCCGAGGCGCTGGCGCGCGCCCGCGGCCGGCTCGGGGCGGGCGCGACGGCAGCGATCGTCGTGAACGACCGCCGCGAGCTCTACGACGGCATCGCCCGCCGGGCCGGCTATGCGATCGCCCGCCGGGACGTGCGGCACGTGAACCGGCGCACCGGCCGCCGGGCGGGCGAGTACTTCGAGCAGATCCTGTGGCTCAGGCCGAGACGGGGAGCCCGGGCCGCCTGACCGCGCGCCCGGCGCGCGCGGCGAAGAGCCGCAGCGTGCGCTGGTCGTCGTCCGAGAGCTCGCCCGTGCTCGCCATCACGAGCACGCCGGCGACGCCCATGTCGGAGAAGATCGGGATCGCCGTCGTGACGATCCCGTCCCGGCGCGTCGCGCACGGCATCCGGCGGGCGATGGCCGCGTCAGCCAGGTGCTGCCAGACGTCGTCGCCGTAGACCACCGGCGGGCGGCCGTCGTCGGACAGGTAGAGCGTGGCCCAGATCGCGTCGACCAGCTCTGGGATGGCGTACGCGACCATGTTCTCGGCCTGGGCCGGAGAAGAGCATCGTCGCAGGCGCGAGAGGAGCGCCTCGAGCCCCTCGATCCGACCCGCCGCCCTGGCGGATACGAAGGTCGACATGGCCGTGATCATGACGACTTCCGCGCAGGGTGACATCACCCGGTTTGGGGATACGGCCCGCCCGAATTGCGGTAATTCGGCGCTAGATGACGTAGTCGCCGACCAGGCGGCGGAACTCGCGCGTCTGCGTGTAGTCGCGCGGCCGCGTGCGGAGGAAGACCAGCATGGGAACCGCGACAGCGGTGACGATCACTGCCAGCCCTCCCAATGTCCGATGCTTGCCCATGGTGTGCTCCAGCTCGGGGGTTGTGCCCGATGTATCGGCCGGCCCGCCTGTGTCCTTGAAGCGCCCGTTGCTCAAGAACGCATACGCAAGTGCCGAATTGCTAGGAAGCAATGGGTCGGGCACTCCTCCTGCTGGCCGCCGCGCTGGTCGCGGCGGCGTCACCGACGGTCGCCTCGGCGCACCCCTCCGGCGTGCGGCTCGCGCCTGTGCGAACCGCGGAGGCGCCGGCCCCGCGGCCCGCGAAGGCCCGCCACGTCTTCACGCTCGTCGACGCCGGGAACGGCGCCGTCGTGCGGGCCCGGCCGAACGGGCGCATCGCCGGCACGCTGCCCGGGCGCACGCCGCTCGGGACGGCGACCTGGCTCTGGGCGGTGCAGCTGTCCCACGACGGCCGCTGGGCGCGGGTGATCCTTCCGTGGCGCCCGAACGGCCGCACGGGCTGGGTGTCGCTGCGCGGCCGCCGGACGGTGAAGAGCCGGATCTGGGTGAAGGCGGATCTCTCCCGCCGGCGCGTGAACCTGATGCGCGGGAACGCCCTCGTGCGGTCGTTCGTCGCGGCGATCGGCGCGCCGGCCTCCCCCACGCCCATGGGTCGCTTCAGCGTGACCGACCCGATCGCGACCGGCGACCCGGGCGGCCCGTTCGGGTGGTACGCGTTCGGGCTCTCCGGCCACCAGCCCAACCTCCCGCCCGGCTGGTCGGGCGGCGATCAGCTCGCCATCCACGGCACGAACACGCCCTGGTCGCTCGGCACCGCCGCGTCGGCCGGCTGCCTGCGCGTCTCGTCGGCGGCGCTCGGCGTCCTCAAGCGCTACGTGCGCCCGGGGACGCCGGTGGTCATCGAGCCGTAGGCGTCAGTCGCGCGTGAACCACGCCCCGCCGGGGCCGGCGTACGACGAGCCTTCGCCCCAGATGGCGTAGTCGGTGCCGTTGCGGTCGACGGCGTATCCGAGGTAGTCGCCGTACGGCTGCACGAACCCGGCGGCCGACTTGTACGGCGCACCCGCCGTGGCGTTGGACAGCCGCACCGGCGCCGACCATCCGGTTCCGGAGGCCTTCACGAACCACGTGTTCCAGGCCGCCGGGCCGTTTCGGTCATCCATGAACACCATGCGGAAGTCGCCCGCGGTCCGGCCGACGGCAAGCTGCTGGAAGTCTGCTCCGACGGCGGAGCCGGCGGAGGAGACGAGGCGCGGCGCGCTCCACGTCGCACCGTCGTCGGTGGAGGTGCGGGAGAACAGCGACATCGGCCCGTCCGGCGTGCTGTTCGCCCCGTAGACGGCGAGCGCCGTGCCCGACGTGTCGACGGCGACCGCCGTCTGCGGGCCGTAGAAGTCGACGGGGCACGTCGAGGTCGTGCACGGGGGCCGCTCCTGGCTCGTGCCGATGAACGTCGTGGACCAGTGCGCGCCCCCGTCCGGCGAGCGCACGATCGCGAGCTGAACCGGTCCGAGACCGGACTGCTCCTCGGCGCTCTCGCCGAACATGACCGTCCCGTCGGGAGCCACGGCGCCCTGCTCGGCGAACCAGTACAGGCCGTCCGCGTTCGTCGGGCTCGAGATGGCGAACGTGTTCCCGTGGTCGTGGCTCGTGGCGACGTACGAGTCGCTCGAGTTGAACGCGATGTACACGTCCGTGCCGCTCGGCGAGATCGCGAGGATCGGCTTGTCCGTGAAGTGCAGCCCCGACTGGAGGCGCAGGTTCACGGGACTGCTCCACGTGGCGCCATGATCGACCGACCGCGCGAACATCACGTCGAAATCGTTCATCCAGGCCGCATATACGACGCCGTCCGACGCGACCTTCACCTCGGGATCGTTCTGGGCGGTGGTGTTGGGCGTCGCGGGGAGTCGTCGCGCCGTCCCCCATGTCGCACCGCGGTCCGCGGAAGCACGCACGAGGAGGCAGTGTCCCAGCCCCTTGCCGCAGGCCTTCTGGCCGCCGTACCGGGTCGTCACCTGGTAGACGTAGGCCGAGGACGGGTCGGTCGCCACGGTCGGCTCCCAGTCGTCGGCCCCCGCCTGCCACAGCTGCTCGGTCGCAAAGCCGCCGGCGGCGCGGGCGGCGCCTGACCCGGCGCCGGCGAAGGCCGCCGCCGAGACGACCGCGACGAGGAGCAGCCGAGCGCGCACAGCCCGACGGTACCAAGCGCGCGGGAACCGGTCAAGCAGGCGGCGCCGCCCCATCGCATACACTGGCAGGCTGAGACGCGGGACGTGGCGCAGCCTGGTAGCGCACCTGCTTTGGGAGCAGGGGGTCGCGAGTTCAAATCTCGCCGTCCCGACTAGCAGAATCGGCTCGGTTGAGCCGTTTCCGTCGATCAGATGGAACGCCGAAGGCCAGCCGGAGGGTCGGTGAGACACACGGAAGACGCACCGCTTCAGCGTGTTCGGCCTGGAGATCTACCCCAACGTGTTCGGACGGCTCCCACGGTGCAGTGCACGGCACACTGAATCCGGTTCTGGCTGAGCAGCCGCCCTCACCGCGCCAGGTCCTTCTACCAGGTGCCTGCCCAGTGTTCATTCCAGAAGGCGGATTGCTGTTTCCCGTCAACGTCGGTGAAGCTGTACTCGCGGGCGAGCGCGGGCGTGATGAAGACGCCGCCGGACTTCGCCATCACGTTCGGGTCGGCTGCCAGCGCTGCGATTGCGCG
Source organism: Thermoleophilia bacterium (assembly GCA_025927685.1). Lineage (GTDB taxonomy): Bacteria > Actinomycetota > Thermoleophilia > Gaiellales > JAICJC01 > JAICJC01. Next base: position 36,827 of record JAICKX010000002.1, on the reverse strand, counting down.
GCCCGGAAACTCCGCCGACTCGGCCTTCGCGGCCACCTCCGGCGTCAGATCCATCCGTTCAAGGCGCATGAACCCCGGTGATACGGCTATGCAGGCGATACCGAGCGGCCGCAGATCGTCTGCCATCTGCTCGGTCAGCTTGTTGGTCGCGTTCTTGACCACCTCGTAGAAGGCGTGGCCGTGGGGGCGGTCAAGCACCCAGGTGATATTGATGATCAACCCCGACCCCGCCTTGATCATGATCGGGGCGGCCAGCGTCGAAGCGAGCGCCGTCGCCCGCAGCCCGCCGCCGAACATCAGATCCCAGTGCCGCCACTCGATCTCCCAGAATGGCAGGTCACCGTATGGGGCGATCTCGTAGCCGCTCCAAGCGTTGTTGACGAGCAGATCTAGCCGCCCCTGCTCGCGGCGGATCCGGTCGAAGAGCGCCTCGACCTGTGCGTCGTCGGTGTGGTCGCAGCGAACGGCGATCCCAACGCCGCCGCGTGCGGTCAACTCTTCGGCCGTGTCTTCGATGGTACCGGGACGATCAAGCGTCGTCGGCTGACCACGCACGCTCCGACCTGTGACGTAAACAGTCGCCCCCTTCTCACCAAGCACGACTGCGATCCCTTTGCCACCACCGCGACTCGCGCCAGTAACAAGAGCCACCCTCCCCTTCAGCCGCAGCCCCTCTGTTGCACGATCCTCAGCCATCCAAGCCCGATCCTAGTCACCGTACGGCTATGGCGCTGCTCGTCCCACGTGTCTTCGCCGCCGCCGCAAAGTCCAACGGCGAGCGGGAGAGGCCGTCGAGCTTCGCCACTACGAATACGGATGCCCCGCCCGACCCACTACCTCGAATGCCTCGGTGATCCCCGGCCGGACAGCCACGGCAAGCCGATCACATCGATTCCAGACGCACCGGCTTCGAGAAGCTCAGTCCGCGCCTCGGAGATCGCCTCCGCCATTGGCGTCATCGGCTCCACCGACTCAAAGAGGTTGCTGGGCATCCAGCGCGATCCTTGCCGCGGCGGACGCGGCGCGGCGTAGGTCTGGGGCGGCTTCGCCGGCCTGTCCACTGGTAAGTCGAACGCGGCCAAGCGCCGCTCGTCGGCAAGGAGCTGCTCGCGCCGTCTCGTAACAGCGGCGCGGATCGCGCCTTCAAGATTGCCGTTGAACTGCTCGAGGTCAGACCGGGCGAAACCGAGGTGCTCCGCGACCTGGGCGATCTTGGGCCTCGAGCCGCTGGCGCAGAAGGTCGGGCTCGGTCGCCAGTTCGAATCTGGCCGTCCCGACTCGCGGTAGATGCCGGTCGCGGGCAGCGGCCGCCCTGTCGTCTCCGCCATGGGCCTTGACGAATGCTCACGGTCATCCGACCGGTGACCGGCGTCTATCGGCCCGCGCCGCGGAAGCTCGCGAGGAGGCTGATCCCCCAATGCCGGAACTCCTCGCGCTGGAGCGCCGCCTGGCGATCGACTCCATGCCGCCGCCTCGGGGGAGCCGGAGACGGGGCCGGTCGCTGTGGTGGCGGCGCCGTGAAGGTGGTCGGCGGGGCGCCCGGCGTGGGGACGGCCGTCGCCGTCGCGGGCACGTCGTGCCGTCCTTGGAGGGCCGGGCGGCGATCGCTGCCGGAGAGGAGGCGGACGTCCACGATCCGGCCGCGCGGCGCCTTCAGGATGCGGCCGAAGCCGTCCCACGGGACGGTGGCCAGCGGCTCGATCGACACCAGTGCGCCGCGATGCGGTGCGGCGATGACCAGACCGCCGCCCGCGTACAGCCCGACGTGGTGGGCGAGGCCCGAGCGCGCTCCCAGGAACACCAGGTCGCCGGGCCGCAGGTCGGCCGGTCGGAGCGGGACGGACATCGCCCACAGGACTTCCGCCGTCGGGCGCCCGGGCAGCGGGTACCCCGCGCGGGCGTAGGCATGGTCGACGAGGCCCGAGCAGTCGAACCCGCCCTCCGTGCGGCTCTCGCCGCCCCAGACGTACGGCCACCCGACCTGGGCCAGCGCTGCTCGGACGATCGCGGCGCGAGCTCCCGTGCCCTGGGCAGCGTCAAGCGGCGGCGTCACGGGATGGATGACGGGGGCGGGCGGTCGCGATGGATGCCTGCGGTGCTTTGCCTGATGCGAGCCGTGGCGACGACCGTCCGGGGCCTGTGACATCCCGTGGCGGTGCCGCGGCAGCTTCGCCTGCCGATCGGGCACCGTGCCGGTCGTGCCGCTCCCGCCGGAGCCGCCGGGATCCGACGCGGGCGCAGGCGGCACGTGCTCGAGGTCAGCGTGAACGCGTCCGAGGAGGATGTCGGTCCCGGCGGGGAGGCCGGCGTGCGCCGAGGTGAGGTGCAGCCGTAGCCCGGCCAGCGTGTCGCCGGCGCCGGCCGAGTCGCTGCGGGCGACCGGATCGTCGACGACCGCGTAGCCCCAGCCCTTCACCCAGAGCTTCTCGCCCGGAACGAGCTCGACGGGAGCGCCGTCCAGGCGGACATGGACGAGGTGCGCGCCGGAGCCGTCGGCGACCGCCCCGTCGCTCGCCGTCAGCGACGCTCGGGCGCGAATGATGTCGACCTCGAGGCGGCCGCCGAAGAGCTCCACGGAGCGAAGGACGACCGCGCCACTGGCCTCCAGCTCATCGCCGGAGCCGCGGTCCGCCGAGGCCGTCACATGGCCGACTCGAACCAGCGAGCCGTCGTCGGGGTAGCGGTACCCGTGTCTCGGGACCGGAGCCTGCGAGGCGAACACGGTCGGGGTGCCGTCCGCGGCGCGCCCGGCCGGAGTCAGGATGGCGACGGCGGTCGCCGAGGCCCGCTCGACCGGCGCAGCGGTCGCGCCGGCGGCGGGAGCGGCGAGCACGCCCGCACCCGTGGCAAGGACGGCCGACGCGCCGAGCGCGGCCTTCCACGTTCCCGTGACCTCGCGCCTCCTCGCGGGCAACCCCCACCTCCGATCCACACGCTACCGCACGGCCTCCGCGACCGCATACATACCCAGACACACCCGCCGCCATCCCGGCCGGGGCGCCCGCGGAGTGGTCGATGGGTCGTGCGGTTCCGGTTCATCTGCTGCGTGCCCACTGCCGATGACCCGCGCATGCACGCGACGCCCGGGCAAGTCTTCAAGACCGTCTGGACCGGCTGCGTCTCCCTCGGCGCCGCCCTCTGCCTGGCGATGGCCGTCGCCGGCCGGTTCATGGACGGGCTCTCGGCGCTGGGCATCATCGCGGTCGTGTGGGCGCCGGCGCTCGCGGTGGCAGGCGTGGGGCTCCACCGGGTCGTCGCGCGGCTCGCGAGGTAGCGCCGGCCGCCGCCGTTGACGGCGTCCGGACGATCCGGGACGGCCGGGGCCGAAGTACGTGTCCGTGCCGGCCAGCACCTCCTCTGAGAGCCCGTGCTCGGGCTCGGGCAGCGTGGCCGTCCGGACCCGGCAGCCGGGGTGTGGCGTTCGACCGCCGGCGTGGATGCCGCCGGGTCGAGGCCACGCACCTCGGCGCGCTTCACTCGAAGCGGGTGCTGCGCGGGGACGGCCGCCACTCCGCCCGATCATCGAAAGCGGGGCGCCCCGGACGATCGACGAAGCGGAGTACCGCTTTTGGGGGATGTCAGGGTCTGCAGCGGCGCATACCCTCCGACATCGCCGCGGCACATTTCGGCCGCGGGATCCGACGGGGTTTGTTGGGCGTCCCGGCTCCAGCGCTCAGGGACGGCCGCTGAGAGGGAGGTGGTCCCATGCGGCGACGCGTGGTCCGTGTCGTGCTGTGTCTCTTCGCGCTCTGGGCGGTCCTCGCCGCGAGCGGGGTCGCGTCGGCGGCGACGACGCCGCCGCGGAAGGAGCTCCTGCGGGCCATCAACCACGTTCGCGCCGTCCACGGGATCCACAAGCTCCTCGCCGCTTCGGCGCTGCGGTTTGCCGCCCTGCGGCACTCGACGGACATGGTGACGCGCAACTACTTCGCACACACCAGTCCCACCGGCTCGACGATCACCAACCGCATCGTCCGCTCGGGATTCGTGAACGGTCACTGGTGGAGGGGCGCCGAGACGCTCGCGTGGGGCGTCGGAGCCCGGGCGAGCGCCGAGGCGACCGTCGCCGCGTGGCTCGCGAGCCCGGTCCATCGGGCGATCGTGCTCTCGGGCGGGTTCCGCTGGGTCGGGATCGGCCGGGACTGCGGCCGGTTCGGAGGGCACCCGGGGGCGTGCGTCTGGACCGCTGACTTCGTCGTGCGGGGATAGCGCTAGCCGATCAGCTCCTTGAACTCGGGCTCGTCACGGATCGCCTCGAGGTCGGTGTCCTCGGCCGCGAACGTGCGCAAGGGCTCGTGGGCCTCGATGGCCATGCGCAGGTGCCGGATCGCGTCAGCCTTCCTCCCGGCCAGGCTCTCACAGCAGGCGATGTTGTAGGCGAGCTCCCCGTACTCCGGGTGGGCGTCGGCCAGCGCGGCGCCGCGGTCGGCGACCTCGGCGTACTTCCCCGCCTGGAACAGCGGGTTGAGCGGCGCCCAGAGCTCGTACCCGTGGGGGTGGTAGGCCTTCCCCGGCTCGCCGCCGAGCGCGAAGAGCGTCGTCCCCGGCTCCTCGGCAAACGCCGTGCGCTTGACACCGCGCTCGGCGAAGACGAGCGTCCCGGCCGGCGCGTCGACCGACGCGTCGTCGAGCTCGAAGCGGGCCCGGCCGGTGTGGACGAGGTAGAGCTCCTCGTGCTCGCCCTCCTCGTCGTGCTCGTTGATGATCCGGTCGCCGCTGTCCTTGGCGGTGAACGCGTTCACCCCGAAGGACGTGATGCCCAGGTGGTGCCGCACCGGCCGCCACGGACACCGGCCGTCGTCGATCTCCTCGATCTCGTCGATCTGTGCCACCTTGTACCCGCTCACATGACCCTCCTCGTCGTCTCGCGGCCCGAGGCTAACCCATCGCCGGCGCCACGGCGGTCGGTGCTCACGCCTGCGCGGCTGGAAGCGTGAAGCTCACGCTGGCGCCCCCACCGACGCGGTTCTCGGCCCAGATCCGGCCGCCGTGGTGCTCGACGAGCCCCTGGGCGATCGCCAGCCCGAGGCCGGCGCCTCCTCCGCCGTCGCGCGTGCGGGCCTCGTCGGCGCGCCAGAACCGCTCGAACATGCGCTGGAGCGCCTGTGGGGAGAGCCCGTTGCCGGTGTCCTCGACCGTCACGACCACCTCCGGCGCGTCAGCCGCCCCCTGCGCCACGATCGCGATCGAGCCGTCCGACGGGGTGTGCCGCAGCGCGTTCGTCAGCAGATTGAGGAGCACGCGCTCGACGCTGCTCGGAGCGCACTGGACGTACGGCAGGTGGGACGGGAGCCGGGCTTCGAGCCGCACGCGCCGAGCCGCCGCCTCGGCCTGAAGCCCGCGCAGGCAGGTCTCGACCACCGGATGCAACGCCGTTTCCCCGTCCGGCGAGACCGTCCGGGCGTCGAGCTGTGCGAGCTCGAAGAGATCGTCGATGAGCACGGCCATGGCTCTGACCTGCTCGTGGATGGCCGGGAGGTAGTGCTCGGGCGGGACGAGCCCGTCGTCGATCGCCTCGAGCATCGCCTGGAGCGCGGAGAGCGGCGTGCGCAGGTCATGGCTCGCCCAGGCGACCAGCTCGCGGCGGACGTCGAAGAGCCGCTCCAGGTTCTGGGCCATCTCGTTCAACGCCTCCGCCACGTCGGTGAGCTCGGTGGACGAGCCGACCGGCGCCCGCAGAGAGAGTCGGCCCGCCGCGATCCCGAGCGCCGTTGCGCGGAGCTGGCCGAGCCCGGCGGTGATGGAACGGGCGAAGCGCAGCGCGCCGATCACCGCCGCCGTCGACGAGGCAGCCGCGACCCCGAGGACGGCGAGGTCGTGCTCGGAGTCGAACATCACGGCGCCGGACGCCAGCACGACGGCCAGCGGGACCAGCGGCATCGCGACGGCGAAGACCACGAGCTGGCCGCGAAGCGTCCGCGGCGTGCTGGCGGCAATCGCGATCGCCGCCCCCAGGACGAAGGCCAGGGCGGTGGCGCTGAGCGCGACGCCGATCACGGTGCGAACCGGTAGCCGACGCCCCACACGGTCTGCAGGTGCTGCGGCGCGGAGGGGTCGGACTCGAGCTTCTCCCGCAAGCGGCGGACGTGGACCGTGACGGTGCCCGTGTCCCGCGCCGACCGGTAGCCCCACACCGCGTCCATGAGCTGCTCGCGCGAGAACACCTGACGCGGATGGCGGCACAGGAACTCGAGCAGGTCGAACTCCCGCACCGTGAGATCGACGGGCGTGCCGGCCGCCACCACCTCACGGGTCGCCGGATCCACCGTGAGCCCGGGGTGCTCGATCCGCCCGTCGGCGCCGGCGCGGGCACCTGCCCGGCGCAGGACCGTCCGAATCCGGGCCACCAGCTCCCGCGGCGAGAACGGCTTCGTCACGTAGTCGTCGGCGCCCAGCTCGAGCCCGACGATCCGATCCGTGAGCTCGCCGCGGCCGGTCAGCATGATCACCGGGAGATCGGACCGGGCTCTGATCCACCGGCAGACCTCGAGGCCGCCCTGCCCGGGCAGCATCACGTCGAGGACGACGAGCTGCACGTCCTCGGCCTCCAGGGCCCGGACCGCCTCGTCGCCGTTCGCCGCCTCGATCGTCCGGAAGGACTCACGCTCGAGGTATCTGCACACCACGTCGCGCACGATGGGCTCGTCGTCGACGACCAGGATCTGGGCGGTCGCTGTCGAGTCCATGTGCCAAGTATCGCCTGCCGCCCGCGTGCGGCGCCGCGGCGGACGCCACGAATTCCGGCTTTTGTAAGGAATGCGAAAGACCCTCACAAGGCCTCAGTCCTACCGTGGAGCGACACCACCAACGGAGGAGGCATCGTGAAGCGAGCCATCGTGATCATGCTCGGGATGGCAGGACTGCTCTTCCCGGCGAGCGCGCTGGCGCACTCCCGAGGCGCCGTGTTCACGCTCTCGAACGGCACCGGCGGGAACAGGGTGATCGCGTTCCACCGCGGGGTGGACGGGCATCTCGTCCGCCGGCACACGTTCCCCACCGGGGGCGTTGGCACGGGCGCCAACCTCGGGTCGCAGGGCGCGCTGACTCTCAGTCCTGACGGTCGCCGGCTCTATGCCGTGAACGCCGGCAGCGACACGCTCACCGTCTTTCGGGTGTCCGGGGCGCACCTGCATCGCCTTCAGGTCGTGCGGTCCGGCGGCGACCTGCCGATCAGCGTCGCCGCGGGCCGCGCCCGCGTGTACGTCCTGAACGCCGGAACCACTCCCAGCGTGGTCGGCTTCCGGGTGACCGGCGCCGGCATCGCCCGCATCCATGGCGCCTGGCGGCACCTCGCGGCGCTCGACAGGGATCCGGCGCAGGTGGGGCTGAGCCCGGCGGGAAACGTCCTCGTCGTGACGAACAAGACGTCGGGGACGATCGACACGTTCCGCATCCGCGCCCGCGGCGCCCTGGCCCACGCCGTCTCGCACGCCTCCGTCGGGGGCACCCCGTTCGGGTTCGCGTTCGCCCGGACCGGTGCGCTGGTCGTGTCCGATGCGAGCATCCCGCCGAGCAGCGGCGCCACGTCGTACGCGGTGGCCGCGTCCGGCGCGCTCACCGCGACCTCCACCGCGACCGAGAACCATCAGCAGGCCGCCTGCTGGGTCGCCGTGACGCCGAACGGCCGCTTCGCCTTCACGGCGAACGCCGGGAGCGGCAACGTCTCCGCATACCGGATCCAGCACGGCACGATCTCGCTGGTGGGAGGCGGGATCGCCGGCGACACGGGCCCCGGAAGCCACCCGCTTGATGAGGCGGTGACCCCTTCCGGCGGGTTCCTCTACGTCCTGGCGGACGGCCTCGGCCGCATCGAGGGGTTCCATATCGGCTCCGGCGGGAGCCTGCATCATGCCGGGTCGGTCGGGTCGCTGCCGGCGGGCACGGTGGGGCTGGCCGCGCGCTGACCGGCCGGCGATGGAGGGCGCCGCTGCCCGGAGCGGCGCCCTCCGCCTAGACCTGGGCGTCGCTCACGGCGGCAACGTGCGAGCCCAGACCAGGTTCCGATTGGTCGGCCCGGCGGACGAGGCGCGGTGCGCTCGCGGCCCGTGTCGGCGGGCCAGCGAGGTTGACAGTTTACGGAAGCCGGCTCAGACCCGGCAGCGGTCGACCGGGTCAGACGGCGAGCAGCCGCTCGAAGAACGACCGGTAGCGGGTGAGCGCGACGCGCAGGTCCTCCGTGTCGGCATCCTCGCCCGTGCCCCACTGCGCCTCGAGCTTGCGGCGCTCGTCCGTGAAGACCTTGGACAGCTCCTGCATCACCTCGGAGACGAGCCCGTCCGCCTCCTCGACCGCCTGACGCGGATGGTCGACGAACTCGGCCTGGATGTCGTGCCACCGCGAGCGATAGTCCTCGCCCGAGTGATCGAAGAGCACTTCGCCCGTGCTCATCGCTCTACCCCCGCCGGCTCGGCGGTCTCCTCACGCTCGACCAGCCGGTCGAACAGGCTGCGGTAATGCACCATCGCCTGGCGCATGTCCTCGGTGTCGGCGCTGCCGTTGCCGGCGGCAACCGAGTGGCCGGCACGGTAGTTCTCGACCACGTCCGGATAGTCGACGGACAGGTCGGCCGCGCGCTGGTCGAAGTCGTCGACGGGATACCCGCGCTCGCGCATCGCCTCGCCGATCAGCCGGTCGGCGTCGGCGACCGCAGGCGCCGGGTCGTCCACGAACCGGGCCTGCACGTCCTTCCACCGCTCGAGATAGCGGGCCCGCGACTCGGGCGCCAGCGGGCGGATGTCGAACTTCTCGCGCCGCGACTCGCGCTCCGCGAGCTCCTTCTCGGCAGCCCGGGCGTCGCCGTGCTCATCGACCGTGCGGGCGTACTCCGGCCCGAACCGGTCCTGAAGATGCTCCGTCCGTCGCAGGCGCGTCCACAGCCATCCAACCACCACGAGTGCGAGGACGACAACGATTGCCAGGATCACCCATGCCATGCTCTGCTCCCTCCAGGATGAGGATCGAAAGACGCTCTCCGGCTACCCGGGTGGGAGAATGCGCAAACCGTTGCCGCAGGACCGCCGTTGGAATCCCAGGCTCCCCCATCCCGTGAAAGGCCGGGGCAGCCCGGTCGCGGGCCACGTGAGGAGGACGCCCGGGATCGACGACCTGGCGGAGCTCTCCTACATCACGGTCGACGAGGTGAGCCAGGGGGTCGTGACGCTCCTGATCTCGGAGTGGCCCGACGCGGACGAGCGCGGGCGGCTCCGGTTTCGCGGCGCGGAGCCCGTCGCCGTCGACGTCGACCAGGCGCGCCTCGCCGCGTATCTGGCGATCGCCCGGCTGCCGGAGCGGGTGCGCGACCGGCCGCTCCGCGAGGGCGACGCCTTCGCGGCCCGGACGACGATCCGGCGGCGCGTACCCGGGCCGCGCAGCCCGATCTCGCGCTGGCTGAAGGGGCCGGTGTTCGACGTCACCGCCGACGCGCGGGACGCCGCCAAGGCCGCATACCTGACCGCCGCCGGCCGCCGCCGGGTGGGCGACTGATCGATGCCCGTTCCCGACCCCATCCCGGCGGGCCGCCTGACCGCCGGCGACTTCGTGGCCCAGTGCACCGGTGACCGGCTCGTGCACTTCCTGCTGAACGTCGGCGACGGCGATACGCAGCTCGTCCTCCTCCCGGAGCAGAGCGGGACCCGGCGCATGCTCGTGGTCGACGTCGCCACGACCCGCAAGCTGCCCGCGCTGATCGCCGCGCTCAGGGCGCACCCGGCGCTGGGCCCGCGGATCGGCGGGATCCCGCTCGTCGTCGCCACCCACCCGCACAACGACCACATCGGGGGCATGCCGGAGCTGCTCGACCTGCACCACGACGAGATCGGTGAGCTGTGGGACAGCGGGTTCTTCTACACCTCGCAGACGTACTTCGAGCTGATGGCGACGGTCGACGAGCACGCCGTTCCCATCGCCCAGCCGACGAGCGGGACGACGCGCTGGATCGACGCCGTGAAGGTGGAGGCGCTCTCGCCGTCGATCCAGCTCCGCAACCGCTTCGACACCTACGGCGTCGATGCGAACAACGCGTCGATCGTGCTGGCGCTCGAGTTCCCGTCCGCCGTCGCCAGGGCGCAGGGCGCGCCGGCGCCGGCGCGGCGGCTCATCCTCGGCGGCGACGCCCAGACCCTGGCGTGGGCCGGGGTGGTCGAAGACTTCCCCGAGCTGGTGGCGAACCCGTCGCCGGTGTACGCGGCCCTGCGGATGGCCCAGGGCGGCGATACCCTGGCGGCCGACGTCCTCAAGGTGTCCCACCACGGATCGAAGCACGGGATCAACCTCGAGCTGATCGAGCGCATCCGGCCCGGGCTCAGCCTGATCTCGTCTGTCGGCGGCGGCGGCGAGTTCAACTTCCCCCACCTGCTCGCGCAGGAGGCGCTCCGCGAGGCGCGCCAGCCGACCACGTCGAGCGGCGCCCCGCGCAAGGAGGACTACGACCTCGGGATCCACTACACGAGCGCGGTCGACGACTCCGGAGCCGGGCTCGGCACGATCGCGGTGATCGTGCCTCCCACGGGGCGGCCGCAGGTGTGGCGCTTCGGCGACTCTCCGGCGCAGACCGTCGACCTGGCCGCCGCCCGCCGGTTCGCGTAGGCGAGTAGTCAGCTCGCGCGCCGGATCCGAAGCGGCGTCCGCCCCTCGTCCAGCGTCCGCCGGCAGGCGGCCGCGAGCTCGTCGAGCCCGGCCGTCACCCGGCCGACCAGCGAGCCGTGCACGCCCTCCTCCCAGAAGTGTCGCAGGTCGACGTCGCCGTACATGACCGCGAGCTCGTGGACAGCGCCCGACCCGCCGCTCAGCCGGTCCTCACCCATGCAGGCGAACTGGTTCGGTGCGGCATAGAAGAACATCACCTCGCCAGGAAGGGGCCGCATCGTGCGGTTCTCGATCGGCGGCGGCTCGGGGAACGGCGGCAGGAAGCAGAAGATCTCGTGCCCGTCGAAACAGGCATGCGAGGTGTGCGTCTCGAGCGGCTCGGCGAGCACGTCGTAGATCGCCTGCGACACGCGCGGCGCGGCATCGGTGAGCAGTGTCACCTCTGCCTCGACGCCCATCGCGGGCAGCTCCATTTTCAACTTCAAGCCCGGTCCCACATATTCGTCGGGAGCGCGTTCAGCACCTCGGCGCCGTCGGCAGCCACGGCGATCATCTGCTCGATGATCACCGCGCCCTCGCCGGGTACGGTGATGCCGGGCTCGATGCAGAGGACCATCCCCTCCTCCAATGCCATGTCGGGGTGATCCTTGGCGTTTGGCGGCTCATGCTGGCCCGCTCCGTTTCCATGCGGCATGAACGCGTCCCACCAGTTGTCGCCGTAGCCGGCCTCGGAGATCGAGCCGGCGGCGACGTCCCGGATTGTGCCGACCGTGACACCGGGCCTCACCGCCGTGATGGCATCTCCGACCGCGCCCTGGACCGCCTCGAGCTTCCGCCTTTGCTCGGCCGACGGCTCCCCGACGACGACCGTGCGACACATGTCGCCGTGGTAACCGTGGAGCCGGGCGCCGCAGTCGAGCACCGCCAACTCACCGGTGGAGAGCGTCCGCGGGCCCGGCAGGAATGTCCCGAGCGCCGTGCGTGCCCCGCTTCCCATCTCCGTCACGAACGACGGCTCGGCACCGGCCGCCCGAATGACGGCCTCGGCGGCGGCCGCGACAGCCGTCTCGGTTGCCCCGTCCTCGACCACGGCGAGCCCGGCCCGCATCGCCTCGTCGCTGATGTGCGAGGCCTCGCGCATCAAGTCGAGCTCAGCCGGGCTCTTCACCATCCGCAGGCTCGCGGTCAACTCGGACGCATCGACGAACCGCGCGTCGGGAAGCCGCTCGCGGAGGGTCAGGTACGCCGGAGCCGGGAAGACCGGAAACCCGGCAATGCCGATCGAAGCGCCCGCCGCCCCAGCACCCGCGACGAGCGCCGCCAGCGCCGAGCCGAGGTCGCGCGAGTGTCGCATCTCGTCCGCGAACGCCTCGGCTTCGGCCCGCTCGATATCCCACGCCGCGTCGGTCAGAAGCGTCGTGGGTCCCGAGACCGGAATGAACAGCGCGGCCTGCTCCTCCTCCACGCAGTACCATCGGGCCAGGTAGCGCAGATCGGCTGGGTGGTAGTCGCGGTGAGCTCCGTAGGCGATCAGTCCGGCAAGGTCGGCGTCGGCCAACCCGGCACGCACCCGATCGAGGCGGCTCCCGTATTCGGCGTCTGAGATCGGGGCCGGGGTCACTCGGGCGGGATCTCCTTGTAGGCGAGGTCGACGTTGACGCCCCGGCCACGCTGGAAGGTTCGGATCAGGTAGTAGAGCGGCAGGCCGACGAGGAAGATCCCGATCGCGTACTCGAGGATGCGCGGGTTCCCGTCGATGCTCGTTCCCGAGTTCACGTCCTCCAGCAGGGCCCACTCGATCAGGGCGAGCAGTGGCAGCGCCACCAATCCGACCAGCGTGATCGTCGGGACCCCGAAGGTGCGACCGGATGCAGGCGACGAGCGCCATGCCTCCGTGTTCCTATACGGGAACGCGATCCCCGCGAGCGCGACAACGATCATCGAGGCAGTGATGCCTACCGTCCCCGAGAGCACCGAGAGCTTGCCGTAGGCGTAGAACGCCGACGTCACCACCCCCAGCCCGAAGATCACGACAAGCGCGACCACCGGGGAGTGGTAGCGCTCACTCACCTCCGCGAGCCTGGCCGGTGCAAGCCGGTCGAGCGACCAGGCCAGCATGCTGCGGGTGACGAGCACGGTGTACGGCGCGATCCAGACGTATGACCACAGCACGAATCCGATCAGCACGACGCACGCGATCACAACGTTCCCGATCGCGTATCCCGATACCTCAGCGAACGTCGGGGTCGTCGAGAGGTTGTAGACCGCCGGATCGGCGTTTCCGAGGTTGGCCCAGAACGTGTTGCCGAAGAGGTGCAGCATCGCGAACGTCGCCGCCATCGTCCATGCGCCCGCCCATCCCAGGGCGCCCATGATGCCAGCGACCTGCGTCCGATCGGCGCGCTTGACCTCGCCGCCCATATACGTGGAGTAGATGGCCGAGTTGAAGGCGAGCCACGGCCAGATCGAGGCGTAGATCGTCTGTCGCAGCGAGAAGTCGTCGGATCCCGCGCCGTTCGCCAGCGGCGACATCGACTTCCCGCCGAGGCCTCGAATCTGGTCGTCGAGGTGTCCGAGTGCCGTCCCGCGCGAGGCGAGCAGCGCCCAGACGATCACGACCCCCAGCGCCGCCGAGGCGATCACGAAGTTGATGGCCTGGATGCGGAAATAGAGCCTGAGGCCGCCGAAGATGAAGATGAGCGAGAAGACGGAGATCACGGTGACAGCCATGACGAACTTGCCGTTGTCGCGCGCGAACCAGTTGCCGGCATCGGCCAGGCGCGTGCTGTTCTCGTACGCGCCGAGGACACGCAGAAGCGGCGCGATCCCGTACACGCCGAGGAAGACACCGGAGACGCCGATGTAGAAGGTCCCCCAGACGCAGTAGGAGAAGTTGGACGTGAACGCGACTGCCGGGTGCAGGATCCGGGAGACGAAGACGTAGTCGCCACCCGACCGGGGATACGCCGCCGACAGCTTGGCGTAGACGAGGCTGACCGGCACGGCAGCGACGAGTGCGATCAGCGTCGAGAGGTAGATGTTCGCGCCGGGGTACAGCGGTGGGATCAAAAGCAGCGAGAAAATCACGCCGATCGTGACGTTCTGCATGTTCACGTTGAACGCGAGCACGTCGCGGAGCGACGCCTCGCGCACGAGCCCGGTTGCGCTCCTGCTGAAGACCCTGGGCCCCCCGCCCGTCTCGTGCTCCAACCCGTCAACGCTCATGGTCGACCCCCTTGGTCGCCAGGCTCGGCATCGCGCGCGCCATGCGTTCCTGCCGGTCCGGTCTCTCGCTCCCCGCGGCCCGGCCGCGCATCCTCCTCCCGCAACTCCCACTCGTAGCCGAGCTTCGCCATCTCGAGCACGATCGACGAGTCCGTGCTCGTGATGCCGTCGACGGTCGGGAGCTCGCTCTCGAGGAACCGCAGCATCTCCTCCTGCGAAAGAAAGACCGCCTCGCAGATCACGTCGTAGGCACCGGTGCACGCGCCGACGTAGCGGACGGCGTGGAACCCTGCCAGCTCCTCGGCGACTCGGCGGAATGCGCCCGGCCGGCAGCGGACGCCGATCCACGCGTTCAGGCGGTAGCCGAGCTCGGTCTGGTCGATAATCGGCAGGATCCGGACCGTGCCCGCGTCGACGAGCCGCGCGAGGCGGTTGCGCGCCGTGCTCTCACTCACGCCGAGACGGCCGGCGAGCTCCGCATAGCTCATCCGGCCGTCGAGCTTGAGCGAGGCGATCAGCTGACGGTCGAGCGAATCGAGCGACATTCCGCAGCGATCCTACGGAAACGCAACGGAATCTGCAACAAATCTGGGGCGAACGTCTGGCTTGGCCTACGGTCTGGGGATTCGAGTGCGGAATCCCCAGACCGTACGGCCGCGCTCAGTCGGCCTCGGTCAGCGGCTCGCCCATGGCGGCACCCTCGTGGCCCTGGCCCGCGTACTGCGAGCCCGGCCTGAGGAGGGAGGCACCCAGAAGGGCCGCGGCGGCCGCGAACACCGCTCCGAGCAGGAACGCCGCGTGGTAGCCGCCGGTGAGCGCCGTCAGGACGCCGTCGCCGGACGAGCGCAATGAGTCCGTGCGCGACTGGGCCAGGCTGGCGAGGACGGCCAGCCCCACCGCGCCGCCCATCATGAAGGACGTGTTCACCACGCCCGACGCGAGGCCGGCCTCGCTCTGGTCGACGTCGCTCATCGCCGCGAGCAGCACCGGATTGAAGGCCGTCCCGGCCCCCAGGCCGAGCAGGATCATGCTGGGCAGCACGTCGACGACGAAGCTGCCGTCGACGGGGGCGCGGACGAACAGCACCATGCCTGCGGCGGCGATCATGAGGCCGACGCCCAGCGGGGCCCGGATGCCGAAGCGCATGACGAGCTTGGCGGAGAGGCCGAGCGAGAAGGCCCCCATGATGAGGTTGGCCGGCAGGAACGCCAGCCCCACCTCGAGCGGCGTGTAACCGAGCACGAGCTGCATGTAGAGCGCCGCGAGGAAGAACCACGCGAACATCGCGGCGGCCCACAGGATGCCGACGACCTGCGACGTGGCGAGGTTGCGAAGCCGGAACAGGCGAAGCGGCATGAGCGGCGACTCGACCCGCGCCTCGATCGCGAGGAACGCGGCGAGCAGCCCGGCCGACGCGCCGAGCAGGCCGAGCGTCTGCGCCGAGGTCCACCCCTCCTGGTTGCCGTTCACGATCGCGTAGACGGCGAGCATGAGCGAGGACGTGACGGTGATCGCGCCGGCAACGTCGAGCTTCACGCGCGCGCCCTCGATCCGGGCGGCGGGCAGGAGCTTCAGCGACAGGGCGACCACGATCAGCCCGATCGGGAAGTTCACGAGGAAGATCCAGTGCCAGTCGAGCGAATCCGTGAGGATGCCGCCCAGGGTGACGCCGATGCTGCCGCCGCCGGCGGCCACGAAGCCGAAGACGCCCATGGCCTTGGCCCGGTCGGCCGGCTCGGTGAAGAGGGTCATCATGAGCGAGAGGGACACGGCCGAGGCGATCGCGCCGCCCACGCCCTGGATGGAGCGTGCGGCGATCAGGAATTCCTGGCTCGTCGCCAGCCCGCACGCCAGCGACGCGAGCGTGAAGAGCGAGATGCCGATCAGGAACAGGCGCCTGTGGCCGAAGAGGTCGCCCAGCCGCCCGCCGAGGAGCAGACAGCCCCCGTACGTGAGCAGGTAGGCGTTCACGACCCACGCGAGCGACGTCTGCGAGAAGTCGAGATCCTTGCGGATCGACGGCAGGGCGACGTTCACGATGGTCGCATCGAGCACGATCATGAGGCTCGCGAGGCAGAGCACGTAGAGCGCGAACCAGCGGGTGCGGTTGTCCATCGTCATCGGAGGGATCAGTCCTTTCGAGGTCGGTCTCGAACGGGTAGACGGCGAGGCCCCGGAAAACTCATCGGTCGGCCGGCGATGAGTTCCGGCCGCCGCCGCCGTCCTAGCTTGGAGATGCCGTCCGCGCGGTCGACCACAGTTGCCTTCGCCGTCGCCGGGCAGGTCGCCCGTTCCGACGTGCCCGCGCTCTGCGGGCAGGTCGCCGTGCTGCTCGAGACGAGCGGCGCGGACGTCGCCGTCTGCGACGTCGGCGCGCTCGCCGCGGACGCGGCGGCGATCGACGCGATCTGCCGGATCCAGCTCGCCGTCAGGCGCGCGGGCCGCAGGCTCGTGCTCCGCGGCGCGGCCGACGACCTGCTCGACCTGCTCGCCTTCGTCGGGGTCGCCGGCGTCCTAGGGATCGAGCCGTGGGGGCAGCCCGAAGAGCGGGAACAGCGCCTCGGTGTCGAGGAAGAACGTGAACTCGGCGATCCGCCCGCCTGAGAGCTCGAGCACCTGAAGCGCCCACGGCTCGTAGCCGCCGTTGGGATCCGGTTTGTACTGGCCGAATGCGGGCGACCCGCACGCCGCCGGCGCCGGGATCACGCGTGAGCCCTTGCAGCCGATCCCCGGCCCCAGCCACCACGCGAAGATGTGCTCCCGGCCCGCGAGCCACATGTCGTACGGCGGCATGGACTGGGTCGCGTCCTCCTGGATGAGGGAGGTGAGCGCGGCCATGTCGTACTGCTCGAAGGCCTGCACGTACCGGTCGAGCAGCGCCTCGTCGGCGTCGTCCAGCGGTGGGCGCGGATCGCCCGGGACGGCGTCCGCCGCCGCCAGCGTCGCGCGCGCGCGCTGGAGCGCGCTGTTCACGGACGCGACGCTTGTGTCGAGCAGCTCGGCGGCCTCGCTCGCCTTCCAGCGCAGGACGTCGCACAGGATGAGCGAGGCCCGCTGCCGCGCCGGCAGGTGCTGAAGCGCCGCGATGAACGCAAGCCTGATGCTCTCGCGCGCCACCGCGACGTCGGCCGGGTCGCCCTCCGGGACGAGCATGCCGTCGGGCGCCGGCTGCACCCAGGTCGCCTCGGACAGCACGTTCAGATGGGCCGGATCGGGATCGACGGCCGGGCCCAGGTCCATCGGCCGCGCCCGCCGCTCCCGGCTTCCCAGCATGTCGAGGCACACGTTGGTCGCGATCCGGTAGAGCCAGGAGCGAAGCGAGGAGCGGCCCTCGAAGCGGTCGTACGCCCGCCAGGCGCGGATGAACGTCTCCTGCACCGCATCCTCCGCCTCGAACGGAGAGGCGAGCATGCGGTAGCAGTAGCCGGTGAGCTCGGAGCGGTAGGCCTCGAGCTCGCGTTCGACCTCGGAGGAGCCCGTCAGCTCGGTGGTGGTCGAATCCTGCATGGGGGTCCATGGTAGGCGCTCGTTGCCAAGCACGACGAAGCAGCCGTCAAGGACGCTCCGGAATTCGCCGATACAGAACGGATGGGTCACCGCTACGAGTCCGTCGCGCTTGCGCTGGCCGCGAGCGACGCCTACGAGAACGCCGATCTCAACATCGAGGTCATCGATGCCGCCATCGGGGGCATGCGCTCCCATGTCGGGCTCGAGGAAGCCGCCTTCGCCGAGCTCGTGTCCCGGTTTCACCTCGTGCTCGACACGAACCGCACCGCACCGGCCGTGATGCGGATCATGGTCTCGGCCGAGGCCGCCCGCACGGCTGCCGACGAGGTCGCCGATCCCTCGCACGGGTGGCTCTCGCGGCGCTACTGGCGCAGGGAGGCCGAGCGCGCGAGCCACGAGCTCGCCGGCCACCTGGCAGCGACGCTCGACGCGCTCATCTCCGAGCCGTACTGACGCGGTGGCCCTGACGGCCCGCGTCGGCGACTAGCTCGAGGACTTGGCGCCGGTCTCGGCCCGCCGGGCGGCCAGCGCGCGCCGACGGCCCGCGATGCCCTCGTGGCGGTAGGCCGTCGTGTGGCTGCGGATCGCCGCCTCGGCGACGCGCCTGGGCGCCGGCCGGTCGAGCAGCCCCTCGATGGCGGTGTCGAACACGTAGCTGGCTGCGTCAGCGATCGTGTACAGCTCGAGCGTGGCGACGATCGCGCCGTGCAGGCGGACCGTGTCACCCTCGATCGCGCCGCGGGCGATCTGCCGGGCGAGCCCGCGTGAGCGCCGATCAGTCGTCACTCGCTCGATCCTCCCGCCCCGCCGCTCCGCCCGCAATCCCCGGTTTGGCGTAGCGTCGCGCCCGGAGT
This sequence comes from Thermoleophilia bacterium, assembly GCA_025927685.1. Lineage (GTDB taxonomy): Bacteria > Actinomycetota > Thermoleophilia > Gaiellales > JAICJC01 > JAICJC01. The sequence continues at coordinate 18,657 of JAICKX010000002.1, read as the reverse complement.
GGCGTACATCGGACGGTTGCGGGATGCGGCGGCGCATGGGACGGGCCTCGGTCAGGCGTTCGTGGCGATCGAGCCGAAGAGCCGGTTCCAGGTGTGGGACTCCTGCTGGCTCGAGAACACACGGTAGTCATGAGCGGTGATGCCGGACGTCGGGAAGACGAGCGGGCTGCCGGCGACCGCCGGGTCGTCGAGGTCGTTTGCGATGATGGGCTGGGCATCGGGCACGGGCGTGATGTAGTTCACCCAGTCCGCCACGCGCGCGGCGACGGCGGGCTGGTAGTAGAAGTCCATCCACATGATCGCACTCTGCGGGTTGGCGGCGTGCATCGGGATCATCATGTTGTCCGTCCAGTGCATCACGCCCTCCTCGGGCACGACGAACTCGAGGTAGGGATACCCGCTCGCCCGAGCCTGGAAGATATCGCCCGACCAGGCCTGCGTGATCCAGATGTCGCCCCGCTCGAGCGCGTCGATGTAGCGCTGGTCGTAGTAGTGGCGGACGATCCCCTGGGCCTTCTGGTTCTGGAGCGCCTCGGCCGCGCGGTGCCAGTCGTCCTCCGTGGAGTTCGTGACGTCGGCGCCGTTGTAGAGCAGGCCGGCGCTGCCGAGGTCGTTCAGGTCCGTCATCATCCCGACGCGGCCCGTGAACGCCGGGTCCCACAGGTCGTGGATGCTCGTGATCTTGCGGCGGATCCTGCGCGAGTCGTACGCGATGCCCGTGAAGCCGGACTGCCACGCCAGCGTGTACCTGTTGCCGGGGTCGTACGCCGGGCTCCGGACGAGCGGGCTGGCGTAGCGGGAGAAGTTCCCGAGCTGGGAGTGGTCGAGCGGGACCAGGTAGCCCCTCTCGACGAGCTGGGTGAGCTGCCAGCTGTTCGTCAGGACGACGAGGTCGTAGCCCGAGGCCCGGCCGGAGCCGAGCGTCCGGGCGAGCTTCTCGGCGAAAACGGCGTTGTCCTCGATGACCTCCTCGTACGTCACCATGATGCCGGACTGGCGGGAGAAGTCGTTCAGCGTCGGCCGGTCCTTCAGCCAGTTGCGGTAGTCGATGTAGAGCGGCCAGTTGGCGAAGACGAGCTCCCCGGTCGGCCGCTGCTCCCTCCACCAGGCCGGGTCGCCCACCTTCGCGGGAGTCGTCGAGGAGCTCCCGCCGCAGGCCGCCGCGAGCGGCGAGATCGCAAGCGCGCCCGCGGCGCCGCGCACGAGCAGCTCGCGCCGTGACAGCCGGCGCCGGGTCATGCCTCGGATCAGGGCGGGATCCTGCAATGGCCTACCTGAACACCAGGAGCGCGGTCACGACGAGCACCCAGGCGAGCGCGATCACCGCCGGGATGATGAGCGCCGACACGGAGAGCCCGGTGAAGGACATCCGAAGCTCGCTGCCCCACACCGGCCGGGTCTGGGCGGGTCGCGGCCGCCGCAGGAGCCGCACGATGACGACGACCAGGGCGAGCGCCAGCAGGCCGCCGGCCGACCCGGCGATCGCCTTCTTCTGGGTCGTGCCGAGGCCGTCCGCGCTCGCCGCGGCCGGCTGCGGCACGGGCGCCGAGCTGGGGGCGGCGGCCGGAGGCGGCGCCTTCAGGTCCGGCACCGGCACCGCGCCGGTGCTCCCGACCTTGTGGAGCGTGCCGGATGCGTCCGCCACCAGCACCGTGTAGCAGTACGAGCGGCCCGCCGCGACGGTGCCGTCGATCATGTGGTTCGTGACGGACGTGCTGCCGATCAGCGTCCCATCCGACGCGCCGGTCGGGCAGGCCGAGCCGTCACCCCGGTAGGCGAACACGTTCGCCGGCTGCACGTCCGTGGGGTCGGTCCAGGTGACGTACACCAGATCGGTCGTGACGACGACGCTCAGATGGTTCGGGTTGGGCTCATAGCCGCGCGCGGTGGGATCGGCGTACGCAGCCGCAGGCAGCGCCGCGAGCAGCGCGAGCACGAGCCACGCTGCGGTCGCAGCCCGTCGTCTGGATAGCGGTCGCCCTCTCATCCCCCAACCATTACCAGCGTACCGACCCTCGGAAATCGCGTCAATACGTCCGAGGGGACGGGATCGTGGGGTTAACCGCCCGGCCTCGGCGGGCCACCCCCATCGCCGGCGCCGCGCGCGGACGCGATCCTCCGGCGATGCTCCGAAACCCCGTCATCGTGTGCATCACCCTCGCGGCCATCGTGGTCGTCGCCGGGCTCGCCGAGGCCGTCGTGATCCTCACCTCGCGCCGCCGACGAATCGCCTGGTAATCCCGAAAACCCGCGCGCGCCGGGGCGTTTACTGGCCAGTATTCGTGGACGCCGTAAAGGTTGTGTTCGGGAACCTCGCGGGGACTTGCGCCCGGGCCGGCGACGCGGCACAACGAGAGCGTGGAATCTGCCTGGGGGCACGTGGCATCGGTGACCGACTGGGGTCACAACGGCGATCTCTCCGCGCCCGCCGTCGTCGCGGCCCCTCTGCGCTCGATCTCGGAGGCGGATCACATCGAGGACCTTCCCCGGCTCAGCCGCAACCAGCGGGCCGTGATGGACTGGCTGTCCGAGGGCCGCGACGTCAGCATGCGCGACCTCGCCCAGCGCCTCCCCCGTGCCCCGATCACCGTGAAGTCGCTCTTCCACCGGGGCCTCATCGGCTACGGCCACAAGTGGGACGAGGCGAACGGCGGGTCGGAGACCGACCGCACCGTCCGCCTCACGCCGCGCGGCAGGAGCATCATGGAGCTGCTCCAGTCGCGGGACCACGAGTCGGCGTAGCTACAGCGCCGACCGCCGTGTGAAGAGCCCCCGGCCGAGGAAGCCGGCGACGACCGCCACTGCGAGCGCGATCAGAAGCACCCAGAAGGCGACCTTCACCGCTCCCCAGACGCCGAAGAGGAGCACGGCGAGGATGAGAAGTAGGAGAAGCCACATGCGAAACCAGGTGCCCTGAATGCCTGTCCGGTAAACGGCTCGGGGGCAGGTAGCATCGGCCGCCGTGCGCCGCCTCATCGCGCTCGTCTCGCTGCTCGTCGCCGTCGATCTGACCCTGTGGTCGGCGATCGTCCCGCTCATCCCGCACTACCGCGCCGAGCTGGGTCTGACCAAGGTCGAGTCCGGATGGCTCGTGGCGGCGTTCAGCCTCGCCGTCGTGGTGGTCGCGATCCCGGTGGGCCACCTGGCCGACCGCATCGGCGCCCGCCGCGTGGTCGCGGCCGGCGGGGCGGCGATGGCGGCCGCGACGCTCGGACTCGGCTTCGCGGGCTCGTTCTGGCTCCTCCTCGCGGCACGGGCCGTGCAGGGCGTCGGCGATGCCGCCGTGTGGGGCGCCGGCGTCGCCTGGGTGGCGGCCCGGGCCCCGGCCGAGCGGCGCGGCGAGGCCGTCAGCTTCTCGAACGCGGCCGCGATCACGGGGGTGATCGCGGGCCCGTTCGTCGGGGGCATCGCCACCAGCACGTTCGGGATCCGGACGACGTTCACGGCCATCGCCGCGCTCTCGCTGGCCCTGGCGGCATGGGCGCTCGTGGAGACCGACGTCCAGGCCGATCCCGACCGCCACGTGAGCGTGCGGGCGGCGGTCGCCGCGGCGTTCTCGGAGTCGCTCATCCTGGCGAGCGTCGTGATGATCCTGGCCGTGTCCGTCATCGGCGGCGCGCTCCAGGTGCTGGTGCCGCTGCACCTGTCCGCCGACGGGATCGCGCGGTCGGGCATCGGCGCCGCCTATTCGGTCGGCGCCATGTTGGGGGCCGTCGCGATCCTCCTGACCGGCCGGGCCGGCGACCGCGTCGGCCGCGTCCCGCTGGCGGCTGCTGCGTGCACCATCCTGGCGGTGCTGAGCGGCGTGCTCGCGCTGCCGCTGAGCGCCGCCCTGGTCGTGGCCGTCGTGATCGCCGTCGGGCCGGTGCAGTCGATCCTCTACGCCGTCGGCTATCCGCTCAGCGCCGACGGCGCCGACCGGGCCCAGCTGGGCCACGGGATCGCGATCGGCATCGTGAACCTCACCTGGGGCGTGGGCGCCTTCCTGGGGCCGGTCGCGGGCCCGGGCGCCCCGCAGTGGCGCGGCGACCGGGCCTCCTATGTCCTGCTCGCGATCCTCGGGGCGCTGGCCGCCGCCGCCATCGCGGCGCCGGCGCGCAGGGCTACCCCGCGACCCGCGACAGCGGCTCCGCCGGCCGCTCCTTCCGCGGATCGACGAACGGGACCTCCGCCGTGACGCCGGGCATGTCGCCGTGCTCGGATTCGACCTCGAGCCGGGTGCCCGGCGCCGCGAGGTCGATCGGCACCCACACGTAGCCGATGTTCCGGCCGAGGCCCGGCGACCAGACGGCGTCGGTGACACGGCCCACCTGGCGCCCGCCGTGGTGGGCGGGCCACGTCACCGTGATGCCGGTGAGGGGCTCGCGCGAGTCGAACTCGATCCCGACCAGCTTGCGGTCGACGCCCTCGCGGCGCAGGCGCTCGAGCGCCTCCTTGCCGACGTAGTCCTGGGCCTGCTCCTCGACCAGACGCTCGAGGCCGCTGATGTGGAACGGCGTGTCGGCCAGCGTGAAGTCGGAGCCGCAGTTGAAGATGCCGGCCTCCACGCGGCGGGCCTCGTTGGGCGCGATCGGGCGGATCGAGAACTCCTCGCCGGCGGCCATGATCGCGTCCCAGAGCTCGTCGCCGCGCGAGCCGTCGAGCAGGTTCACCTCGAACCCGGGCACGGCCGACCAGCCGGTGCGCGTGATGACGACCGGGATGTCGCCGGCCCGGAAGTGGTCGCACCAGTAGTAGTTGAGGTCGAAGATGCGCTCGCCGACGAGCTTCGCCAGCGTGCGGCCCGAGAGCGGGCCCTGCACCTGACAGGGATGGACGTCCGGGTAGGACACCTCCGCGTCGAGGTCGAGCTGCGAGAGGGCGCCCAGCGCATACAGGCCCGCGTCGGAGTCGGCGAGCTGCATCCACCAGACGTTCTCCTCGGGGTGCACCAGCACCGGGTCGTTCACGATGCCGCCGTGGGGCGCGGTGACGAGCATGTACTTGCACTGCTTGACCGCGCAGCGGGTGAGGTCGCGGCAGGTGATCGCGTCGACCAGCCGGTCGGCGTCGGGGCCGCTGATCTGCACCGTCCGCTCGCAGCCGACGTCCCACAGCGTCACGCCATCCTGGAGCGCCTGGTACTCCACGGCGGGGTCGTCGTACTCGGCCGGCAGGTACATCTTGTTGTAGACGTCGTAGGCCTTGCACCCGGCGCGCTGGGTGCCGTCGAAGTACGGCGAGCGCCGGTACCAGGGGCCGAAGTACAGCGTCGTGGTGGTCGGATGCGTCGTCATGCAGCCCTCCGGTGGCTGGTCATCGCGTCGAGCGCCAGGGCCGCTCCCCGGAACCCGGACTCGATCGCGCCGTCGATGAACCCCGACCAGCCGTTCGCGATGTCGGAGCCTGCGAAGACCACCGGCCCCTCGGGGCGGCGGGCGTTCGCGTGATGGGTCGTGTACCACCCCGGCCGGTGGATCGCCCACGTCCCGCGTGAGAACTCCTGGCCGAGCCAGTCGTTCGCGGTCGCGGCGACGACCTCGTAGCCGGGGATGATGTCGTCGAGCCGGCGCTGGACCGACGCGAGGTCGGATGTGTCGCACGCCGCCCCGTCGATCCCGAAGCCGATCATCACCTGCTCGCCGCCGTCCAGCAGGTGCTCGGTGGCGAGGTAGCCGAACGGGTGCCCGGGCCGGATCGCGTTCTGCTGGATCGCCGGGCCGCGGGCGCGGATGAACACCTTGATGCCGGTCGAGGCCTGGCCGGTCGCGATCGCGGCCCGCTTGTCCGCCGGGAGCGGCGGGTCGAACTCGACGGCCGCGAGCGCATTCAGCGGCAGGGCCACGATGGCGGCGCGGGCGGCCACCGCCTCGCCGTCGCGCAGGCGCACCTCGATGCCGGTGGCCGACCGCGAGATCGCGGCGACCGGGGCCTCGAGCCGGGTCTCGAACCGCGCGCCGCCCGCGATCGCGCGCAGGAGCGCGCCCGTGCCTTCGACGAGCGTCACCCGCCCGCCGGCGTACTGGGTGAGCGCCAGGCTGTAGCCCGAGAGCGCGTGCCAGCGCAGCACGCTCACGGCGCCGGACTCCGAGAGCGGGCCGCTCGCCAGCGACTCGAGCTCCGCAGCCAGCACGTCGCGCTCCTCCTCCGTCAGGTCGAGCTCGGCCATCCGCTCGGCGATCGACATGCGGTCGAGCCGGGCCAGGCGGTCGATCCGCGCGAGCGGGTCGTGCGGCAGGGGCAGGCTCTCCTCCGCGCCCTCGACGAACGCGTTCCAGCCCCGCTCGGCGACGGCGTCACGCTCGGCGATGGTGCCGGTGCGGCGCTCGTCGCCGACGTACCAGGCGGCGACCTCGGTCTCCTCGCCGACCTCGACCGCGAGGCCGGCGCGCACGATCTCGGTCCAGGTGTTGGGCTGGTGCCAGTGCACCCACCCCCCGCCGAGCTCGATGTCGAGCCCCTCCCACGGGGCGGTCCACGTGCGCCCGCCCAGGCGGTCGCGGGCCTCCAGGAGGAGCGTGCGCGCGCCGCGAAGCGCGGTCTCGCGCGCGGCGGTGACCCCCGCGAATCCGCCTCCGACGACGACGACATCGACCAACGCGCGACACCTCCATGCCGCCTGACTGATGAGTCAGTCAGGCCAGCGCGAGTATATCGGACGACCCCGGGGACAGCCCCTGAACATCTCGCGTGACACGTCCGTTCCCGCTACGCCACACGCCGCGCCCGCGGGGCCCCGGGACGTGTCACGGAAGCGCCACGCCGGCCGCACGCCACACGTTCAGGGACTGTCCCCGCTCTAGTCGGCGCGCTGGACGTCCTCGACCAGGCGGTCGAAGTCGGGGCCGTCGAACTCTGCCACCGCCCGGTCGTACTTCTCCATCCCCCACGTCCAGAAGTCGAAGTCGATGTGCGAGACGCCGTCCTGGATCGAGGCCCACAGCGTCCAGCCGTACTTCGACATGAGCCCCCACAGGCGGGCCCGGGCGACCTTGTTCGCCAGGTGCTCGCCGTAGTAGTGCCCGACGAGCTCGTCGAGCTGCGGCAGCGAGAGGTTCGACTCGCTCCAGACGTTCCCGAGCTCGAAGCAGGCGTCGTTCATGCCCGAGTACTCGTAGTCGATAAGCCGGAAGCGGTCGCCGACGTCGATGAAGTTCTCGGCCAGGAGGTCGTTGTTGCACGGCACCGTGCCCTCGTCCCGGGCCGCCATCGCCGCCTCGATGCGGCGCACCTGCGGCTCGAACTCGAGGTAGCGCTCCGGAAGGCGAAACCCGCGCTCCTGCACCAGTTGCAGGTACCGGCGCTGGATGTCGAACATGTTGAAGTCGTCCCGGAACGGCCGGCCGGCGTGCAGGCGCCGGCACGCCTCGGCGACCCAGTCGAGCCTGTCGCCGCGCTGCATGTCCGCGGACGTCTGCGTCGTCCCCTCGATGAACTCGAGCACGAGCAGCGACCGCTCCGGCAGGTAGTCGACGACCGCGGCCCCGACACCGGCGTCGGCCGCCGCGACGGTGTTCAGGTACTCGTTCTCGCGGTCGATGGCGAGGAGCCCGGAGTCCTTGGCCGAGACGCGCACCACGTAGGCGCCCGCCGGCGTCAAGACCTTGTAGTTGGTGTTGGTCAGGCCGCCGGCCAGCTCGGCCACGGACTCCCGCTCCCGTAGCGCCGGGACGAGGTCGAACAGCACGTCGAGGTCCGTCATCGCCGCGCCACTATAGTCAGCTGCCTCTGAGTGGTCCAGACCGGTTGATCGAGCGGTGCGCGCGTGGATGGTGACCGAGCCCGGGTCGTCGTGATCGGCGGCGGCGTGACCGGCTGCAGCGTCGCCTACCACCTGGCGAGGGCCGGCTGGACGGACGTCGTCCTCGTCGAGAAGGGCGAGCTGACCAGCGGCTCGACGTGCCACGCGGCGGGCCTCGTCACCCAGTTCAACCCCTCGCCGACGATGATGCGCTTCCGCCGCTACAGCGTCGAGCTCTACGAGGAGCTGGGCGTCTTCGAGCGGCTCGGGAGCCTGCGGATCGCCTCGAGCAGGGAGAGCCTGGCGGAGCTCCGCCGCGGGGCGAGCCGGGCCCGCGGGATCGGCCTCGACGTCGACGTCGTCGGCCCCAAGCAGGCGCTCCAGCTCATGCCCCAGGCGAGCCCCGAGTCGCTGCACGGCGCCGTCTGGGTCGACGGCGACGGCTGCGTCGACCCGCACACCGCCACCTACGCCCTGGCCGACGCGGCCCGCGCGCTCGGCGTCGGCATCCGCACCCGAACGCGTGCCACCGGGATTCGCCTCGGCCGCCGGCGGGAGGTCCAGGCCGTCGAGACCGACGCCGGGACGATCGAGACCGAGGCGGTCGTGAACGCGTGTGGCATGTGGGCGCCGCAGGTCGCGGCAATGGTGGGCGCGTTCACCCCGTCGGTGCCGGTCGACCACCAGCACATCGCGCTGGAGGCGGTCGAGGGCCACGCGCTGCCCCGCGACATGCCGTGCTTCCGCGACACCGACAACCTGGTGTACGGCCGCGCGGAGGCCGGCGGCGCGCTGTTCGGGGGGTACGAGCCCGACCCGGTCGCGCGCTGGGTCGACGGCGTGCCGTGGGAGCACGGGGCCCGCGCGCTCCCGCCCGACCACGAGCGCTTCGCCCAGCTCATGGCCGGAGCCGTCCGCCGGTTCCCGTTCCTGGAGGACGCCGGCGTGGTGGCGCTCGTCTGCCACCCGGACGCGATGACGCCGGACGGCAACCCGCTGCTCGGGCCGGTGCCCGGGACCCCGGGCTTCTGGATGGCAGCCGGCCTGTCGCTGAACGGCTTCGGCGGCGCGGGCGGGATCGGGAAGACGATCGCCGAGTGGATGACCGGCGGCGAGACGGAGCTCGACGTCACGGGCTACCGCGCGTGGCGGTTCGGCGCCGCCTACCGGGCGCCGGGCCAGGTCGAGGCGGCCGGCCGCGAGGTCTACAGGTACTACTACCGGCTGCGCTACCCGCTCGACACCGACGAGTGGGGCCGCCCCAACCGGCTCTCGCCGCTCCACGGCCGGCTCCAGGAGGCGGGCGCGGCGTTCGGCGTGAAGAACGGCTGGGAGCGGGCCGACCACTTCCAGCCGGGGAAGCCCTGGCGGCGCTCGGGCGCCGACCAGCGCGAGTTCGGCTGGACGCGGCCGCCGTGGTTCCGGCAGGTCGCGGCGGAGCACAAGGCGATCCGCGAGCGGGTCGGCGTCATCGACATGACGTCGTTCGGCAAGATCGAGGTTCAGGGGCCGGGCGCGCTGGCGCTGCTCGACCGGGCGGCGTGCAACCGGATCGACCGCCCGCCGGGGAGCGTGATCTACACCCAGCTCCTGAACCGCCGCGGCGGCATCGTCGCCGACGTGACGATCACGCGGCTCGGCGAGGACCGGTTCCGGGTCGTGACCGGGGCGGGCGTCGTCGACTCCGACCTGGGGTGGCTTCGGTCCGGAGTCGAGCCGGACGACGAGCCGGTCACCCTGCGGGACGCGAGCGCCGAGCTGGCCGTGATCGGGATCTGGGGCGCGGCGGCCCGCGCGGTGCTCCAGGCCGCCACGGAGGACGACGTCTCGGCCGAGGCCTTCCCATTCAGGACCGCCCGGGCGCTCGTCGTGGCCGGCGCCGACGTGACCGCGCAGCGGATCACGTACGTCGGCGAGCTCGGCTTCGAGCTCTACGTCCCGCCCGAGGCGGCCGTGCAGGTGTGGGACGCACTGGCCCGCGCGGGCGCAGAGCACGGGATCGCGCCGGTCGGCTACCGCGCGCTCGACTCCCTGCGGATCGAGAAGGGCTACCGGTACATGGGCACCGACCTCACGGCCTCCGACACCCCCTACGAGGCCGGCCTCGGGTTCTGCGTCGCCATCGACAAGGGCCCGTTCACCGGCCGCGACGCGCTGGCGGCCGCCGGTTCTGTCCCCGAGCGGCGTATCCGCACGCTGCTCGTCGGCGGGCGCAGGTACCTGAACCTCTACGGCGGCGAGGCCGTGCACGCGGGCGGATCAGTGGTCGGTCGGGTGCGAAGCTGCGCGTTCGGCCACACCGTCGGGCGCAACGTGGCCTACGCGTACCTCCCGGCCGAGATCGAGCCCGGCGCGAGTGGCGTCGAGGTCGAGGTGCTGGGTCAGCGCGTTCGGGCCGACGTGGCCGACGACGTGCTCTACGACCCCGACCACGTGCGCGCGCGCAGCTAGCGGCGCTCGTACCAGCGGTAGGGCAGCGTGTGGTACCGGCCACTCGTGACGCCACCCACCCGGCACGAGCCACCCGCGGCGAACCCCGGCGGCGCGGCATCGGATGCCGGGGCGAGGACGCGCGTCACCTCCGCGGGCGCGGTCCGGCCGACCGCGATGTCGCGCAGCACGAAGAACCGCGGCTGCTGCGGGGCGATGTGCAGGTAGACGTCCGGGAAGCGGATCCGCGGACGGCGCACGTAGAGGAGCGGCGCGCCGGTGCGGGCGAAGACCGTGAGCGCCAGCGGATCGCCCGGTGCGACGTCCCCCGACCCCACGACGGCGATGACACCGTCCACGCCGCCGAGCGAGCCCGAGCAACGCAGGACGGGCTCGTCGCCGCTTCGGCGCAGCATCTCGACGGCGCCTGCCGACGCCGTCGCCACGGAAGCCGCAGCGGCGAACGCCACCGCGGCGGCGCACGCGATGCGCCAGCGGCCCGCGCGTGCCACGAGCCACGCAGCCGCGACGCCCGCGGGAAGTGTCAGGCCGAGGGCGGCGGCCGGCAGGTAGTGGAGAGGCCGCGTGAGCGCCGGCACCGCGTTCAGGCCCGGCATGCCCGCGGCGAGGACGGCCGGGACGACGAGCGCCGCCGTCGCCACGGCGAACGCGCGCCGGTCGGCTGTCCCGCTGCGGGCGAGAACCACGATGCCGCCGGCCGCCAGCACGACGAGCGCCGCGAGAGCCGCCAGCGCCTGGAGCACGCTCGGCTCGATCGGCGTCCCCAGCGTGGTGCTCACGAGCCCACCCAGGTCGGCGGCGTGCCACAGGAGCGGGCCGACCCACACCAGGACGACGGCCACGAATGCGGGCAGCGCGGGCCAGGCCACCGGCGAGCGGTGAGCCGCGGCGAGCGCCAGCAGGACGACCGCCGCGCCGATGCCGGCGACCGGCGACGCGAGGCCCGCCAGCCCGGCGGCGGCACCGGCGACTCCCCACCAGCGCGGCGAGGCGCGGTGCGCGGCCCGCACCGCCGCCCAGGCGGCCAGCGGCAGGAGCGCGACGCCCAGCTCCCGCGGCATGGCCGGCGGCACGTTCCCGAGGGCCGGCGTCGGCGCGGGCGAGAGCAGGAGGTCGCCGCCGTAGGCCCCGATGCCGTGCTGGAAGCGCAGGAGGTCGGCGGGCGTGGTGGCCGGGTCGGCGCGCGTGGCCGTGAGGACCGCCGCCGGCCCGGCCGCCTGGATCCAGCCGATGCCGCCGCCGGCGAGCGCAAGCACGGCCGCCCATGCCGCCGCCGCACGTCCGACCTCGAGCTCGACCGCGAGCAGCCAGGTGCCCGCGGCGAGCGCGGCGAGCATGAGGGCCTCGACGGCGGTCAGCGTCGCCGTCATGGAGAGCCCGCCGGCCGACATCACGAGCGCGGCGAGTGCGTGCTCGAGCCACGGGTAGGCGTTCGGCACGTCGGCATAGACGCCGCCGGGGGCGTGGCCGCCGTTCACCAGCTGGCGGATCCAGCCCTCGTGCCAGAGGATGTCGGTGGACCGGGCCGGGGGGTCGTCGCCGGGGGCGAGCCAGGCGGGCGCCGAGACGAGCAGGCCCGCCCCGACGGCCGCCGCCAGAGGGCCGAGGTCGGGGCGGCCAATTGGCCACGGCCGTGTCCGCCAAATGGCCAGCCCCGCCGCCGCAACCACGACGATCCGCACCAGCCAGGGCGAGCCGGCGACCGACACGCCGGCCAGCGGCTGGAGCATCACGAGCCACGCGGCGGCCGCGAGGCAGAGGATGCCCGCTCCGAGCCGTTCGGCGGCCGGCGCCGGCCCGAGCACGGCCGAGCCCGCAATCCACGCCAGCCCGGCGAGCGCCGCCACGGCCCCGAGGGCGGCGGCGTCCGCTTCGAGGCCGGGCGTCATCGGCGCCATACTAGGAGCGGGCGGCCGGCGCGCGCCGTGCGCGGTCTAGAGCTCGTCCGCCTGCGGCAGGTCGTCCGTGATCTCGAACCAGGGCGCCTTGGAGCCGACGTAGATGTGCTCCGCAGGCCTGATCGACGGCTCGTCGACCAGCGACCCCATCGCGACGTGGACGTACTCGCCGTCGCGCACGACCGAGTAGAGCAGCGACCCGCAGATCCCACACCGGGTGTGGTTCGCGTCGTCGTCGCCCCAGACGAGGAGCGCCTCTGTGCCGGCCGTCACCTCGAGCTTCGAGCGCTCGATGCCGGCGAACGGCTTGAACGCCGCGCCGGTGGACGCGCGGCAGTTCGAGCAGTGGCAGTTGGCGGCGTAGCGGAACTCGTCGGCCACCTCGTAGCGCACCGCCCGGCACTCGCACCGTCCGGCCAGGATCCGGCTTGTCGGCTTCGGCATCGCTTGTCTGACCGGCGCCGCCGGGAAAACTCATCGGCCGCGGTTAAGATGGGCCGAGCGCGGGCGTAGCTCAATGGCAGAGCAAGAGCCTTCCAAGCTCAAGACGGGAGTTCGATTCTCCTCGCCCGCTTCCATCTTCCTCTCCAACCGACGCGCGGTTCAGCGCCGCGGCGACGGAATCGAGGCCGCCAGGACTAGGACGCCGCGTGTTCCACGATTCCGATCAACTCGTCATGGCTATAGCCGCTTGCGCGGGCCAGTCGGACGAGCTCGCGTGCCTGCTCCACCGCCGCTCCGCGTTGTGGGCTCCCCGCCACGCTGATCCCCGGCCGACGCGCGCGTCCGCCGCGACATCACGAACGCCGACATCATCCTGATCAGCGTCGGGTTCAACGACACGCCATGGAACCGGCTCGACGACCCCTGCAACGCCGCCCCGCACCATCCGATCGTGCACTGGTCGAAGATCACCGCCGGCTGCGCCGATCGGGCGGGCGCCCGGCCACGTCCGACCTGCCGTGTCGCCGCGTTTCGCGCACGTACCATGCGTGGGTGGGCGGTGTCCGCTGGCCCGCGGCGGTACTCGGCACGCTGACGCTGGTCGCGGCATGCGGCGGCTCCGCGCACCACCGCGCCGCACCCGCGAGCGCGCCCCGAATCACGAGCCGTCTCGCCACGAGCGGGGATCGGATCGTGGACTCCGCCGGCGCCACGATGCGGCTGCTCGGAGTGGCCGAGCCCGGCCTCATCAGCGGAGCCGGGAACGACCGCGCCACGCATCCGGACGCGTGCGACGAGGGCTGGCGCCTGCCCGCGCCCACCGAGTACCGCGACGTCGCCCGCGCCGGATTCAACTCGGTCAGGCTGGGGCTCAGCTGGGCGAACCTCGAGCCCGCTCCGCCTCACACGAGCCCCGCGGGAACCGTCGTCCACCGCTGGAACCGGCCGTACCTCACGGCGCTTGACCGGGCGGTGGCCGGCTTCACCCGAGCCGGCGTCGCCGTCATCCTCGACATGCACCAGAACCACATGTCACCCGCCTTCAAATGGCCGGCGCCCGACCGTTGCCAGGGCGCCGGCCTTCCGACCTGGGTCTATCCCGACACGAGCATCGGCGCGACCCAGGCGGAATGCGACTTCTTCGCAGACCGCACAGAGGCCCACGTTCCCGTCGGCGTGCAAGCGGGCTACTCGGCGGCCTTGATCAAGGTGGTGCGCCGCTACGCGGCCAACCCGCTGGTCGTCGGCGCCGACCTCTTCAACGAGCCGAGCGCCGGCAAGTGTCCCGGCCTCGATGTCGCGCCGTTCTACCGCAAGCTGGGCGCGCGCCTTCGGCACATCAACCCGCACCTGCTCCTCATCTGCCAGGCGGGCAGCGGGCCGGGCGGCGAGACGGCGCTCCCCGAGCCGGTCGGCGTGCCGGGGTGGGTGTACTCGTTTCACCTCTACCTGCGCCCCGGACAATCCGCCGGCGCGGCCCTCGGCGCCTCGTTCCGCCCGGCGGCCCGGTGGCATGTGCCCGTCTGGGTCGGCGAGCTCGGCATCTACCACCGCGGCGCGGCCGCAGCGGCTGTGCCGCGGGGGATGAGCGGCGAGATCCGCGCCGCCGTCGCCGCGCTTCGCCGACACGGGGCCGGCTGGGCCTTTCATCAATATGCCGGCGGCAGCGTGGCGCTCACCAGCCGGGCGAGCAAGCAGACGCTCCACCCGGACTGGCTCGCTGCGCTACGGAGCGGCTACTGACCGCACCACGCCCTGAAGACGTCAGTCCGGGTCCGACGAGGCGACCACGGCCCGCTGGGCGGCCGTGAGCTTGGGGCAGGTGCGCTGCTGGCGGATCAGCGCGGGCCGCTGTGTGCCCGTGAAGTTGAACGCCCCCATCATGTCGTTCGCCGCCGCGTCCTTTGGGGTGAGGCTCGGAAGGCCCCAGTTGTCCTCGATGAACTTGAGCGGCGAGAGGTGCGTGAAGAAGGTGTGGCTGATCGAGCCGCCGTTCGCGCTCTTCCCGTGCTTCGTGTACGGGGAGATGATCAAGAGCGGGACGCGGAAGCCGTAGGAGACGCCGTCCACCTGACGCGGCGCGACATGGTCGTAGAAGCCGCCCCACTCGTCCCAGTAGACGAAGATGGCCGTGGAGCTCCAGTCCGGCCCGTTCATGATGGCGTTCACGTACCTGACCGTCTCGTTCTCGCCCGCGCACGTGGTGTTCAGGGGATGCTCGAGCTGGCGGCCGATCACCCATGACACCGCCGGCAGGTTGCCGCTCGACGCGTCTGTCGTGAAGGTCGTGTCCGACACGACGTTCGACCACAGGGAGGGGTCGTTGCGGACGGGGCCGATCGCGTCGAGCCCGTTGTGGGTGAAGACGCGCCCGTCGGACGCGTCCCCGTAGTACTTCCAGGAGACACCGTTCTCCGCCAGGACATTCGGGAGCGCCTGGAAGCCAAAGCACGGATACGCGCCGCTCTTCACACCGGCGGCGTCGATCATCGTCTCGAGCGTGTCGGGCGGGGTATCGCAACCCCACGCGTTGAGCGGAAAGACCGTCGGGCTCTTCGGCACCGACGCGTACATCCACCGCCCGCCCAGGCTGGCGTCGTACTGGCCGCTCTGCGCCGCCACGGAGAAGACGTTGTTGGGAAAGCTTCCGCCCTTCCACGGCGCGAACATGTTGTCTCCCAGGTCGTACGTCTGTGCATAGGCCCAGTAGTTCGGAATCGTGGACTGGCTCATCTGGGTGTAGGCGAGATTCTTGCCCGAGCTCGAGAACGCACCCGCCTCCCTGTCGAACCCGTCCATCTTCCCGCCGTCATAGGCCCGCTTCCAGTCCTCGGGCGTGTGGCCGATGTCGTTCGGCATCGGGTCGGGCGTCTGAGCGAGCTGCACGACCTGGCCGTTGCTCATCGTGCCCTGCGTCGCGCCGTTGGCGCCGGGGAACTTCCCGAAGTACTCGTCGAAGCTCCGGTTCTCCTTGAGGATGATGACGACGTGCTTGATCGGCGTCTGCGCGGAGGCCTGGGCCGGCGCGGCCGCATCCGCCCGGCCTGGCCCCGAGCCCCCGAGGCTCACGGCCCAGCCGCCCGAGAGCACGACGGCGACGAGGACGACACACCTCCGCGCCCATGCCCACCTGCCGCCTGCGAACCCAGGTCCCCCCACCGCGAACCGGCCTACCACGGATCGCGCCGGCTGAAACCTGGGCCCGCACGCGCCGGATGGGCGCGGCGGGTCAGGCGCCGGTCAGGAGCGTCGCCCGGTGTAGGCGTGGGCTTCGGCCTCGACCCGGTCGAAGGGCACTCCGAGCCCACGCCGGAAGGCGGCCCGCACCTGTGCCGCGGTGAAGTCTCGGCGGGCGTGCTGCGCGCGGAACGCGGCTCCCAGCCGGTGCAGTGCAGCGACGCCTCCGTGCCGGGCGACGATCACGTGGGTCATGGCCAGGGCATCCAGGTAGCAGAGGCTGATCCCGCGGAGGTTCGAGAGCCCCCAATCGGTCTCCCGGCGCTCCCAGACCCGCAGGCTGGGAAAGGCGTCGTGGTAGTAGTAGGGGTAGAGCTCCTCGAGCGACATCGGCGTGCCCCGCACGCGCAGGAAGCGCGCCTCCTCGTCCATCGCGATCCCCTCGAGCAGGCTGTGCGGCGCGCCGTCGAGCATGGGCCGGGTGACGACGTGCGTCAGCTCGTGCACCACCATGGACTGCTGGTGGACGCTGTCCAGCTTGCGCCACTCGGGCAGGTCGACGTAGGCGAACGAGCTGTACTGGAACCCCGCCGGGGTGCGCACCTTGCCGAGGTCGACGTGGGCGAGACGCTCACCCTGCGCGGCGTTGTCGATCAGGAAGATCAGCGGCCGCAGGCCCGCGGCGCCGCCGCCGTAGGCCTGCCACAGCCGTGGGGCAGCGGACTCGGCGGCATCGAGGATGTGCTCCGCATCGACGAGCTCGGTCGTCGACCCGTACACGACCGTCGCGCGGCTGCCGTTGATGAAATACGGGTGCCGGAGCTGCGTGAACCCGTACACGCCGAGGTCCGAGCGGGAGGTGTGCGACACATCGGCCCGCACGCGCCAGCCGTTTCGCCCCCAGGCAAGCTGGAGGGTGCGCGGTCCCAGCCGCACCCAGGCGCTGGCCGGCGGCGCGCCGAAGCGCCCGTAGACCATGGCGCGCACGGAGACCTCCCGGCCGTCCTGGGTGACGTGGGCGGGGCCGAGCTTCACCGCCTCCATCGGCATCGCCGCGAGCCATGTCCACAACCGGTCGAGCGAGCGCCGCTGGGCGCCGGTGCAGGGTTCGACCAGCGCCTGGGCGGGCTCGTAGCGATGCGTGGCCAGCGCGGTCAGGTACGAGGTCGCCACGCCGGCCGCTGCCGTCCGTGCCGCGGGCGGCGCGGCCGCTGGCGGCCGAGTGCACGGGGGCGGCGCGGCGGCTGCGGGACTTCCCGTGCAGCCGGCGAGACCGGCCGCGGCCAGCCCGAGCAGGACGAACGTGGCCGCGCGGGCGACGGCGAATTCGAAAGAGGGCACCTCCTTCATAGTCGGCAGACCGGCGCCTGTCGTAAAGGCTCGTGCCCGCATGCGGAACCTTTCCGATCCCGCCCGCGTCTGACGGGCATGCGAAACCGGTGGAGATGGCGGCTCCTCGCGGCAGCCGCGATCGCGGCGGCCACGGGCATCGCCTCCTACCACGCTGACCGCGGCGCGCCGCCACCGCACGGCTCGAGCGGGCTGGTCATCTACCAGTCCTGGGTCGGGGGCGCGCTCTACGCCGAGGGATCGCGGTCGTACCTGGCGATCGCCGCGAAGTCCGGCGGTCGCGACCGGTTCGGATACGTCGCCGGCGACAGCAACGACCCGGTCTACTCGAAGCGGCTGGCCCCCGGAACGTACACGCTCAGAAGCTGGCAGCGGCCGTGCGACGGGAACTGCGGCTTCCTGGACGCGCCGACGGAGCGGTGCCGGCGCACGATCACGCTCGATCCGCGCACGTCCGCCGCCTACACGATCGAGCTCACGCCGGGCCGCGGCTGCCGGATCGTGCCGGGCACGCCGACGGCGTGAACGACTCGCCGATGACGGCGCTCTGGTGCACCGGCCCGGACGGAGCGTTCCGCTGGAACGTCTGCATCAAGCGCCTCGGCCCAGGAGTTGGTGACGGTGATCCGCTTCAGCGGGTCGTCCTCGTTCTGCATCCACCACCAGACGCGCGACCACGGCCGTAGCCGAGCTCGGCATCCATCAGCTCTCGCACGCCTTGGCGACGATCTCGATGTGGCGCGCCTCGTGGCAGGCCGGGGAGCTCGGCGACCATCTTGTCCATGCGGTCGGTCGTCTCGACCTCGCCGTAGAGCAGCTGGTGGAACTTGCCGCGGAAGCCCTCGAGCGACCACTCGTCCGTGGTCTCGTACACCGCGAAGCCGGCCGGGTCGTCGGAGAACCCGCCGCACTCGACCGGGCGCTGCTAAGAGCTCCCGGCGGAGTCGCCGCACGGATCGATGGACCCGTCGAGCAGCGCCGGCCCCAGCGCCGCCCAGGCGTCGCCGTAGTACGTCGGGCGGCGCGCCGCGAGCGCGGCGGCCCGATGGCGGAGCCGGGCGGCCCTCGTGCCGTCGCCGGCCGCCGTCGCCGCGGCGGCGCCGGCGGTCAGGCTGAGCGGCGAGCTCTCGGCGGCGATCGCAGCTCCCGTGACGCCGAGCGCGGCCATCCCGGAGCGGTTGGCGGGAGCCAGAAGGTTCCGCCACCAGCTCGCCGCGAGGCTGCCGGCGCGCGGGTCGCACGCGGTCGCAGACCACACCGGGAGCCGCGCCGCGTCCGGGCCGCACTGCACACCCGGCTCAGGTCGCACGAGTCGTCGACCAGGTGCTCGAGCGCGTAGTTCAGGGCTCCGGACTTGTAGCCCGGCCAGTCGCTCAGGTGGACGAACTTGACATCGTGCTCGCGGCGCCACGCCTCCACGGGCCGCCAGAGCGCCTCGTCGTCGGTGTTGTCGTCGAGCACCTGGATCTCGAACCGCGGATAGTCGATCGCCTGGAGCGACCGGAGCGTCTCGATCACCATGTCCGGCGGCTCGTTGTAGCACGGCACCTGGAGACAGACGAAGGGCGGCAGCTTCCCGTCGGGCCCGTCCGGCAGCTGGTGCTCCCCGACCCGGCG
>JAICKX010000107.1 GCA_025927685.1 Thermoleophilia bacterium | reverse complement strand
TGTTCGGCTCGCCCGAGACCACGCCGGGCGGCCGCGCGCTCAAGTTCTACTCGTCCGTGCGGCTCGACATCCGCCGCATCGAGACCCTCAAGGAGGGCACCGAGGCGGTGGGGAACCGCGTGCGCGTCAAGGTGGTCAAGAACAAGGTCGCGCCGCCGTTCAAGCAGGCCGAGTTCGACATCGCCTACGGCGAGGGCATCTCGTGGGAGGGGTCGGTCCTCGACGTCGCGCTCGAGCACAAGCTCGTGCAGAAGTCGGGCTCCTACTTCTCGTTCGGCGACGAGCGCCTCGGCCAGGGCCGCACCAACGTGAAGGCGTTCCTGGTCGAGCACACCGACGTCACCGAACGGGTGCTTGACGCGATCCAGGAGGCGCTGCCCGACGCCGTCATCCCGCGGCGGACGCCGTCCCCCGACGGGCCGGTGAAGATGCCGGTCTCCGAGGGCGAGGCGCCGTCGGAGGAGGCAGCCGCCGCCAACGGCGCCTCACGGGCCGTCGTCGAGTAGCGCGACGCGTATGGACGCAGCGCGTGTCACCGCCATCCGGCGGCGCCGGCCGGGCGACCCTGCGGTCGACGTCGAGCTCGACTCTGGCGAGGTCGTCCGCGTCCACGACCGCCGGATCGCCGAGCACCGCCTGACCGCCGGCCTGCCCCTCGGCGGCGCCGGGCTCGACGCTCTGCGCAGGGCGGCGGCGTTCGACGAGGCCGAGCGTCGGGCGCTCCGGCTCCTGGCCCACCGGCCGCGGTCGCGCGTCGAGCTGCGGTCGCGCATGGCCGCGTGGGGCGTCGACGACGTCACGGCTGTCGGCGTCGTGGAGCGGCTCGAGGAGCTGGGCCACGTCGACGATCACCGCCTCGCCGAAGCCGTGGCCGAGCGCCGCCACGCGCAGGGGTATGCCCGGCGCCACACTGCCTCGGAGCTGGCCCGGCTGGCGGTCGGCGACCCGGCGGCCGAGTCGGTCCTCGCCGAGCTCCCCGAGGACGAGATGTCCCACGCCGAGCGGGTCGTCCGGCGCCGGTTCGGCCCGCCGCCGTACGACGATCGCACCGCCCGCCGGGCCGCCGGCTACCTCCACCGGCGCGGGTTCGACGCGGAGGTGGTCGCCGCGGCGATCGGCCGCTCGGAGACCGCCTGACGCGGTGCCGTTGCCGCACCGGACGCCGGTGGACTACCATCTCTAGTGAATCCGGCCTCGCCGGCGTCGTCGTCCTTTCTCCCGCAAACGAGCGGGTTTCAATGCATCGGTTCGCGTCCTCGATCAGCTCGCGCCCACCCTTCGTCGCCTGCGGCGGAGACGGTGCGAGCCTCGGCACGCCCCGGTGCGGCGGCGGCGGCCGGGTCGGCAGACTGATCTGATCCTCGCCGCCGGCCCGCCGGCGGCACGTACATAAGGAGTCGCGATGGAGCCAGTGCTGATCGCGCTCGCCCTCGTCGGGGGAGCGTGCGCCGGCGTCCTGGTCGAACACGGCCGCCGCCGCGGCCGGATAGGCGACGCCGAGCGAGAGGCACAGCGGATCCTGGAGGACGCGCAGCGCCAGGCGGACGCCCAGGTGAAGGAGGCGCGCGTCACGGCGCGCGAGGAGCTGCTCGCCCAGCGCACCGAGCAGGAGCGCGACCTGGCCGAGCGCCGAGCCGAGATCATCAAGATCGAGGAGCGCCTGGCGTCGAACCAGAGCCAGCTCGAGACGACCATCGAGGAGCTGGCCCGGCGGGAGCAGTCGATCTCCGACCGCGAGGGCCACGCGAAGCAGCTCCAGGAGGAGCTGAAGGCGGCCCGCGACTCGCAGGTCGCCGAGCTCGAGAGGGTCGCCGGCATGAGCGCGGCTCAGGGGCGCGACGCGCTCATGGCCAAGATCGAGGAGGAGTGCCGGTCGGACATGGCCAAGCTCGTGCGGCGGATCGAGGAGGAGGCGCGGCTCGAGGCCGACAGGCGGGCGCGGAACATCCTCTCGGTGGCGATCCAGCGCACGGCGTCGGGCCACACGGCCGAGACCACCGTGTCGGTCGTCCAGCTCGCGTCGGACGACCTGAAGGGCCGCATCATCGGCCGCGAGGGCCGGAACATCCGGGCCCTCGAGAACCTGACGGGCGTCGACGTCATCATCGACGACACGCCCCAGGCGGTCGTCCTCTCGGCGTTCGACGGCGTCCGCCGCGAGATCGCCCGGCTCACGATCGAGACGCTGATCGCCGACGGCCGCATTCACCCGTCGCGGATCGAGGAGACGTTCTACCAGTCGAAGGCCCAGATCGAGCAGCAGATCGTGCAGGCCGGGGAGCAGGCCTGTTTCGAGGCCAACGTCCACGGCCTCCATCCGGAGCTCGTGAAGGTGCTCGGCAGGCTGCACTACCGCACGAGCTACGGCCAGAACGTGCTGAAGCACTCGATCGAGTGCGCGCACCTGGCGTCGATCATGGCCGCCGAGCTCGGCGCGAGCCAGAAGACGGCCCGCCGCGCGGCCCTGCTCCACGACCTCGGCAAGGCGGTGACCCACGAGGTCGAGGGCCCGCACGCCGTGATCTCGGCCCAGATGGCCAAGCGCTACCGCGAGTCGCCCAGCGTGTGCCACGCGATCGAGGCCCACCACTACGACGTGGAGCCGCAGACCGTCGAAGCGGTGCTCGTGATCGCCGCCGACGCCGTCTCCGCGTCACGCCCCGGCGGTCGCGGCGAGAGCCTCGAGCACTACATCAAGCGGCTCGAGGCGCTCGAGAAGATCGCCACGTCGAAGCCCGGCGTCGAGCGCTGCTACGCGATGCAGGCCGGCCGCGAGGTGCGGGTGATGGTGCGCCCCGAGGACGTGGACGACGACGGCGCCGCCCTGCTCAGCCACGAGATCGCCCGCGAGATCGAGGAGCAGCTCGAGTACCCGGGCCAGATCAAGATCACGGTGATCCGCGAATCGCGTGCGGTGGAGGTCGCAAAGTAGCCAGAGCAGGCTGAAGGCCTTACAAAAGGCTTACACGCCGCTTCTGGATGGATCTGGCGGCCCGGGCCGATAATGAGAGCATGGGTCGAATTGCAATTGCGGTCGCGTGCGTGGCGGCGGTCCTCGCAGCGCCGCAGGTCGCGCTCGGGTCTCCGGTGCTCGCCCCGCACTCCTGCGGCACGAAGTGCGGCTCCCTGGACGCGACCGGGAAGGGCACCCTGAACATCAACGGCAACGGCGCCGAGTGGGGGAGCATCAAGAGCGGCACCGTGAAGGTGCAGGACAAGTCGCACAACGGCCACCGGGACTGGTCGCTCACCGGCTGCGACAAGCGCTTCAAGCAGTCCGGCGACACGTCCATCACCGTGTGTCAGGCCAACAACACGATCTACTTCTCCGCAAGCACCGTCTGGTGGCTCTCCCTTCAGGGCACCGGGGTGAGCACGAGCGTCGTAGCGACCGGCGGCGTCTACATCAAGGGATCCGGCAGCTACCACCTGAACGGCGGCAGTCGGAAGAGCTGGCCCTCGGGCGGGAAGTTCTTTCAGCTCTGAGGCTGCTTCGTCCAGGCTCCGACCAACCAGCGCGGTACTCTATGCCCATGCCCGAGAAGATCCTCGTCGTCGAGGACGAGCGGAACATCGCCTCGTTCGTGTCGATGTACCTGAAGAACGCCCGCTACCACGTCGAGATCGCGCGTGACGGCACCGAGGCGCTCCAGAAGGCCGACGCGACGAAGCCCGACCTCGTCGTGCTCGATCTCATGCTGCCCGACATCGACGGGCTCGAGGTCTGCCGCCAGATCCGCTCCAACTCCGACGTCCCGATCCTGATGCTGACCGCCCGGGACGACGACGTCGACAAGATCGTCGGCCTCGAGGTGGGCGCCGACGACTACCTCACGAAGCCCTTCAACCCGCGCGAGCTTGTCGCGCGCATCAAGTCGATCCTGCGCCGCTCGACGGGTGCGCAGCGAAAGCCGCAGGAAGCCGCGATGGAGCACGGAAACCTCCGCATCGACGCGGGCAGGCGTGAGGTCACCGTCTCCGGCGCCCAGGTGCAGCTTGCACCCAAGGAGTTCGATCTTCTCTGGGAGCTGCTCGACCATCGCGGGCTCGTGCTGACGCGAGACCAGCTGCTCGAGCGCGTCTGGGGATACACGTTCGCGGGCGACACCCGCACCGTGGACGTTCACGTGCGCCAGCTCCGGCGCAAGCTCGGCGACGACTGCCCGGTTGCCACCGTTTGGGGCGTGGGCTACAAGGTCGCTGACGATGCTCCAGTCGCTTAGGGCCCGACTCGCGTTCCTGTTCGCCGGCACGCTGGTACTGGCGACCGTGATCGCGGCCGTGGTCGTCGTGAGCCTCTACACCTCGTACAACCGCGACCAGACCGTGCGGCAGCTCAGGAACCAGGTCGTCGCCCTGGCTGAGTACTACCAGACCGTGTTTGATCGATCACGCAAACACGGCGGAGCGCCCGTGAAGGCCGACGTCTTCAGCCGCATCGGGGCCGCGAAGGTCTACTACGCCGGGCCGCCCCTCTTTCCCAACGCTCCGCAGTCGATCACGAACGCAGGCATCAAGATCAAGATCGGCTTGCTCGACCACGGCTCCCGTCCGACGTACGAGTTCCATCCGAAGAACGACCCGCGGACGTTCATCGGCGTCGGGGCGCCGATCTTCCTCGGCAAGGACCCCATCGGCGCCGTCGTCCTCGCTCGCCCGCTGGCGGACGTGAACAACGCCTGGAAGAACGTGATCGGCCTCGTCGGCGTCGGCCTGGCCGTCGGGCTGGCGGTGGCGATCATCCTCGCCACCTACGTCGCCCGCCGCATCACCCATCCCCTCCGGGTGATCGGCGGCGCCGCCGACCGGGTCGCGCGCGGAGACCTCGACGTGAACGTCATCGGAAAGCGCAGCTCCGACGACGAGCTGAGCCAGCTCGCCATCCGGTTCCAGGGCATGGTCGACCGGCTGCGCGAGGTGGACGAGCTCGAGCGCAACTTCCTGATGCGCGTCACGCACGAGCTGCGGACGCCGCTGACCGCGATCTCGGGCCACGTCCAGGCCGTCACCGAGGGCGTCGTCGGGCCCGACGAGCTCGACGAGTCGCTCGAGGCCGTGAACGAGGAGGTGCGCCGGCTCGACCGGCTCGTCGGCGACCTGCTCGACCTGACCCGGCTCGAGGCGCACCAGTTCCGGGTGGTGCGCGAGGAGGTCGGCCTCGAGGCGCTGCTCGAGCAGGCCGCAGGCGCGTTCCGCGAGAAGGCCCGCGCCGTCGACATCGACTTCCGCACGCCCATCGACGGCGCGCCGACCGTCATCACCGACGGCGACCGCGTGCTCCAGATCGTGAACAACCTCCTCGACAACGCCTTCCGCTGGACTCCGCGCGGCGGCCAGGTCGAGCTGGGCTGCGTCACGTCCAACGGCATCGCGGCCATCAAGGTGACCGACACCGGTCGCGGCATCGCGCCGGCCGAGCGCGAGGCCGTCTTCCACCCCTTCTACAGCCGCCGCGGGGAGGGAGGCACCGGCCTCGGGCTCTCCATCTCGCGCGAGCTGGCCCAGGCGCTCGGCGGCCGCCTCTCCGTCGAGAGCGAGCCGGGCCGCGGTTCCACGTTCACGCTCTCGCTGCCGCGCAAGAAGCGTGGCAAAGTGCTGTTGTGAGGTACCACCTCTGCGACGCCGAGCAGGACGTGACCGGGATCTCGATCGAGATCGCGATCGAGAGCGAGCCCTTCGCCGACTCGGTGCCGTACGAGCTGACGCTCCACGCGGGTGGCGCGCCCATCGCGCACGTGCCCTCCGCGGCCCTCACGCCGTCGGAGCTCTTCGCGCTGGGCCACGCGCTCCTCGACGCCGCCGCGGACGGGTTCGGGCACTTCGTGCCGGGGGACGAGGTGTTCGGGCTCGACCTCTCGCCGCCCAGCGTGCCCCGGGCCCTCGACGAGGTCGCGATCGCGGCCTGGGTCGACGCGGGCAAGGCCCGAGCGGTGACAGCCACGCGGAGCGGGGTCGGCGTCCAGCTGATCGTCGACACGCACGCGCTCGCGACGGTCGCCGAGGCCGTCTGTGACGAGGCCGCGCGCGTCCTCGCGGCGTGACCGTCTTCGAGACGGTCCGGCTGAGCGCGGCGGAGGCGGCCGAGGATGACCTCCCCGAGCTGCTCGACGTCTACCTCTCGAACCCGGCGTACCTCGAGCTCACCGAGGGCTCGGGCGGCGTCCCCGGCGCGTACGACCGCGGGATGCTCGAGCGCGACCTGGCGATGTCGGCGCTCACCCCCGGGCGGCACACCGCGGTGCTGCGGCTGCACGACGGCGGCCACTGCGTCGGCGTCCTCGACTGGATGGACGAGAACCCCAGCGACGGCGCGCCCTGGCTCGGCCTGATCATGATCCACGCCGGTCACCAGCATCGCGGCCTCGGCGCCGAGGCGGTCGCGGGCCTGGCTGAGCACGGCCGGGCCGCCGGCTGGAAACGGCTGCGGGAAGGCGTGATCGCGGGCAACGACGCCGGCATGGCGCTGGCCCGCGCCGCCGGCATGCGGGAGGTGGAGCGAAGGCCGCACCGGATCGCGGCGGGCGACCGCGAGCTGGCGGTGATGGAGCTCGAGCTGTGACCGGCCGCGGCCCTCACAGCGCGGCCCGGTACACCTCCAGGTCGCCCGCGCTGAAGAGCACGAACACGAGCAGCCGGTCGCCGCCCGCGGCCCCCGCGGCGGCGAGTGCTGTGGAGAGCGCGATCGGCGCGGCCCGCTCGATCGGAAACCCGTAGATCCCCGTCGAGATGGCGGGGAAGGAGATCGAGCTGCAGTCCAGCTGGACGGCGACCTCGACCGACCGCCGGTACGCCGAGGCGAGCAGGTCGTCCTCACCGCGGTCGCCGCCGTGCCAGACTGGCCCCACCGCGTGGATGACGTGGCGGGCCGGTAGGTCGCCGGCCGTCGTCGCCTTGGCGTCACCGGTGGCACAGCCTCCCAGCGCCCGGCACTCGGCCATGATCGCCGGGCCGCCGGCGCGGTGGATCGCGCCGTCGACTCCGCCCCCGCCGCGCAGGCCCTCGTTGGCGGCGTTCACGATCGCGTCCACGGCGATCCGGGTGATGTCACCCTGGACGACCTCGACCTCGACGCTCATGGCCCGACTCTAGCCCTCGGTACACTGCGGGCCGTGAAGCGCTACCACGTGACGACGTTCGGCTGCCAGATGAATGTGCACGACTCCGAGCGGATCAAGGGCCTGCTCGAGTCGCTCGGTCTGGGCGAGGCCGGCTCGGCGGACGACGCCGACTTCCTGGTCTTCAACACGTGCACCATCCGCGAGAAGGCCGACGACCGGCTCGTCGCGCACCTCATGGACGCCCGCGCGGCCAAGCGGCGCGACCCCGACAAGGTCATCGTCGTCGGCGGCTGCTGGTCGGAGTCCATGAAGGACGAGCTCTTCGACCAGTTCCCGTTCGTCGACCTCGCCTTCGGCCCCGGGAACATCCACCGGCTCGGCGACTACATCCAGGCCGGCGGTGAGATCCCGCGCGGCCACTTCTCGACGTTCGACACGTTCTCCGGCGAGCTGCCGCTGAAGCGCGATCGCGACTTCCAGGCGTGGATGCAGATCTCGACCGGGTGCAACTGCAACTGCGCGTACTGCATCGTGCCGTCGGTGCGGGGGCGCGAGCACAGCCGCCACCCCGGCGGCCTCATCCGCGAGGCGGAACGGCTGGCCGGCGACGGCGTGCGCGAGCTCACGCTCCTCGGCCAGAACGTGAACTCCTACGGCCGCGACCTGCGGCCGGCCGTCGACACCAGCTTCGCCGCCCTCCTGCGTGGGCTCGACGCGGTGCACGGCATCGACCGCATCCGGTTCACGAGCCCGCACCCGAAGGACATGCGCGCCGACGTCATCGAGGCCATGGCGGAGTGCGAGGCGGTCTGCGAGCAGCTCCACCTGCCGGTGCAGTCCGGCTCCACCCGGATCCTGAAGGCGATGCGGCGCACCTACTCCCGCGAGCGGTACCTGGCGCTCGTCGAGCGGATCCGCGAGGCGATCCCCGACGTCGCGCTCACGACCGACATCATCGTCGGCTTCCCGGGCGAGACCGACGCCGACTTCGCCGACACGCTCTCGCTCGTCGACGAGGTCGGCTACGACCACGCGTTCACCTTCGTCTACTCCGCCCGGCGCGGCACCGAGGCGGCCCGGATGCCCGACCAGGTGCCGGACGAGGTCCGCGGCGACCGCATCGAGCGGCTCGTCGAACGCATCCAGCACCATGCCACGGCCAGGAACGCCGCCCTGGTCGGCACGGTGCAGGAGGTGCTGGTGGAGGGGCCGAGCCGCACCGACCCGTCCGTGCTGCGCGGCCGCACGCGCGGCGGGAAGGCGCTCAACTTCACCGGGACGGCGCTGGCCGGGGCCCTGGTCGACGTGACGGTCACGGGATCGACCTCGCAGACCCTCTCCGGGCGCCAGGCCGCTCCCGTCGCCGCCGCCTGACGGCATGCCCACGATCGCCATCTTCGGCCCGACCGCCTCGGGGAAGAGCGCCGTCGCGCTCGAGCTGGCGGAGCTCGCGGGCGGCGAGGTCGTCTCGGCCGACGCGATGCAGCTCTACCGCGGGCTTCCCATCCTGACGAACCAGCCCTCCGCGGAGGATCTCGAGCGCGTCCCGCACCACCTTGTCGGGATCTGGGAGCCCGACCACGAGGGCTCGGTGGGCGAGTACGCCGAGCTGGCGCACGCGGCGATCGACGGCGTCATCCGCCGCGGCCGCGTCCCGATCGTGTGCGGCGGGAGCGGTCTCTACCTGCGGGCGGCGCTGGCGGACATGCCGCTTCCGCCGCAGGCGCAGGCCGGCGTGCGCGCGGCCGCCGAGCGGCTCTACGACGAGGAGGGGCCGGCGACCGCACATGCGACCCTGGCGGCGGTGGACGCCCCCGCAGCGGCGGCCGTCCATCCCAATGACCGCCGCCGGGTTGTCCGCGCGCTGGAGCTGGCCGACTCGGGCTTTTCGCTCGCGGCGGCGGACAGCCTGCTCTGGTCGGCCGAGACCCGCCATCCGACCGTCATCGCCGGCCTCGCGCTCCCGCCCGCGGAGACAGCCGGGCGGATCAGGGCGCGGACGGAGGCGATGTTCGCGGGCGGCGTGGTCGAGGAGGTGCGGGCGGCACGGGCTCGGCACGTCTTCTCGAGCACGGCAGAGCGCATCCACGGCCTCCAGGACGTGACGGCGCTCCTCGCGGGGGAGATCCCCCTCGACGAGGCGAAGCGGCGCCTCGAGATGCGGACGCGCCGCTACGCGAAGCGGCAGCGGACGTGGATGCGCAGGCTCCCGGAGGTGCGCGTCGTCGACGCGGCCCGCGAGCCGCGCGCCGTCGCAGGCGACATCGCCGGGTGGGCGTGAACCGCCCGAAGGAGCATGACGCGGTCAGGGAAGCGCGCGACGCCCTGGTCATCGTCGCGGCCGCCGCCCCCGTCGCCGCCGCCGTCGCGGTGGTCGCGGCCGTCGGGGCGGGCGACGTGGAGGGGTGGTTGCGGTGGCTCGTCGGGCCGCTCGTCGTGGCCGGCCTCCTGCTCGGCACCCTGGGCTCGGCCCTGCTCCTGGCCGACCGCGTGGGGCGGCGCTTCCTGCGCGCGCGGCCGTATACCATCGGCCGCTTCCGGCTCCTGGCGATCGCGGTCGGCGTGGCGATCCTCCTGGTGGCGGGCCTGCCGACGACGTGGCCGGTCGTGATCGGGTTCGGGATCGTGTGCGCGCTGCTCGGCGGCGTCATCCTGCTCGGCGCGGCGCTCGACATGTGATCCCGCCGGTATCCTGCCGCCGGTGCGGTTCGGGAAGTGGCACGGCGCCGGGAACGCCTACCTCGTCATCGAGACGGCCGACGCACCGGTCGACCTGACCCCGGCCCGGGTCGCGCGGATCTGCCATCCCGACCTGGGCGCCGGCTCGGACGGCATCCTGGTGGTCGACGGCCGCCGGGTGCGGATCCTGAACCCGGACGGCTCCGACGCCGAGTTCTCGGGCAACGGCTCGCGCATCGCCGCCGCCCACATCGCCGCCCGCGACGACTGCTCCGAGCTCGAGCTCGAGACTCCCAAGGGCGCCGTGGCGGCCACGGTCGCCGGCGGGGACGTGACGATCGACGCCGGGACGGCGGCCCTCGAAGGCCCCGACCACCGGCCGGACGGCGGCCCGCCGCCGGCCGCGGCCTACACGTTCGTGAGCCTGGGGAACCCGCACTGCGTGATCGAGGAGCCCGGCGTGGACGGCCTCGACCTGGCCGCGGTCGGCGCCCCGATCGAGCGCCACCCCTGGTTCCCGAACCGCACGAACGTCGAGTTCTACCGGCCGGTCGCCGAGCGCGCGATCCGGATGCGCGTGTGGGAGCGGGGAGCGGGGGAGACGCTGTCCTCCGGCTCCGGTTCGAGCGCCGCGGCGGTGGCGGCCGTCGTCTGCGGGCGCGCCGCCAGCCCGGTGACCGTGCAGACGGACGGCGGCGACCTGGTCGTCGAGGTCGCAGACGACCTGCATGTGCGGCTGTCGGGCCCGGTCGAGCACGTGTGCGACGGGGCGTTCTCGGCGGCCTTCGTCGCGGGGCTGGAGCGGCTGTGATCCGGCCGTCCGAGCGGCTCGCACAGCTGCCCCCGTACCTCTTCGCCGAGCTCGAGCGCAAGGTCTCGGAGCGGCGGAAGGCCGGCGTCGACGTCATCTCGCTCGGGATCGGCGACCCCGACCTGCCGAGCCCGGACGTCCTCGTCGAGGAGGCGCGGCTCCGTGTCGGCGACCCTGCCACGCACCGGTACCCGTCCAACCGCGGCCTGGACGCGTTCCGCCAGGCGGTGGCGGACTTCTACCAGCGCCGCTTCGGCGTCGAGCTCGACCCCGACCGCGAGGTGCTGCCGCTCCTCGGCGGCAAGGAGGGCGTCGCGCACGTCTGCTTCGCGATGCTCGACCCGGGTGAGCTGTGCCTGGCGGCCGACCCGGGCTATCCGGTCTACACCTCGGGCACGCTGCTGGCCGGCGGCACGCCACACCTGATGCCGCTCACGGCCGCGAACGGATTCCTGCCCGATCTCGACGCCTTTGGCCGCGACGTCACCGACCGCGCCAACCTGCTCTTCTGCAACTACCCCAACAACCCGACGGCCGCCGTGGTCGAGGACGACTTCTTCGCCCGGCTGGCGGCGTTCGGGATCGAGCGCGGCGTGCCGGTCGTCCACGACAACGCGTACTCCGAGATCACCTTCGACGGCTACGTCGCGCCCA
>JAICKX010000128.1 GCA_025927685.1 Thermoleophilia bacterium | reverse complement strand
GTCCGCGAGCACGTCCAGCCGGCGGAGCACGACACCCTCCTCGAGGAAGGCGTCGTGGGCGACGTAGTGCGTGACCAGCCGTGCAAACGCCAGCCGGAACTCCGCGTCCAAGAACCGGGGCGACAGACCCTCGCGTGGCGGCCAATCGGGCGTGACCGACTCCCACACGCACCACTCGAATGCCGCCCGCTCGCGCACATCGGGGTCACCGCTCTCCAGCATCCGCCGGTACGCCTCGACGATATCGTCGGTGCGGTAGTCGGGGGACACAGCGGCGCGGCGGCGCGCCCACTGCTCGGGGAACAGCGGCGCGAGGCCCTCGCGGAACAGCCAGTCATCTTCCTCTCGGCGGCTCGTCGTCACGCCGAACAGCACCAGCTCCGAGACGCGCGATGGGTGCTCCTCGGCGTACGCCAGCGCCAGGGTGCTGCCCCATGATCCGCCGAGCACCAGCCACCGCTCGATCCCCAGCAGCTCCCGCAGCCGCTCGATGTCTGCGATCAGGTTCGCCGTGGTGTTGGCCGCAAGCGACGTTGCCGGGTCGCTCGCGGGCGGCGTGCTGCGGCCGCAGTTGCGCTGGTCGAGCAGCACGACGCGATAGCCCGCCGGGTCGAACAGCCGCCGGTGCCATGGCGTGCATCCCGATCCCGGCCCGCCGTGCAGCACCAGCGCCGGCTTGCCGCCCGGGTTGCCGCTCGTCTCCCAGAACACCGCGTTGCCGTCGCCGACGTCCAGCATGCCCTCGTCGTACGGGTCGATTTCGGGATACAGGTTCGCCATCGACCGGACGCTACTGCAGCCCCATGGGTGTGCCGAGCCCGGCGCGTCCGCATGCGGCCGTACAATCCGGGCTTCGTGAACCTGACCCAGCTCGATCTCGACCTGGAGGTCTTCCAGGGGCCGTTCGATCTGCTGCTCGCCCTCGTGATGCGCGAGGAGATCGAGCTGGCCGAGGTGCCGATCGCCGAGATCGTCGTCGCCTACGTCGAGCGGGCCTACGACGACGGCGAGCTCGACCTCGAGTCGGCCAGCGAGTTCCTGGTGCTGATCGCGGCCCTGCTCGAGATCAAGGTGCGCATGCTCTTCCCGGGCGAGGAGGACGAGGAGGGCGACGGCATGACCGCCGAGGAGGCCGAGGCCGAGCTCCTGGCCCGGCTCCTCGAGTACAAGCGCTACGTGGCCGCCGCGGCCTGGCTCTCGGGCCGGGCGGCAGCCGAGCCACGCGTCTTCCGCGTCGGCCCGGCGCCGCTCGCGCCGCGCCCGCAGCCGGTCGTCGACGAGTTCTCGGAGGACCCGTGGCAGCTCCAGACCGCCGTCGGGCGCCTGCTTCGTCCGCCGCCGGAGATCGACCTCTCGGCCGTCCGCCGCCGGCTCGTGCCCGTGAGCGAGTTCCTGGCCCGGTTCCGGGCCGTCCTGCGCGAGCGGCGGGCCTTCACGTTCGACGAGGCCGTGGCCGGCCTCGACCGGCTCTCGCATGCCGCCGCCTTCCTGGCGATCCTGGAGATGTGGAAGCAGGGCGAGGTGCAGGCCGAGCAGGGCGAGGTGTTCGGGCCGATCCGGATCGCCCGCCGCGGCCGCGCCCCGGCCGAGGAGGAGCGGGCGATCGCGTGAGCGAGCTGACCCACACCGTCGAGGCGCTGCTCTTCGTCGCCTCCGAGCCGCTCAGCGTGGCCGAGATCGCCACGCTCGCCGAGGCGCCCCCGGCCCGTGTCGAGCGCGCGCTGGATGCCCTGCGCGACCACTACTGCGAGGAGCGCTCCGGCGTCGTCCTCGAGCGGGTCGCCGGCGGCTACGGCTTCCGGGCCTCGCGTGAGACGGCCGCCGCCTGCGCCCGGCTCGTCAACCGGCCCAGCTCGCGCGGCCTCAGCCAGGCGGCGCTCGAGACCCTCGCGATCGTCGCCTACCTGGGGCCGGCGTCGCGCCCGGAGATCGCCCGCATCCGCGGCGTGGCCGCCGACTCGGCCGTGGCGGGCCTGCTCGAGCGGGGCCTGATCGAGGAGTCGGGCCGCGGTGAGACGCCCGGGCAGCCGGTGCTCTACTCGACCACGGTGCTCTTCGAGCGCATGTTCGGGCTCGAGGAGGGGCTCGAGAGCCTGCCGTCGCTCGCGGAGTTCGACCTGCCCGAGGCCGACCACGAGGCCCTGCGGGCGCGGCTGCACCTCGTCGCCGACGCCCGTGCCGGTCAGGGTTAACCGGTACCTCGCCTCGACAGGGCTCGGCTCGCGACGCGCCGTCGAGGACCTGATCCGCGCGGGGCGGGTGACGGTGAACGGCCGAGTCGCGGAGCTGGCGACGGTGGTCGCGGAGGGCGACGACGTCCGTGTCGACGGCATGCCCGTGCGCCCCGAGAGCACGATGACGGTGCTCCTGAACAAGCCGCGCGGGGCTGTGACGACGGCCCGAGACCCGCAGGGCCGCCCGACCGTGACGGGCCTCGTCGAGGCCGGCGTGCGCCTCTTCCCCGTCGGCCGGCTCGACCGCGACACCACCGGCGTGCTCCTGCTCACCAACGACGGCGAGCTGGCCGAGCACCTGATGCACCCGCGCCACGGGGTCGCCAAGACCTATCGAGCGCGCGTGAGCGGCGAGCCGGGGGAGGCGGCGCTCGACCGGCTTCGGGCCGGGATCGAGCTCGACGACGGCCCGACCACGCCCGCCGAGGTGACGAGCCGCGGCGCCGGCGTCGTCGACATCACGATCCACGAGGGCCGCAACCGCCAGGTCCGCAGGATGTTCGCGGCGATCGGCCACCCGGTGATCCACCTGGACCGGCGGGCGTACGCCGGCCTCACCGCCGGGCGGCTGGCGCGCGGGAAATGGCGCGTCCTCACGCCCTCCGAGGTGGAGGATCTGCGCCGTGTATGACGCCGTGGTCGTCGGCGCCGGCCTCTCCGGCCTCACGGCCGCCCACCGGCTCGCGGCCGCGGGGGCCGACGTGGTCGTGCTCGAGGCGGGAGCCCGCGTGGGAGGACGCGTGTGCAGCCCGTCGGGCCCCGCCGGGCGCTGGGAGGCGGGCGGGGAGGCGGTCGACCTCGCCAACACCCGTCTGCGGGCGCTGGCGGACGAGGTGGGTGCGACGCTCCGCCGCTCGGAGGTCGGCTGGGGCGACCACGGCCCGGCCCCGGTCGAGTGGCGCGTCGCCGGCCGGCCCGGCCCGCCCGACGCGCCCGGGTACCGCCGCCTCGCCGCCGAGATCGCCCGCCGCGCCGCCGCGCCGGAGGCGGACGACCGCTTCACGGTCGCCGAGTGGATGGCCCGGGACGGGGCGGGCATGTTCGACCTCGCCGTGGCCGAGACCGTCGTGTCGGTGACCTCATCGACGATGCCGGTGAAGTGGATGTCGCTCCAGGCGCTCGCCGTCAAGACCGCCGCCCGAAGCGGCGCGGGTGACGGTGCGGAGCTGCGGTTCGCCGACGGCGCGGGCGGGTTCGCCGAGACGCTCGCGGACGGCCTCCGGGGCCGCGTCCGCCTGAACGCTGCGGTGTCCTCCGTGCGCGCCGGGCGCGGCCGGCTCGAGATCGCCGTGGGCGCCGAGCAGCTGCGGGCGGCACGGGCCGTGGTGGCGGTCCCGCTCCACGCCCGGGCCCGGATCGCCGGCCTTCCGCCCGTCCCCACCGGCGCCTACGGCGTGGCGGCCAAGTCATTGATCGAGCTCGAGGACGAGCTGCCCGGGGCGCCGACCGCCGTCCTCACCGACACCGCGCTCGGCTACGCCTACCGCCGCGACGAGCGCAGCCTGGGGAGCTTCGTCGGGTCGACCCCGGCCGCGTGGCTGCTCCGGGCGGGGCGCCGGGCCGGCGACGCGGCCGTTGCGGAGGCGGTGCGGCGCGCGTTCGGCGTGCGCGTCAGTCGGATCACGCGGGTGGCTTACCCCAGGAGCTACCTGATCTTCACGCCGGGCGAGCTGCGCGGCTTCGGCGCCCGCCTGGCCGACCCGGCAGGGCCGGTGCACTTCGCCGGCGCGGAGTCCTCGGAGCTTCCGAGCTTCATGGAGGGCGCGGTGCGGGCGGGGGAGCGGGCCGCGGCCGAGGTGCTCGCAGCCCAATAGATCTGGCGCTTGACGGCGAAGCCGCAAGCGGTATACGGTGCAGCGGGAATCTGTCAAGTCGGAGGGGGTAGTGCAGTGCGAAGGGCATTGGGGGGAATCCTGGCGGCGTGCGCGTTCGCCGTCGCAGCGGGCGGCGCCGCTGCGGCGCCCGGCGCAGATGTGCGCCTCTCGAACGACACCGGCGGCGGCTATGTCAGCGCCTACACGCTTGGGACCGGCCACGCGTACACGGACGGCGTGTTGCAGGAGTGCTCGATTGCGCGCGGGCGCCAGAACGAGCCAGCTCTGGCGATCGATCCGCGGAACCCCAGCGTGATCCTCGGAAGCTCCAACGACTACTGTGGTGTCTACGGACCGCCGGGCGATCCCGATACCGGCAGCCCGGCAGGGCCGATCTGGCTCGGCTACTACCGCTCGGAGAACGGCGGCCAGACCTTCCAGAGCTCGCTCGTCCCGGGGTACCCCGGGGACACGTCGCCATACGCCGCGCTGGCCCAGATCCGCACGGCCTCATCGGGCGACCCGGTCATCGCGTGGGACGGGCACGGTCGGGCCTTCTTTGGCTCCGAGAGCTCGGAGGATCCGGCCGGCACTCCGAAGGGGTTCGGCGACGAGTGGGTGGCGACGTATGAGAACTCCGGCGGTGGCACCGTGAACGATGGGAAGCGCTACGTCGGCACCGTGACGGTCGCGAAGGGCTCCTCGGCGCCGCTCACGGGCAAGTTCAACGACAAGACCGCGATCGAGGCCGATCGCACCGGTGGAACCTTCGACGGCAACGTGTACTTCGCCTGGTCGCGCTTCACCGGGCAGGACACGTCGAACATCTACTTCGTGCGATCGACCGACCACGGCCGCACGTTCTCGAAGCCGAAGCTGCTTACGCCGAACGCCGCGAACCTTCAGGACCCGCGGATCGACGTCACGGGCAACGGCCATGTCTACGTGACCTATGACGTCGGCGACCTGAACAACGGCCAGCAGAGCGGTGTCCAGATCGTCAAGTCCACCGACGGCGGGAAGACGTTCTCATCGCCGGCGCAGATCGTGAGGTACACGTCGTGGGAGGAGAGCGACGAGTCGGTCGCCGGAGGCGTGAACCGTGATTGCGGCGACGGCCCGGACGCGTGCATCTCGGGCTACACGTTCTTCCGCAACGACTCCACGACGGACTCGAGCGCCGATCAGAAGGACCGCGCGCATGAGTACGTGTACCTTCTCTACAACGCCTCGATCCCCGGAAGTGAGGTCTCCACCGGTACCTCCTACGGCACGGAGGGCGGCGGCACGGGGAGCCAGGCAGGTGCGTACTTCGTCCGCTACAACGGCGCGACCGGCGCGCACACCACGCCGAAGCTCATCTCGGCGAGCACAGCCGGGCACCAGTCCTACCCGGACATCTCCGCCGACGGTGGAATGCTCCACACCGAGTGGTGGGACAGCCGTAACGACCCGTGCTATTCGGCGGCACGGCCGATCGGCAACTGTGCCGACACGTCCACCGTCCCGGCGCTCGACGTCTACGCGTCGAGCTCGTCCAACGCGGGGAACACGTGGACGAGCGCGGTGAAGCTCACCGACGTCAGATCGAACGGCAACGACGAGCAGTTCGACGACCGCCGGGTCCCGTTCGGCGGTGACTACCTGTGGGTGTCGTCGATCGGCTCCTTCGCCTACAGCGTGTGGACGGACTGGCGAAACACCGTCGCCGGCACGGATCCCCGCGAGACTGGGGACTCCGACAACGACGGCGCCGACGTGAAGCAATGTCGCGCGCTCGATCCGGCCACCGGCACCTACGGGCCGGACACCTGCCCGCACGCGGGCGGCCTGGATCAGAACATCTACGGCGACGTCTCGCCGTAGCAGCTGAGCTGCCGGGGCGGCCGTCCGTGAGGGCGGCCGCCCCGGCGCAGCTGGTTTGTCAGACGAACCCCATCCGCCGCTTCATCTCGGCGACCGTCCTGGAGGCGAGCGACTGCGCCCGCTCCGCGCCCATCGAGAGCACCTGGAGCAGGTGGCCCTCGTCGGCGCGCAGCTCCAGGTAGCGCTGGCGGACCGGCCCGATCATGGCCTCGACGGCCTCGGCGACGTCGGCCTTGAACTGGCCGTAGCCGGCGCCGTCGTAGGACGCCTCCACGTCCTCGGCCGTGCGGTCGGTGGCGATCGCCAGGATCTCGATGAGGTTCGCGATCCCCTCCTTGCCCTCTCCCCGGCGGCGCACCTCGCGTCCCGAGTCGGTGACGGCCGAGCGGATCTTGCGCGTGACCACGTCCGCCGGGTCGGTGAGAAGCAGGGTGCCCTGGGGCGTCCCGCCGGTGGTCGACATCTTCCGCGTCGGCTCCTGGAGGTCCATCACCCGCCCGCCGGTGCCGGGAATCGCCGCCTCGGGCAGCTTCAGAAGCTCGCCGTAGCGGCTGTTGAAGCGCTGGGCGATGTCGCGGGCGAGCTCCAGGTGCTGGCGCTGGTCGTCGCCGACGGGCACCTTGTCGGTGTCGTAGAGCAGGATGTCCGCGGCCTGGAGGACCGGGTAGGTGAAGAGGTCGACGGAGACGGACGCCTGGCCCTCGCTCTTCTCCTTGAACTGGGTCATCCGGCTCAGCTCGCCGAACGTCGCGAGCGCGCCGAGGAGCCACGCCCCCTCGGAGTGCTCGGGCACGCTGCTCTGGGCGAAGATGGTGCACCGGCCGGGGTCGAGGCCGGCCGCCATCAGCGTGGCGGCCGTGTCGAGCGTGTTTTCCCGCAGTGTCGAGGCGTCGTACGGGACGCTGATCGAGTGCAGGTCGACGACGCAATAGATCGCCTCGCCGAGGTCCTGGTAGGCCGGCCAGTGCCGGATCGCCCCGATGTAGTTGCCGAGGTGCTTCTGGCCCGTCGGCTGGATCCCGGAGAAGACGCGCGTCATCGCGGCCAGGATCCTAACCATCGACCCCTCGGTAGGATCCATCCGATGGTCGCCTCCCCGGACACCTGGTCGCCCGCCTCCTGGCGCGCGTACCCCGCCCTCCAGCAACCGGACTGGCCCGACGAGGCCGGCCTGGGCGCCGCGACGGAGCGCCTGAAGGAGCTGCCGCCGCTCGTCTTCGCCGGCGAGGCGCGTGACCTCACGACCGCGCTCGCAGGCGTCGCCGAGGGCCGCGCGTTCCTGCTCCAGGCGGGCGACTGCGCCGAGTCGTTCGCCGACTTCTCCGCGGTCTCGATCCGGGAGAAGCTCAAGATCATCCTCCAGATGGCGGCCGTCATGACCTACGCGGGCGCGCTGCCGGTGGTCAAGCTGGGCCGGATCGCCGGCCAGTTCGCAAAGCCGCGCTCGGCGCCGACCGAGACGGTCGACGGCGTGGAGCTGCCGGCGTTCCGCGGCCACATGGTGCACGACGACGCCCCGAGCGCGGCGGCGCGCGTCCCCGACCCCGAGCGGCTGGTGCAGGCCTACCACCAGTCCGCAGCCACCCTGAACCTCCTGCGCGCGTTCACGAAGGGTGGCTTCGCCGACCTGACCCGCGTCCACAGCTGGAACCAGGAGTTCGTCGCCACGTCCCCGGAGGGGCGCCGGTACGAAGCGATCGCCACCGAGATCGAGCGCGCGCTGCGCTTCATGGCGGCCTGCGGCATCGATCTCGTCTCGGAGCGGCGCCTGCACGAGGTGGACGTCTGGACGAGCCACGAGGGCCTCCTGCTCGACTACGAGGAGGGGCTGACCCGGCGCGACTCGCTGACGGGCGAGTGGTACGACTGCTCGGCCCACATGCTGTGGGTCGGCGACCGCACCCGCCAGGCGGACGGCGCGCACGTCGAGTTCTTCGCGGGCGTGAGAAACCCGCTCGGGCTCAAGGTCGGTCCGACCGCCACGCCCGACGAGCTCCTCGACACGTGCGAGCGGCTGGACCCGCTGCGGACGCCGGGGCGGCTGACGCTGATCGCCCGCATGGGCGCCGGCCGGGTCGAGGAGGAGCTGCCGCCGCTGATCCGGGCCGTCCGCGAGGCGGGGCACCCGGTCGTGTGGGCGTGCGACCCGATGCACGCCAACGTGTTCCGGACGCCGTCGGGCTACAAGACCCGCCGCTTCGAGGACATCATGTCGGAGATCTCGGGCTTCTTCGTCGCGTGCCGGTCCGAGCGGGCCTGGCCGGGCGGCGTCCATCTCGAGTTCACCGGTGAGGACGTGACGGAGTGCCTTGGCGGCGCCGAGGAGGTGCTCGAGGACGACCTGTCGACGCGCTACCGGACGCTGTGCGACCCGCGCCTGAACGCCCGCCAGTCGCTCGACCTGGCGTTCCGCCTCGCCGAGCTCATGCGGGCGGCGCGCGATACCGCCGTCCGGGACGGGTAGCCGGATGCGCGTCGGGATCGTCGGGCTCGGCCTGATCGGCGGGTCGATCGGCCTCGCGGCCGCCGGGCGCGGCGACGAGGTAGTGGCGTTCGACCCGGACCCGGACGCCCGAGCCGCCGGCCTCGAGCGGGGCGCCGCGGGGCGCGTCGAGGAGACGCTCGAAGCGGCCGTCGCGGACGTGGACGTCGCCGTCGTGTGCGGCCCCGTCGTCCACCTGCCGGCGCTCGTCGAGCAGACGCTCGCCGTCACCGGGGACGGATGCGCCGTGACGGACGTCGGCTCCACGAAGTCGCGCCTGGTCTCGGCGGCCGCCGGGAGCCCGCGCTTCCTGGGCGGCCACCCGGTGTGCGGCTCGGAGGCGCGCG
The DNA here is from genome assembly GCA_025927685.1 of Thermoleophilia bacterium. Lineage (GTDB taxonomy): Bacteria > Actinomycetota > Thermoleophilia > Gaiellales > JAICJC01 > JAICJC01. The sequence continues at coordinate 205 of JAICKX010000128.1, read as the reverse complement.
GCGTCGGGAACGCCCGCGCCGACCTCTTCCAGCGCGCGACGTGGTTCCTCACGCCGGTCGCCGCCACCGACGCGGCCCACCACCGCACCGTGCACGGCTTCGTCGCCGCCCTCGGCGCGCGTCCGGTCGCCCACCACCCCGACCCGCACGAACGGCTGGTGGCGATAACCAGCCCCCAGCCCCACCCCCGCGCGCCCGTCCGGGG
>JAICKX010000022.1 GCA_025927685.1 Thermoleophilia bacterium | reverse complement strand
GCTGGCGGGTGCGGAGGCGCTCCTCGGCGATCACGGCGTCACGATGCCATACCTCCCACGATCTCGGGGAGCCATCCGGGGTGCGCTGCCACCAGGAGCCCCCAGGCGACCAGCAGCACGCCGACGACCGGGCTCAGCCTGCGCCCGTGCCGGCCGGCCCGCTCGTAGTACATGACGGCGCCGAGCCCAGCCATCCAGACGAGGCTGGCGGCGCCCATCACGAGCATGAGCGCCATGAGCGCCCAGCAACAGCCGATGCAGAACAGCCCGTGCCGGCGGCCGAGATCGAATCCGCCCCTCGCACCACGGCGGTAGTGGCGCATCAGGAACGGCCCCGGATGGCGGCACTGGTCGAGGCACCGGTCCTTGAGCCCGCTGAACTGGAAGGCGCCCGCCCCGGCGAGCGCGGCGGCCGGCGCCAGCGACGGGTGTGCGTCGAGCCAGCCGACGGCGCCGCCCGCCCGATGCAGGGCGACGTCCACCGCGAACGCCGCTCCGCCGCAGGCCGCCCACACGAGCGCGTAGCCGCCCAGGAACGCCGCCACGATCCTGGTCGAGCGCTCCTGGCGGCGGGCGGCGTGCGTGAAGAGGCGCACCATCGGCAGGCTGGACGGGAGCATCATCGCCGCGACCATCACCTGCCATGCCAGCAGGAAGGCGATCGCGCTCATCCAGAACGGCGGCAGGAGCACCGCCACCCACAGCGGCTCGGCGACGTCGTGCGGGGCGGCATGCCCGTGCAGCACCGCGCCCGCGCCGGCCGCCTGGGCGAGGCCCGCCGCCGCCCAGGCCGCGAGGATCGCGGCGAGGACGGCGGCGGGAGTCCGCGGGCGCGAGCCGGCTGCGCTCACCGGGCGACCGCGTGCATCATCCGGTAGTCGGCCTGGATCGCGTTCTGCCCCTCCGACCACTCGAGCCCGTACTGCGGCAGGCTGATCCGCTGCACCGAGGCCTTGGCGAGATAGGCCGGCGACCCGGGAACGGTCGAGAAGACCGAGTCGCGGATCGTGGTGATGGTGCCGTCGGCGGCGCGGAACGGTGCCATCTCGCAGTGGGCGAAGTCGGCGACGTCCAGCGTCCCGACGCCCTCGACCACCTGGTGCGAGATCGGGACGCGCTCGCAGGTCAGCACCTCGCCGACCAGGCCGGCCAGATCGGCCAACGGGCCGCCCAGAGCCCCGGCGTACGCGTCGCGGAGCGCCTCGAACTGCTCGTCGGTCGCGCCGTCGTCGATGAACTGGGCCACCCGCCAGGTCCCCGGCGTCAGCACGTTCCCGGGGATGTGGACGATGTTCGCGATGGTCCGGCCCGAGACGTCGACGCCCCTGATCGTCCCCTCCGTGAAGTGATAGGAGAGCACCGAGTGGCAGTCGCCGCCGTCGGGATCCTCCCCGACCCAGCATGGGCAGAGGACGCCGCACGTGCACACCTCGAGCAGCGTTCCGGTGAGGTCGTAGACGACCTCGGTCGCCTGTGATTCGGCTTCGGCGAGAGACATGGTTTGACCCCCAGTCGTTGGTTCACAGCACTCCTGCGATCAGCGCCGCCGCGCGGGCCGCGCCGTCCGTCTCGACATCGCGATAGGCCACCTCCCTTCCGATCTCCTCGGCGATCGCCTGGCCGATCGCGTCGGGCGTCGCCTCGTCGAGCTCCATGCAGCGGCCTGCGCCGTAGCGGTCGAGCCGGTGGCGCACGTGAAAGCGCTGCTCGAAGTGGTGGCCGAGCGGGAAGTAGAGGAACGGCCGCCGTGCCGCCACGAGCTCCATCGTCGTCGCCAGGCCGCCCTGCACGATGGCGAGGTCGCAGACGGCGAGGTGGCGGCGGAGCTCGTGGACGTACGGGCGCACGTCGAGGCCGTCACGCCGCGGCAGGGTCTCCGGGTCGATGCGCGGCCCGGCGACGGCGATCATCCGCAGGCCCGGGACCAGGCTCCGGGCCGCCTCGAACCCCTCGACGACCCGGCGCAGGAGCGAGCCGCCGACGCCCGAGCCGCCCACCGTGGCGATGCAGACCCGCTCGTCCGGCCCGTACCCGAGCTCGGCCCGAAGCGCCTCCCGCTCGCCGGGGCCCGGCAGCGGCCCGATCACGTAGCCGGAGAAGTCGTAGTGCTCGTCGACCCACTCCCTGATCGGCGGCAGGCCCGGCCCGAACGCATCCGGCACGATGTCGTCGGGATTCCCGACGAAGACGGCCCGGTCGCGGATCCGCGGGTAGCGGGCGATGTGCTCGATCATCTCGGCGTTCAGATCCGCCGTCAGGAAGGCCTCGCGCTCGCCCCCGTCGGGCATCGGCAGCCAGCCGACGAAGTCGGTGAGCCAGCAGTACGCCGCCGTCTTGAGCTCCGGGTTCTCGTGCAGGAAGTAGTCGATCTCCCAGCCCTCGTCGGCGATCCACACGTCGTAGTGGTCGTGCTCCACGAGGTCGTGGAAGACCATGAAATTCGCGACCAGGATCTCGTCCATGCGCCGGATAGCCTGGAAGACGTGCAGGTCGTGGCCGGCGGACTCGGAGGCGATGTGGGCCGACTCGCTCGCAAGGTCTGCCGAGGCCGGGTGGATGCGCTCACCGCGTGACTCGAGGACGCGGGTCACGGGGTCCTGCGCGAGCCAGTCGATCTCGAGGTCGGGGTGCAGCGCGCGCAGCTCGTCCGCGATCGCGACGTCGAGCCACGCGTGGCCGAGGCCGATCGGCGACGAGACGTAGAGCGCCCGCTTCGGACGATCGAGGGCGCGCGTCCAGCGCCGGTCGGCGGCCGGCCCGGCCTCCGCGCCCGTCTCGCCGGCCGCCGCCCGCAGGAGCCGGTTCGTGCGCACGGGGTCGCGGGCCTGCGGGCAGTGGCCGCCCCCGTCGATCGTGACCAGCGCGCCCCCCGTGAGCCGCGCCAGCTCGGCGCCCGCCGCATGGGGCACGATCGCGTCGTCGGCGCCGTGGACCACCATGACCGGGCAGGTGACCGCGCGCGCGGCGGCAACGGTCCGCTCACCGAGGCCGGGGCCGTCCTCGGACGCGAGCAGGCACTCGACCCCGCACTCCATCCCCCACCCCACGCAATCCTCGATCTGCTTCGTCGAATGCGATTCGGTGAAGCAGCTCGAGAAGAAGAACTCCAGGAACCCGGGGAAGTCGCGGCGCCAGTAGTGGGCGTTGTGCTGGTGCCACGGCCCGGAGTCGGTGCGCACCTCGTGGAAGCGCGCGAACGCCTCCGCCCGCTCGGGACGGTGCTCCGCCAGCGGCACGGCGGGCCCGAGCAGGACGAGGCCGTCGACCCGCTCCGGGTGCTCCGAGGCGAGGATGAGGCCCCGCTGGGCGCCGAGCGACAGGCCGACCACAAGGGCGCTGCGGGTGCCGGTCGCGTCGAGGACGGCGACGGCGTCGGCGGCGAACGCCGCCTCGGCGTAGGCGGCGGGATCGAGTGGACGGCCGGAGCCGCCGTTGCCGCGCGGATCGAAGGCGACGACGCGGTGGCGGCGCGCGAGGTACGGGATCTGCGCCTTCCAGCACCGAGCGTGGACGATCGACCAGGTGGGCAGGAAGAGGATCGCCGGCTCGCCGTCTCCGTAGCGCTCCCAGTGGATCGCGACGCCGTCGCGGTCCACGTCGCCCTCCGCGTCGGGGTAGCGCGCGCGCATCTGCTCAGCGGTGGTCACGCGGCCGACTCCATCGACCTGATGGCCGCCTCGAACCAGGTCAGGAGCTCGGCATGCCCCGTGTCGACGCCGACGAGCCGCTCGTTGAACATGCCGACGGTGAAGGTCATGACGAGGGTGACGAGGGCCGGCACCGCGGCGTCACTCACGCCGTACTCGCGCGCCGCCTGCGTGAAGGCGTCGGTCAGCACCGAGCGCCAGGTGGCGTAGACCGTGCGGATGCGGCGCTGGAGCTCGGGATGGTTCATCGCCGCCGCCTGGAGCTCGGCCCACACCTTGGGATAGCCGGCGGCCAGGTCCTCCTCCATGAACCCCATGGCGGCGCGCCACTTCTCGCGGAACGGCACGTCCGCGGCGTACATCGCCCGCTGCCGCTCCACGAGCCGGTCGGTGAAGCGCTCGAACACCGCCAGCATGAGGTTCTCGACGCTCCCGAAGTAGTAGTGCACGAGCCCGTGGTTCAGGCCGGCCTCACGCGCCAGCCGCCGGGTCGAGATGCCCGCCCGCCCTTCCTCGATGAGCAGCCGCTCGGCGGCGTCGAGGAAGGCGGCGCGGATGTCGGGCTTGGTTACCATGCTGTTGGTCGATCGACTAAGTCAGTTGACTAAACCACAGCGGACGCGGTCCTGTCAAGCTCGATCCCGTGGAGCACCTGCTCGCCGAGCTGGCCGGGCTCCGGATCGGCGCGACGTTCAACCAGTACGCCGAGGCCGGGCCCGACGACGTGCCGGACGCACCGTCCATCCGGCTCGAGAACCTGCGCGCCTACCTGGGCGAGCGGGCCGGCGCGGACGTCGTCTGCCTGGGCGAGGCGGGCGGCTACCAGGGCATGCGCTGGTCCGGGATCGCGTTCACGTCGGAGCGCGATCTGCTGCGGTGGGGGCCGCCGTACCGGGCCACGTGCGCCGCGCGGACGTGGAGCGAGCCATCCGGGACGATCGTCCACAAGGTGCTCGCTGAGCTCGGCGCCGAGCGGCGGGTCATCCTCTGGAACACGGTGCCCACCCATCCCCACCGGCCCGGTGAGCCGCGCTCCAACCGGCGGCCGACGGTCGCCGAGGTCGCGGCCGGCGCGCCGCTTGCGATGCGCCTCATCGAGCTCGTGCGGCCGCGCACGGTCGTCGCGGTGGGACGGATCGCCGAGTCGGTGCTGCCGGTGGGCACGGCCTACGTCCGCCACCCCGCGAACGCCGGCGGGCCGGCATTCCGCGAGGGCATGCGGGCTATCCTCGCCGCGCCGCCACGAGCGCCCATCTGAGCGTGGAGCGGAACGTGTCGCGGCCGGCGGCGACGTCGGCCTCGAGCCGCGCCAGGCCGGCGGCGTACTCCTCGTCGGCGACGAGCCGGAGCGTCGAGATGTAGCGGCCGCGCACGCGCTCCAGGACGTCGGCGGCGGCGGCGCTCACAGGCTGGTCGAGCCGCGTGACGCCGGCGCCCTCGAACCCCGCCGCGGCGAGCTCGGCGCAGAGATCCTCGGGGTCGGGGAAGCGGGCCAGGTCGATCGCCGGGATCGACGGGAAGTACGGGTTCAGGAAGAACTCCTGGAAGTGCTCGGGGGCGAACGTGCCGACCACCGCCCGGCCGCCCGGCGCGAGGACACGCGCCAGCTCGGAGACGACGGCCGGCCGGTCGGGCACGAGGTGCAGGACGAGATGGCTGTGGACCGCGTCGAACCAGCCGGCCCTGAACGGGAGCCGGGCCACGTCCGCCCGCCGCCACCCGACCCGCTCCGCCCCGGGCCGGCGGCGGGCCTCTCGCAGCATCTCGTCCGACGCGTCGACGCCCCACACCCGCGCCCCCAGCCGCTCGGATGCGAGCACGGCGAACCGGCCGGTCCCGCAGCCGACGTCGAGCAGCCGGCGCGCGCCCTCCAGCTCCGCCAACACCCGCTCCGTGAGCTCCAGCCACCCCGCGCCGGCCGGCCGCAGCCGGTCGTAGTCCGGCGCGAGCGCGTCGAAGTGGTTCACGCGGCCTTGATCAGGTGCGGCTCGCCGCGCTCCGCCAGCGGCACCTCGATCGAGTCGAAGTCCCGCGGCAGCACGGCGGCGGGGAACTCGGAGCGGGCCTCCGCCAGGATCTCGCGGGCCGGGTGGCGGGTCGAGATGTGGGTGAGCGCGAGCAGGCGCACGCCCGCCTCCCGCGCCAGCCGGCCGGCCTGGAGCGCGGTCGTGTGGCCGGTCTCCGCAGCCCGGTCGGCCTCCTCCTCGAGGAACGTCGCCTCGTGCACGAGGACGTCGGCGCCGACGCATGCCTGGAAGAGCTCCCCGCACGGCCGGGTGTCGCCGGAGAAGACGAGGGTGCGCCCGGGCCGCGCTTCGCCCACCACCGCGTCGGGCCGCACCGTGGCCCCGTTCTCGAGCGTGACAGCTTCGCCGTGCTGGAGCCGGCCGAACATCGGCCCCTCCGGCACCCCCAGCTCGCGGGCGGTGTCGATGTCGAACCGGCCCGGGCGCTCGTCCTCGACGAACGCGTACCCGACGCTCGCCACATGGTGGTCGGTGCCGAACGCGTGGATGCGGTAGCCGTCGCGCTCGACGGCGTCGCCCGGCTGGAGCGCCCGCATCTCGACGCGGTAGGTCAGCCGGCCGATGACCGGCCGCAGCGCCGCCATCAGCTCCGGCAGCCCGGCGGGCCCGTACAGCCGAAGCGGCGCCTCGCGGGCGCGCAGCGCGAAGGTCTTCAGGATCCCCGGCAGGCCGAGGATGTGGTCGGCGTGGCAGTGGGTGATGAGGACGTCGTCGACGTCCACGAGGCCGACGCCGGATCGGAGGAGCTGGCGCTGCGTGCCCTCGCCGCAATCGACGAGCATCCGGTCGCCGCCCCGCCGCACAAGGTGTCCGGGGGCGCCGCGATGGGCGCTCGGCGCCGCGCCGGCGGTGCCGAGGAAGAGCACGCTCATGTCCACCGGCCGATTGTAGGGGGCCGCCGTCCCGGAACCGGATCAGGCGATGCGCGGCGGGATCTCAGCCATCCCCGGCCCCAGATCGCGCTCGGCCAGGACGGCCCGGGCCCGACGCAGGAAGACGTCGAGCCGGAGGAGCTGGCCCTCGTCGCCGGACCGCACCACCCGGAGCACCGGCGCCGGCGGCCGACCACCGTCGGCCGCGCGGCGCTCGTCGAGATAGACGACGCCGGCATCGGGCGCCGGGAGGAGACGCAGATGCCGAGCGGCGCTCACGGCAGCACCAGCTTCTGGCCGGTGACGATCGCCGAGCCCGGGATGTCGTTGGCCTCGCGGATGCGGTACACCGCTTCGCGCGGGTCGTCGCCCGGATAGGCGTGTTCGGCGATGCCCCACAGCGTCTCGCCGGCGTGCACGGTGTGGTGCCGCGGCGGCGCGGATCCGCGGGAGGGGATGGCCTCGCCCAGGAGGAACGCAACGGCGCAGGCCAGGGCCGCGAGGGCGGTGACGAGGCGGCGTGTGGCGGGTGAGGCGAACATGTGTTCGGACAACCGTAGCGAACACCTGTTCGGTTGTCAAGCCGCGTACGCTTGCCGTCCGTGGAGCTGCGATTCGCCAAGAGGTCGCTGGCGCTGGGCGGCCCGCCTCGGATCATGGCGATCGTCAACGTGACCCCCGACTCGTTCTACGACCGGGGGCTCACCGCCGACCCGGCCGCGGCGGTCGCCCGTGGCCTCGAGCTGACCGCCGCAGGGGCCGACCTGCTCGACGTCGGCGGCATGACCGCCCGGCCGGGCGAGCCGATCCCGGCCGAGGCCGAGGTCGAGCGGGTCGTCCCGGTGATCGAGCGGCTGCGGTGCGAGACGGACGTCCCGATCGCGGTCGACACCTACCGGGCGCCCGTCGCCGACGCCGCCCTTGCGGCCGGCGCGGACCTCGTGAACGACCACACCGGTCTCTCCGACCCCGCGCTGGCGGCGGCCGTGGCCGAGCACGGCGCCGGGCTCGTCGTGACCCACCTGGGCCTCGAGCCCAAGCAGGTCCAGGACGGCCGCTACTCGGTCCCGTTCGGGGACATCGCAGCCGCGCTCGCAGACCGGGCCGGGCGGGCGCTCGCCGCCGGCGTCCCCCGGGAGGGCCTGCTCGTCGATCCCGGGCTCGGCTTCGGGAAGGACACGGCCACCGACCTCGAGACGCTGCGCCGGCTGCCCGAGCTGCGGGCGCTCGGACATCCGGTCCTGCTCGCGCCCTCGCACAAGGAGGTGACGGCCGAGCCGCTCGGCCTCCCGGAGGAGGCCCTGGAGGGCACCGCCGCGGTGGTCGCCGTCGCCGCCTACCTGGGCGTGGACGTGCTGCGGGTGCACGACCTGCCCTTCATGGCCCGGGTCGCCCGCATGGGCTGGCTGATCGGAACGGGCGGGGCGGGTTAGGTCGGGACCGAGAGGTCCGCGGCGAAGAACTCCCGCAGGAAGCGGCCGTTTCGGAAGATCGGCTCGCCGTCGGCGTGGATCTCGGCATCCGAGCGCAGGTCGCACACCATGTCCCAGTGCAGGCCGGAGGCGTTGGTCGAGCCGGTGTCCGGGTACCCGGCGCCGAGCGCCATGTGGCACGTCCCGCCGATCTTCTCGTCGAACAGGATCTGGCGCGTGAACTCCTCGACGGCGTAGTTCGTGCCGATCGCGAACTCGCCCAGGATCGACGCGCCGTCGTCCATCCCGATCATCTGGCGCAGGTAGTCCTCGCCGCTTCGCGCCTCGCTCTCCACGACGCGGCCGCCCTCGAAGCGCAGGCGCACGTCCTCCACCTCGCGGCCGCCCATGATCGCGGGGAAGCTGAACCGCACCTCGCCGGTGGTCTCGGTCTCGACGGGCCCGGTGAAGACCTCGCCGTCCGGGAAGTTATGGGTGCCCTTGGACGCCATCCAGGTGCGGCCGGCGACGCCGACGGTGAGATCGGTGCCCTCCGCCACGACGCGCAGCGTCTTCACGGCGGCGAGCTTCTCGGCCAGCTGCGTGAGCCGCGTCGCGTAGGTCTTCCACGCCGCGACGGGGTCGGTCGTGTCGAGCCAGCCCGCCCGGTAGACGAAATCGGCGTAGGCGTCGAGCGACATCCCGGCGTCCTGGGCGAACGCCTCGCACGGGGCAGCCGTGACGCACCATTTCAGCTCACCCGCAGCCGAGCGCTCCATGAACTGCGCCATGAGCGGCTGGGCCGCGCGCGAGCGGCGCGCCATCTTGGCGGGCTCGATGCCGGTCAGCTCGCGCGTGTTCCACGCCCCGACGACGGAGATCCGGGCGTCGATCGACCCCATCTCGTCGAGCGCCCACGGCGGGAGGTGGTCGAGCTGCTCGTCGCTCGCGCGCGCGAGGTAGGCCTCGTCTGTCCCCTCCACGCTGGCCCGCACACGGGGGATCGCGCCCACGCGGGTCGCGGCCCGCACGAGCTCGACGATCAGCTCCTCGGCGAGCGCCGGCCCCTGGATCAGCACCGTGTCGCCCTGGGCAAGCGGCAGGGAGTAGTTCACGACCACGTCGGCCAGACGCTGGCTGCGGGGATCGCTCACAGGAACCGCCCGTCGCGCGCGATGACCTCGCCGTCGGCGTGGATCTCGCCGCCGCGGCGCAGGTCGCACACCAGGTCCCAGTGCAGGCCCGACGTGTTCGTGCCGCCGCACTCCGGGAACGCCATCCCCAGCGCCACATGGCACGTGCCGCCGATCTTCTCGTCGAAGAGCGTGTCGCGCGTCGGCGACTGGATCTCGTCGTTCATGCCGAACGCGACCTCGCCCAGGTAGCGCGCGCCCGCGTCCATGTCGAGCATCCGCTCCAGGAACTCCGCGCCACGGGCGGCCTCGTGCTCCACGACCCGGCCGCCGTCGAACGTGAGCCGGACACCGGCCACGTCGTTGCCCATGTACGTCGCGTCGAAGCTGAACGCGATGTGGCCGCGGGTCGAGCTCTCGACGGGGCTGGTGTACACCTCGCCGTCGGGGAAGTTCTTGTGGCCGTCGGCGTTGTCCCATGTCCGGCCGCCCACGTCGAGGACGAGGTCGGTGTCCTCGGCCAGGATGCGGATCTCGCGCACGCCCGTGAAGCGCTCCGCGACGGCCGCCTGGCGGACGGACTGCTCGCGCCAGAAGGCGATCGGGTCGGCGTCGTCCAGGTGGCCGGCGCGGTAGACGAAGTCCTCCCAGTCCGCCAGCGACATGCCCGCGTCCTGGGCGGCGGCGTGGCACGGGAACGCGGTGCCGCACCAGCGCACCTGGCCTGCCGACTCGCGCGCCAGAAACCGCTCGAAGAGCGGCCGCATCGCCGCGGCCCGCGCGGCCTGCACGCCGGACGGGACGCCGCTCATATACCGGGTGTTGGCGCTGGCCCAGATGGTGAGCGCCCGCGTCGGCGCCTCGACCTCCACCTCGTCGAGCTTCGTGATCGCCTCGATCTGGGCGTCGCTCGCACCTTCGAGGAGCGCAGCGTCAGCCCGCTCCAGCCGCGGCCGCAGCATCGGGTGGGCGCCGGCGTCGGTGACCGCCTTCACCATCTCGACGAAGAGCGGCTGCGCCAGTGCCGGCCCGTCGATCAGCACCGTGTCGCCGGGGCCGACCTCGAGCGAGTAGTGGCACAGGAGCTCGGCCAGCCTCGTGACTCGCGGATCGGGCACGGCGCCGGATGTTAGCCGCGGGCGCTCAGGACGGCATCAAGGAGGCGGCCGGCGCCGAAGCGGACAGGGTCGTCGGCGACGAGGGCGGTGTCGCGCTCGACCTCGGCGATCGCCGTCCGGGCAGCGTCCTCGTCCAGCCGGTTCGTCTTGAGCGCGACGGCGACGACGGGCGCCCGGCGCACGTGGCGGGCCATCCGCACCTGGTCGTCGATCAGCTCGCCGAGCCCCGGGATTGGATAGCGCGCGTCGCCGTCGATTGTCTCCCGGCCGGGCTCGTGGACGAACACCAGCGCGTGCGGCGCCGAGCCGTGCAGGAGGCCGAGCGTGACCCCGGAGTAGTACGGGTGGTTGAGCGAGCCCTGGCCCTCGATCCACAGGATGGCGCCGTCGCCGCCGCGCTCGTGGCCCTCGACCACGAGCCGCTCGGCGGCGCCGGCCACGTAGTCGGAGATGACCTCGTCGACCGCGATCCCCCACCCCGCGATCGCGATCCCGGTCTGGCCGGTCGGAACGAACACGGAGGCGAGCCCGCGCCGCTTGGCCTCCGCGTCGAGCTCGAGGCAGACGGTCATCTTGCCGAGCGCGCAGTCCGAGCCGACGGTGAGGACGGTGTGCGTCGGGACGGCCAGGTTCGCGCCGGTGGGGACGTTCAGCCCGCGCGGCGCCCGGCGCAGGTCGCGGATCTCACGGCCGGCTCGGCCGGCGGCCGCGCCCAGCTCGGGATCGTCGCCGAGGAAGTCGTGCAGGCCGCTCTCCACGTCGAGGCCGTTCCCGAGAGCGTCGATGATCGCCCGCCGGTAGGCGTCGGGCAGCTTGCCGCCGGCCGGCGCGACGCCGACCAGGAGCGTGGTCGGCTCGAACGCGAGCGCGTCGGCGAGCGCGGCCACGACCGGCACGTCGCTCTCGAGGCCCGGGACGTGGTCGCCCGCGACCGTGCCGGCACGGGTGGAGTCGATCACCGCGACGGTCGGCGACTCGGCGTAGCGCATCACCCCGGTGGCGGTCTTGGCCTCCTCGTCGAAGGCCGCCTCCGCCAGGATCACGTACCGCTTCAGGGCCACGCGTCCACGGGGTCGACGCCGAGGCCGGGGCCGTCGCCGGGCAGCACCCGGCCGTCGGCGAACCCGAGCCCCGTGTGGCTGTCGTTTCGGTTCAGCAGGTGGCCGTCCAGGTCGACGACGTCGACGAGCGGCGAGATCTGGGCCGCGCCGGCGATGCCGAGGCTGGACTCGTTCATGCATCCCAGCATCACGCGCAGGTCGAGCGCCCGCGCGGCGTGGATCATCCGCAGCGCCTCGCGGATCCCGCCGGACTTGGTCAGCTTGATGTTGACGCCGTCCGCGACCCGAGCGGCGGGGGCCACGTCGGGCAGCGTGTGACAGCTCTCGTCGACGACGATCGGGATCGGCAGCCTGTCGGCATGCAGCTCCGCATAGCCGTCGCGGTCGGCGGCGGGGAGCGGCTGCTCGACCAGCTCGACCGCGAGTGACACCAGCTCGGGAACGAGCTCGCGGGTCGACTCGACCGTCCACGCCTCGTTGGCGTCGACACGGACGAGCGCGTTCGGCGCGGCGTCGCGAACGATCCGCACGCGCTCCAGGTCGCCCGGCCCGCCCACCTTGATCTTGAGCGCCTTGTAGGACGCCGCCCGCGCGGCCCGGTCGGCCGTCCCCTCGAGCGTGTCGATCGAGATCGTGTAGCTCGTGGGCGGCGGCGTCCGGTCGAGGCCGAGCAGGCGCCAGAGCGGCTGCCCGCACAGCTTGCCGATCAGGTCGTGGAGGGCGCCGTCGACGGCGCACTTGGCCCCCATCTGCCCCGGGAGCTGCGACAGCCGGCCCAGGATCGCCCCGGTGGCGAACGGGTCGTCGCCGAGGAGCGGCTCCACGTGCTCGAGGATCCAGTCACGGGCCGCGTCGGGCGCCTCGTCGTAGTGCTCGTCCGGAGCGCCCTCGCCGTAGCCCACGACGCCGTCGTGCTCGATCGCCACCTGGACGACCTGCGAGCTGGTGTCGGCCGACCGCGAGATCACGAACGGCTCCAGGTACTCGAGCGTGTACGTCCGCGCATGGAGCCGCATCGGCGCCAGCGTATCCGACGCGGGAAGGCGCAGCGGTAGAATCGTCGGGACGCGCCTGTAGCTCAGGGGATAGAGCGTGCGCCTCCGGAGCGCAAGGCCGTAGGTTCGATTCCTACCAGGCGCATCAGCAGCGAACCACCCGGAGGGCGCCGCGGACCACCACACACCGCCCGGTGACGCCTGTGGGCTTGCGGGTCTGTGCGAGCCGGTTCAGTGCCGATCCTTCTTCGGCGACGTAGCGCCGGCATAGCAGCGAGGGGCCTGCTACGTCGAGCGAGGACGTCGGCAACCAGTGCTGCGGTCACACCCGGTGACCGGGTTCCATGTGGCCTCGGTCCATTCGATCGTGGTGGTCTTCGCCATGCCGCGTGATTTCGTCCAGACGAGCCTAGTCCTGCAGGCGTTCTTCTGCATCTCGCGTCCGCCGTTGACGAGGCGGGCGGATCCGGTCGAAACGATCCACGCGGGCAGGACGGCGACTTCGCATCGCGGGCGCTTCTCGGGTCCGTGCTCGGGAGGTCGGCTGGCTGGCACGGCCTGCCCTGATCAACGGTCGAGTTCGTACAGGATCTGTCGGAGCGTGTATCCGAGTCGGTACCCGTCGCCGGCATAGAGTGGCGAGGCATACCCGTCGTCGAGAAGCCGGTCAGCCAGTGCGATGCCGCGGATATTCGTGGCGTTAGCGTCGAGATGGTCGGCGATGTTCCGGACGAGCCCAACATGCGGCAGGAGTTCAAGGATGCCGACCGGAGGTCGGGACGCGACAAGTAGAGAGTGCCAACCCTCGGCGTCTCCCACAGCTTTGCGTAGCCGCGCTGCGAGCCGTGATCGAGTCCGCTGGTGGGCTAGACGCGCCATCTCAGACTGAACACACGGCAGGTGAAGAGGGCCGCGTTGGATGATGACGCTGCGCGCTTGCAAACGACGTTGACGTCGAAGCAGCGCGACCAACGCGAGCAGCGTCAGATCGACCGCCGCGGCGCTTCCTACGAGCGGGACGACCCGAGCGATATCGGGGCACGCCGCCGCGACGGTGGCGAGGAGGAAGGCGGCGCAGACAAGCGTTTGACGCTCGGCTACGGTTGTCGCGGCGTCGATCCTGACGAGCGGATGATCCGCACCGAGCGCCTCGCGAGCGGATGCGGAGGCTTCATTCATCGTCGATGTGCCGCTCGACCTGCTCGACGCCGGAGGGTCGCCCGCTTCGCACCCAGAGCGCGTACAGCACGGCCGCGATGATGGCGGTGGCGACAAGCGACAACAGCGGATAGCCGCGACCGAGGTTGACGACGAGGGTGAATGCCACGGCGACGGCGCCGACGACGTTGAGCGCCGCGAGACCGCGGTGTCCGGCGCGAAGCGAGAAGCGCGCCATGGCCGTCAACCCGGCCAAGAAGCTGACGAACACCGCCACGGCGTAGAACAACACCAACTCTTGTTCGTGGCCGCCGGCCGCGACCAGAATCACTGCTGACGCGACCAGGTAGACCACTACTGACCAGTAGGGGGTGTGGTGATGGTTGGTATCGCCGAGACCACGGGGCAGGATGCCGACGCCGGCGCTGTCTGGATGCCGTGAGAGCGCCTTCAGCAGTCCCGGTCCGGCTTGGAACGACGAACTGGCGGCCGATAGTAACAACAGGGCACTGCTGGCTTGGAACACTGCGAAGAGCGCGCCGTTGCCGGCGGCGGCGCGGGCGATATCGGCGATCTGGGTTGAGTCGGCGCGCGGGATCCCGATCGTTAAGCGGACTGCGAGCGCGGTTATGCTGACGGTGAGGACGGAGACAATCGCCATCGTGAGCACGATGGTGGCTCGGGCGAAGCGGCGGCGGTCGTCTGCCCCCAGTTGGCCGAGCTGACCAATGGCGGTGGCCGGCGCCTCGGTTCCCGTAGCCAGTGCCATCGCCACGGGGAACGACAGCAGTACCGCGATCACGGCCGATCCTTCCGGTCCGGTCACGCGGGCGTGGTCGCTGCTAGCGACCGGGAAGATGAATCCATGCACCAGCACAGCCGCCGCGCTTGCTACGAATAGAAGCGTCATCGCCGCGAACACCAGGCGACCGCCGTGCCCGAACCAGGTCAGACCTGCCACCGCCAGCAGCAAGCTGACTCCGACCAGTAGTCGCCAGCCGCCTAGGCCTGGCACGTAGGCGATCAAGGCGCTGACTGCTGCCGCGACGGAGATCGTGATGGTGAGGACGAAGTCGACAATCAGCGCACCGATCGGCAGGAACACCCACCCGGTGCCGAAGGCGCGCCCGGCGGCCTCGGCGGAGCCGCCGCCCAATGGGAACCGGCCGACGAGCTGCCAGTAGTTGATGTCGACCAGCGCGATGATCGCGAGCACGATCACCTGGGTCGCTAGCAGCAGTCCGAGATGGCCGTTCAGCGCCCGCAGTGAGGCCTCGATGGTGTAGGCCACCGACGAGACGGGATCGGCCATCACGGCGAACGCGAACCCGATGAACAGGGCCACGCGACATTCGCGCCGAGATGCTCGGAAAGGCGCAGCGCTGGGGGTGGCGATGTCGGCGGGCATGGTGCGTGATCGCCGACCCGGCTTCCCGGCACACCACGTCAGACGATAAGGCCGCCGGCATCACGACGGCATCACAGTTCCGCCTCTCCGCATCACGATTTCATCACGCCGACACCGAGGTCGGGGCGCGCGAGATGCTGTCGACCCTGGGGCCCTCGAGGGCGGATGTTGGACGTGGAGGGCGGTATACTTGGGCGCTGGAGCGCCGGGAAGTCTGGTCGGCATCGAGACACCACACGATGGGGGTCACGGTGCGGGACGATCCGACTTTCCGACTGGGGCGAGCACTCGCCGATCAACGGGCCGTAACACACCAAGCCGTCGCGCTTGGCGTGTTCCTCACGGGCTGCGCGATGTGGCGATTCACGCCACTCCACGAACCCGAACCGTTCACGGGCATGGTCATCGCGGTGGGAGGACTCGTGCTCGGCGTCGTGGTGATGCTCGGCTGGTCAAAGCACGAGGAGACGACAGCCTGCGTGGACGACGTCATCCTGTCCGGGTTTCTGACGATGATCCAGGACACACCGGTTCAACGAGCCGTCTCCCATCGTCTTACGTCGATCGAGACGCCGCGCTCACGACGTCGGCTGGCAGGCGACCTGCGCTGGCGTCTGAAGCTCGCCGATGGAACCGCCCGACCATCTCCCGGCTACATGCGAGCGAGCGTCTTGCCACCGCTGGGAGCGTCAGAGCGCCGCGTCCTCTTGGACGAGCGCCAACTCGTGCTCTCGATGATCGTCCGCCTCGAGCAAGCACCAATGCACCCCCAAGCGCTCGTCATCCTCAGGAGAATCGTCACCACACCACCGAGGCTCGACTGCGAAGGGGACCGCCTAGCGGGCGAGGAGCTCCGCCGTCGCCTGCACGCAGCATCCGTGCTAGTCGCGAACGACGATGCGCGTCCAGCCGTCGACCGGGCGGCTAGGACAGACCTCGCAGCACGGTAAGGGCACGGATGATTCGGGCTCGGCGTCGAGCTCGCCTTCCACGAGAGCGTCAACCGCCCCGACGCCTAGAAGCGGCGTAGACGGTGCATCGTCGTAGGCGGCACACGATCCCGCTCCTTAGTACGAGGTTCCTGGAAACCAGGCGCACTTCCTCTATAACCCTTCCGTGCTGAGGGGCCGGTGCGGATGTAACGCCGTCGCGTACGAGGTCGCCGACGAGTTCGTCGCGGCGTACAACTGCCACTGCTCGAACTGCCGGGCGACGACCGGCGCCGCGTTTCTGCCCTGGGGCGAGATCGAGCGCGAGAAGCTGACGGTGACGCAGGGTGTGGAGCGGCTGCGGCTGCTCGGCGACGCCGAGGCGATTCACGAGGTGCGCTGCGGGGAGTGCTGGTCGCTGCTCTACTGGACAGCCCGCGGCGGCGAGTACGTCCGCGTTCCGTATGGAACACTCGTCGACGAGCCGGCGCTCAAGCCGACCGCGCACATGTTCGTCGGTTCGAAGGCGTCGTGGTACCAGATCGTCGACGACCTGCCCCAGCACGACGAGTATCCGTGGTCGTGATCGACACGGATGCTGCCGGCGATCGTCATCGGGCTGGCGCTCCTCGTCGTCGACGAGGCCACCCGGCGCCGCCGCGGCGACCCCGCGCGCTCATCGCAGGTACGTGCGCAGCTCGTCCCACGAGGCGCGCGTGTCGGCCGAGTCCGCGTGTGGCCGCCGGAACTCGGCGACATAGCCGCAGATCTCCGCCAGGGCCCACCGCTCCTGATACAGGCGAAGCGCGTCGTCGTTCGGCCGAACCGCGCCCGTGACATCGCGGTACTCGTCCCAACCCGCCATGTCCGGGTCGAGCACCATCCACAGATCGCGCTCGGGTGGGCCGATGAGCGCCGTATCCCAGTCCACCAGCCGCAGGCCACCCTCCGGGGCCCGGATGACGTTCGCGCTGTGCGGCTCTCCGTGCGTGATCACCCACCCGCCGGGCTCGCCCCGAACGCGGCCGGCGAGCCGATCGTACGCCCACAGCCGGTCGCGAACCCGGCCCGCGTGCGCCCGAACCAGCTCCCTCGCCGGCTCGCCGAACGGCCCTGACTCCCACGGCACGTCGAGCTGCGTCAGCCCTTCCTCGAGAGCCAGACGGCCCGGAAGCGCGAAGTCCTCGCGACCGAGCCGGACCGCCGCGAGGCCGGACGCGGAGTGCAGCCGGCCGATCAGCGTCCCCATCCGGCGGCGCTCCTCGGGGCGCTCGAACTCGCCGTCCTCCGTCGCGGCCCCGGCGACGAACGGCTCGACGCGGATCGCGTACTGCGCGTCGAGGCGGCGCAGGACCGCCCCGTCGCGGGATGCGGTCGGCGCGACGACGAACTCGAGCCCGGCCTCGTCTCTGAGCACCGCCGCCGTGCGATAGGCCCCGTCGAGATCCTGGAAGACGTCATCCGGACCCCGGCCGGCGCGGCGCGCGGCCTCCAGATCGTCGGCGCTCACGAACCAGCGTGCCCCGTCCGCGTCGACCGCCTGCCAGTGGTGGCTGCCGAAGCCGATCGGCAGGTAGTCCAGCCGGGCGACGCCGATGCTCCAATGCCTACGCAGCGCCTCCACGAGCGCTGCTCGGTCCAGATTTCCGGGCTCGCTGTACACGACGCACACCTTACGGGGAGCGGAACGGACGCTCAGGTACGCCGCGTCGGGGGGGATCTCGCGAGCAACCAGCCGGCTCGTGTCGCGCCGATGAGCCCGGGTCAGTCGTTCTCGTCCGGCATGGGCGTGCCGGCGCGCCGCTCGCCGCCCTACCGGCGATCCTCGGTCATCGCATCCTCCTCTTTCACGCGTCGTCCTCGCTTGTCGAATCGTTGCCACGCCTTGGGGACGCCGCTCGCGCACTCCGCCCGGCGGGAAGGGCCGAGCCCACCCCACTCCCACGGGCTTCCGTGAACGCACAACTCAACGTCGAGCAGCTCCGCAAGCAGGCGAAGGAGCAGGCCCGGGAGCGCCGGGCCGCCGGCGCGCCGACCACGCGGTTGACCGGCTGGGAACGTTCGGCGGTCCGGATCACGGCGGCGGCGCTGTTCGACCTGGGCGCCGACCCGACCATCCGCGACGCCATCCACGGCGGCATGGCCGACGGCTGGGCGGACTTCGGCGGCCACAGCGAGCTGGCCGCGCTCCTGCGAGAGCACGCCTGAGCCGCCTCGCCCGGCGGGGCAATGGATTTCCGGGAAAGGGATTTCCACGACGGCAAACCCGCCCTAGAATGTGTTTGCCGCCGGAGAGACCCTGTTGTCGTGGCCGGTGCGCAAGGGTCGAAAGCATCACCGCGTAGGAGCCCTGACAGCCGCGTGCGGCGGGTCCTCGAGCACACCATCGACATCGACGCGACGCCGGACCAGGTGTGGGAGGCGCTCACGGAGTTCGACGCCTACGCGGGCTGGAACCCGTTCATGCGCAGCATCTCCGGCGCGCCGCAGGTCGGGTCGAAGCTGCGGATCGAGCTGGCGCCCCCGGACGGACGCCGGATCGTGGTCTCACCGTCGGTCGTCGTGGCGGAGCCCGGACGCGAGCTGCGCTGGCGCGGAGCGCTGCCGCTCGGCCTCTTCACGGGCGAGCACGCGTTCGTCATCTCGGAGGCCGAGACCGGCGCGCGAGTCGTCCACCGCGGCTGGTACCGGGGATTCCTGGTCCGCCTTCTGAGCCGCGTGATCGACCGGACGAGCCTCGGGTTCGAGCGCATGCACGGTGCGCTCAAGGAGCGGGCGGAGGAGCTCTCGCCGCCGGTCATCGCGGCGCTCCCGGCGCTCGAGGGGACCGAGCTCGGCATCCGGGGGTTCGAGGCTCATGGATCGGCGATCCTGACCGAGGCGGCCCGCGTGGTCGCGTCCGTGCTGGGGGTGGAGCGGGTCGGCGTCCTCGGCCTGGCGCGCGACGGCGAGACGCTCCTCCTGCGGGCGGGCGTCGGCTGGCCGGCCGGCGGCATGGGCAAGGTGCGGGCGACGGCCGGTGACGGCACCCCGGCCGGCTACGCGCTCATGCACCCCGAGCCGCTCGTCACGACCGATGTGGCGACCGACCCGCGGCTTCGCACGCTCGGCGCCGCCGAGACGTCCGGCGTCGTCGGCGGCATGGCCGTCCGGATCCAGGACGGCGGACGGCCGCTCGGAGTCCTCGACGCGTGGACGCGCACACCGCGCGAGTTCGGCACGTCGGAGGTCGCCTTCGTGCAGTCGGTGGCGGGCATCCTCGCCCCCGCCCTGGCCGTCGGCGCGAGCGAGGCTCGTGGCTCGGCGGCGGTCTCCGCGCTGCTGGCCGCGGCGGAGGCCGAGCGAGTCCGCGTCGCGACCGAGTTGCACGACGACACGCTCCAGACGCTGACGGCGATGCGGCTCACGATCGACCGCCTGGCGGCCGCCTGGGCACGGGGTGACGAGGCGGCGGCGGCGCAGGCGGTCGAGGGCGCGCGAAGCATGATCACCGAGGCGATCGACCGCACCCGCCGGCTGGCCTTCGCGATCGTGCCGCCGCTGCTCGCCGAGGGCGGCGTCGGAGGGGCGCTGCGGGCGCTCCCCGAGGCGCTCGGGATGCGAGCCGACGTGACCGCAGACGTCGTCACCACCCGCCACGCCTCGAGCGGCGAGCTCCTGTGCTACCGGACGGTCGAGGAGCTCCTGCGGAACGCGCGCGACCACGCGCAGGCCCGGCGCGTGTGGGTCGCGGTGCGCGAGGAGCAGGGCGAGCTCGCCGGCGAGGTCACCGACGACGGCGTCGGGTTCGACGTCGACGCAGTCCTCGACGACCCGGCCCGCCTGGGGCTGCTCTCGCTCGCGCAACGGCTGGACTCGGTCGGCGGCCGGTTGACGATCCAGTCGTCGCCCGGCGCCGGGACGCGGGTCGCGTTCGAGATCCCGATCAGGTGAGCCGGCGGCCGGCGTGGCGGGCATGCCCGCACGCACCCGTGGTGCACGCGACGACCATCTCCACCGTCTCCTCGGGCGAGTCGGCGACCTGGAGCAGCTCGAGGTCGTCCTCGGCCACGTTGCCGGCGGCGAGAACGGTCTCGCGCACCCAGTCCGCCAGCCCACTCCAGTAATGGTGGCCGTAGAGCACCGTCGGAAACATCCGCACCTTGTGGGTCTGGATCAGCGTCAGCGACTCGAACATCTCGTCGAGCGTGCCGAAGCCGCCCGGGAAGACGACGAACCCCTCGGCGTACTTCACGAACATCGTCTTCCTGACGAAGAAGTACCGGAAGTTGAGGGCCAGGTCGAGGTAGCCATTCAGGTGCTGCTCGCGGGGCAGCTCGATGCCGGCGCCGATGGACAGCCCACCGGCCTCCTGTGCCCCTTTGTTGCACGCCTCCATGATCCCCGGCCCCCCGCCCGTGATGACCGCGTAGCCCGCCCGCGCGAACGCGGCGGCGGTCGCCTCGGCGGCCGCGTACATGGCATCGCCCGGCCTCGTGCGGGCGGAGCCGAACATCGAGACCGCCAGCCCGACCTCGGCCAGCGCGTCGAACCCCTCCACGAACTCCGACGTGATCCGGTGGATCCGCCACGGGTCGGTGTGGATGAAGGCGGCGTCCTGGCGGCCCAGCAGGCGCTCGTCCTCGGTGGGACGGTGGCGCCGCTCGATCTCGTCGCCGGGCATGGCTCGAAACCGTACCGCACGACCCCGCGCCGGCCGCCCCTGGAGGGGTGCGGACGGCCGCTGCGGCCGGTAGAATGGCAGGCATGGACGCCCTGACCGCGAAGGTGACCCGCGATGCCGAACCTGCCCCGGATCCCGAGGACAGTACGACGGCGCCCTCGCGCGCCCCAGCGGCCGGTCGAGCGCTCCGAGCCGCGCATCGCTGAGATCGAGGCCGCCGGCCTGCGCTGGCTTCAGCTGGAGGAGCCCACGGCCGTCGAGACGGCCTGGCTCGCGCAGAACTTCGAGTTCCACGAGCTCGATCTCGAGGACGTCCTCTCGACCCGGCAGCGGCCCAAGATCGACGAGTACGCCGACTACATGTTCATCGTGCTCCACGTCCCGCACTACAACAAGGAGCGGGCCCGCCTCGACGCCGCCGAGCTGAACGTCTTCGTCGGGCGTGACTACATCGTCACGCTCCCGAACGTGCCGCTGAAGCCGCTCGGTCGCCTGTTCGCGCAGCTCGAGGACAACCGCGAGCGGCGCGAGGAGTACTTCTCCAAGGGATCGGGCTACGTGCTCTACGAGATCCTGTCGGAGCTCTTCGACTACTGCTTCCCGATCCTCGACAAGATCGGGTTCAAGCTCGACCGCCTGCGCGAGGCGATCTTCACCGAGCGCCGCTCCGAGGAGGTCGTGCGCGACATCTCGGACGTGAAGCACGAGATCGTGTCGTACCGCAAGGTCATCCAGCCCGAGCGCTCGACGCTGCGCCTGCTGGAGCGGACGCGCTACCTGCCCGACGACCTCGAGGTCTACTTCGACGACATCGTGGACAAGGCGGAGCGCATCTGGGACCAGCTCGACAACTACAAGGAGGTCGTCGAGGCGCTCGAGGCGACCAACGAGTCGGTCATCGCGCACAAGCAGAACGACATCCTGCGGCTGCTCACGATCTTCTCCGTCATCCTGCTCCCGCTGACCCTGGTGAGCGGCATCTTCGGGATGAACTTCCGCCACATCCCGTTCACCAACGACTACCACGGGTTCGTCGCGACGGTCGGCATCATGGTCGCGATCGCCGCGGCGATGCTGGCGTTCTTCCGAATCAAGCGCTGGATATGACCGAGCGGCTGTGGGCGCCCTGGCGCCTCGAATACGTCCAGGGCGGCGCCGACGCGGGCGGGTGCATCTTCTGCGAGAAGCCGGCGGCGGGCGACGACGAGGCCAACCTCATCGTCCATCGCGGCGAGCTGGCGTACGTTCTCATGAACCTCTACCCCTACTCCAACGGGCACCTGATGGTGGCGCCGTACCGGCACGTCCCCGCGCCCGGCGACCTGAACGAGGGCGAACGCGCCGAGCTGTGGGCGCTCCTCGACCGCGCGCTGGGCGTGCTCGGCGGCGTGATGGCGCCGCACGGCTTCAACGCCGGCATCAACATCGGCCGCGTGGCCGGGGCGGGCGTCGAGGACCACATCCACCTGCACGTCGTCCCGCGCTGGAACGGCGACACGAACTTCATGCCCGTCCTGGCCGATGTCAAGGTCATGCCCGAGCACCTGACGCGCACCGCGGCCAAGTTGCGCGCCGCCTGGACATGACCGGCCGGGCTGAACCCGGCAGACCCCTGAACACTCATCAAGCCGGCTGGTGCGGTTTCGTAACGCAGGCGCTCAATCGGCCGTGCGGGCGAACAGGATGTGGTCGCGCCAGGCGCCGTTGATGAAGAGGTAGCGCGGCGAGAGGCCGATCTCGGTGAACCCGTTGCGGCGGAGCACCGTCTGCGACGCGATGTTGTCGACGAGCGTCGCCGCCTCGAGGCGATGGAAGCCGGCCTCGCCGAACCCCCACTCGCACACCAGGCCGACCGCCCGCGTCGCGACCCCGCGGCCGTTCAGCCGCTCGACCACCCAGTAGCCCAGCCCGGCGTTCTGGAACGGCCCGCGGGTGATGCGTGACACCGAGATGACGCCGGCGGGCTCGTCGTCGGCCCAGATGAGGAACCGCTCCAACCGGTCGGCGGACCGTTCGCGCTCGAGCGCTTTCAGCTCGCGGCGCTGGGCCGCAGCGGTGGCGAACCCCTCCGACCGCGGCGGGTCGAACGGCTCCAGGAATGCGTGGTTCTCGGCGTAGATCGCCGCCAGCGTGTCGGCGTCGCGCACCTGGAGGGGACGGATGGAGACACTGACTGGTGGTGTGGCCGGCAACGGTGGTGGTGTCGATGGCGCGCGAAAACCGAGCGATGCGAGGACGCAGGGAGCGCCGATACTGGCGGAAGTATCGGTGCGACCGAGGACAACGCAGCGCGACGGTTTGCAGCCGTCAGAACCTGCCGAACGTTGCCGGTCACACCACTACACTCATGCCGGGATGCTGGCGCCCTCCGTGTTCAAGGCATACGACGTGCGCGGCATCGTGCCAGACGAGCTCGACGCGGAGGGTGCATACGCAATCGCCTGCGGCTACGTCGCCGCCTTCGAGCCGAAGGTGATGGCCATCGGCCGCGACATGCGCCTCTCGTCGCCCGACATCGCGGCCGCGGCGATCCGGGGCGCCGCCGACTCCGGCGCCGACGTCGTCGACATCGGCCAGGTCGGCACCGAGATGCTGTACTTCGCCGTCGGCGAGTATGGGTACGAGGGCGGGCTCCAGGTCACCGCCTCGCACAACCCGGCGGCGTACAACGGCATGAAGATCGTCCGCCGCGGCGCGCTCCCGGTCGGCGGCGACACGGGCCTCGACCAGATCAAGGCCCGAGCGCTCGGAGCCGCTCCCGAGCCGGCCGCCGCGCGGGGCGAGGTGTCCGAGCGCGACGTCTACGCCGCCTTCCACGAGCGCGCGCTGGGGTTCGTCGACCCGTCCGTGATCCGGCCGCTCACGGTCGTCCTGGACGGCGCGAACGGCATGGCGGGCCCGATGATCGAGCCGATCCTGGAGCGCCTGCCGGTGAGCGTCCATCCGTACAGCCTCGACCCGGACGGCCGCTTCCCCAGCCACGAGCCCAACCCGCTGCTCGAGGAGAACCGGACGTTCATCATCGACAAGGTGCGCGAGCACGGCGCCGACCTCGGGATCGCCTGGGACGGCGACGCGGACCGCTGCTTCTTCGTCGACGACACGGGCGAGTTCGTGCCGGGCGACCTGATCACGGCCCTCATCGCCCGCTCGATGCTCGAGAAGCATCCCGGCTCGACGATCGTCTACGACCTGCGCGCCTCGTGGGCCGTGCGCGACACGATCGAGGCGGCCGGCGGGACGGCGCTCGAGAACCGCGTCGGGCACGCCTTCATCAAGGCCCGCATCCGCAAGGAGGACGCCGTCTTCGCGGGCGAGGTCTCCGGCCACTACTACTTCCGCGCCTTCTACTACTGCGACACCGGCATCGTGCCGGCGCTCGTCATGCTCGAGCTCATCTCCCACGCCGGGAAGCCGCTCTCGGAGCTGCTCGCGCCGTTCCGGGACCGCTACCACATCTCCGGCGAGATCAACTCGACGGTGAGCGACGTGCCGGTGAAGCTCCAGCAGCTGAAGGAGCGCTACTCGGGCGACGCGGCACGCGTCTCCCACATGGACGGCATCTCGTTCGACTTCGCGGACTGGCACTTCAACGTGCGGCCGTCGAACACCGAGCCCCTGCTCCGGCTGAACCTGGAGGCGCTCGACGCGGACACCATGGACCGCCGCCGTGACGAGGTGCTCGAGCTGATCCGGTCGTGAGCGTCACCGACCGCCGGCCGCCCTTTCGTTTCGCGGTGCGCACGCGGGTCGGCTTCGACGAGACCGACGCCCAGGGGATCGTCTACTACGGCCGCTACATGCCCTACTTCGACCGCGCCCGCGTCGAGTACCTGCGCCATCTGGGCCTCCTGCGCCAGCCCGGCGGCGCCGAGTTCGTGATGCGCGCCCAGCACGTCGAGTACCATGCGCCGGCCCGGTTCGACGACGAGCTCGAGGTGTACGTGCGCGTGCGCCGGCTGGGCAGGACGAGCGTCACCTGGGAGTTCGAGGCGTGGAACGCCGGCTCCGGCGAGCACCTGGCGACATCGACGCAGACGGCCGTCTACGTCGCCGGCCGGCGGCCGGTCGCGGTCGGCGATGACATGCGCGGCGCGGTCGCCGCCTTCGACACGGCGGTCGAGTCGTGAGCGTTGACGCCCTCGCCGAGATCGAGCGGATCGCGAACGGAGACGAGCCGTCAGACGACGTCCTGCGCCGCGTCGTCGACCTCCTGCACGACCGCTTCGAGGCCTACTCGTGGGTCGGCATCTACTTCGTCGAAGGCGACGAGCTCGTGCTCGGGCCCTGGCGCGGCCCGCAGGCCACCGAGCACGTGCGCATCCCCGTCGGCCGGGGCATCTGCGGCGCCGCCGCCGAAAGCGGCGAGACGGAGATCGTCGCCGACGTGAGCGCCGACGACCGCTATCTCTCGTGCTTCCTCTCGACCCGATCCGAGATCGTGGTCCCCATCGTCTACGACACGCTCGTCGTCGCCGAGATCGACATCGACTCCGACCGGCCGGCGGCCTTCGGCGAGGAGGACCGCGTGTTCCTCGAGCGCGTCGCCGCCGCGATCGCCGAGCACTGTCTTGTCGGCTGGGACACCGGCGGCGTCAAGTGGGAGGCGCCGGAGAACTGGGGCGACGGGCGCTGACTGCCGTGTGCTAGAACTGCCCGGTCCCACAGGGAGGGCAAGACATGAGTGAGATGGCCGGTTCGAGCACCGGATCGCGGCTTTTCGTCCGCCAGTCATCCGGGCTCGTACGTGACGTCAGCGTCACGAACGCGTTGTTCTTCAACGTCGCCGCGTTCGTCGGGGTGGGGCTCACGCTCTACCCGATCTTCTACTCGCTCGGGTTCGTCCCGGTCTGGAAGTGGGGCCCGCTCTCTGAGTACGGCTGGGCGGCGATCGTCACCGGGCTCTTCTGCGTGCTGCTCGCGATCATCTTCGCGTCGCTCACGTCGGTGATGCCGCGCTCGGGCGGCGACTACGTGTTCACGAGCCGCATCACCCACCCGTTCCTGGGCTGGCTCGAGGCCTGGACGCTCGTCATCGCGTCGGTGCTGATCATCGCGTTCGAGGTGCCGCTCGTCCTGCGCAACCTCCAGATCACCGCGCGCATCATCGGGATCGGCGCCGGGGGGAGCTTCTTCCAGGACGCGAACACGTGGTTCACCGACTCGACCGGCTCGATCACCGGCTCGCCGGGCTTCATCGCGTCGCTCGTCGTGCTGGCGGTCATCGCCGGCGTCGTCCTCCTCCCCACCCGCACGTTTCACAAGGTGGTGACGGCGCTCGCCGTCTTCGGCGTGGCGGCCTTCATCGCGATGTTCGTGTTCGGCCTGCTGGCGACCAGCCGGTCCGACTTCGAGCACAACCTGCCGCAGTACACCGGCGGGATGACGGCCGCCAAGATCGCCGCTTCCGGCCACTCGACGTTCATCGCCGGGCACTCGAGCGACATCCTCGGCGACCTCTTCTCGCACACGATCTTCCCGATCATGCTGTCGATCCTGCTCTTCCAGTACATCGGGTTCCAGTACTCCGCGTACATCGCCGGCGAGGTGCGCGGCAACGTGCGCCGCGGCGTCCTGATCGCGCTCCTCGGCGCGCTCGCGGTCGGCGTGCTCGCGAACTCGGTCTACGTCGACCTCATCTCCAACCACTTCGGGTTCGACACGCAGGTGAGCTGGGGCGCGTCGTACTGGGGGTTCAACGAGAACCTCTCGGCGCTGCCGATGGGGCAGCCGAACGCGATGCCGCTCCTGGGGGTGATCGCGAACGACAGCCTGTGGCCGATCTGGGCCCTCATCAGCTTCGCGGGCGCGATCTTCCCGTTCCTCCTGTGCCCGGTCTACATCAACTTCATCAGCCGCATGCAGCTGGCGTGGAGCCTCGACCGCCAGCTGCCCGAGTGGTTCGGCCAGGTGAACGAGCGGCTGCGGGCGCCGGTGAACGCGATCCTGGCGACGCTGGGGCTGACCGCGCTCTTCCTGTTCTTCCAGAGCTACAACGCGCTGCCGCACTTCCTCGCCACGACCGGCAACAAGCTGAACCTGGCCGGCACGGCGTGGTTCTCGATCACGATGGCGATCCTCACCTGGACGATGCCGGGGATCAACGCGCTCCTCGTGCGGGTGCGGCGGCCCGACCTGGTGCGAAACGCGCCGTTCGGGAGGGCGCTGCCGTGGGTCGGCCTGGGCTGGCTCGTGTTCCCGGTGTGGGTGTACGCCTTCGGGATCATCAAACCGATCTGGGACAGCATCACGGCGGAAGGCGTCTCGAAGCTCACCTACCTCGAGACGAACGGCATCCTGGACGCGGCGATCTTCTACGTCCTCGGGATCGTCATCTACCTGGTGATGCAGTGGCGGTCGCGGTCGGCCGGCGTCGACCGGAGCATGCTGTTCGCCGAGATCCCGCCGGACTAGGCACCCAACGTGCGCATCTACCTCGCGAGCGACTTCCACGCGGCCGAGACGGCGTGGCGGAAGTTCCTGAACGCCATCCGGCTGAACGTCTACAAGGCCGACGTCGCACTCGTGGCGGGCGACCTGACAGGCAAGGCGATCGTCCCGATCGTCCGAAACGGCGCGAGCTACGAGGCCGAGCTCTTCGGGGTGCACCGGCGGGCCGGGAGCGACGAGGAGCTGGCGGCGCTCGAGCGCGACATCGCCGACGTCGGCTTCTACTCCTTCGTCTCGACCGCCGAGGAGGCCGATCGGCTGGTGGGCGACTCGGAGGCGCGCGGCGCGCTGCTCCACGACCTCATGAACGAGCGGGTCGGCCGGTGGATGGACCTCGCCGACGAGCGGCTGGGCGGCGGGTCGGTGCCCCTCTACCTGATCCCGGGGAACGACGACGACTTCGGGATCGACCCGATCCTGAACCGCGACGGCGCGTTTGCCCAGAATGCCGACGGTCGCGTCTCGGACCTCGCCGAGGACGTGCAGCTCCTCGCGTCGGGGTGGTCGAACATCACGCCCTGGGCGACGCCCCGGGAGGAGCCCGAGGACGCGCTCGAGAGCCGGCTCGAGGCGCTCGCCGAGCAGGTGCGCGACCCGCGGCGGGCGATCTTCATGATCCACGTCCCGCCGCACGACTCGGGGCTCGACACGGCCCCGATCCTCGACGAGAACCTGCGCCCGACGATCTCCGCCGGCGACGTCCTGCGCGGCCCGGTCGGCTCACTCGCGGTGCGGCGGATCATCGAGCGGTTCGAGCCGCTGCTCGGCGTGCACGGCCACATCCACGAGTCGGGCGGTGAGCGCAGGATCGGCCGCACGCTCTGCATCAACCCCGGCAGCGAGGCCAACCACGGCATCCTGCGCGGCTACCTGGTCGACGTCGGCCCGGACGGGATCGAGCGGGCGATGCGGGTGGAGGGTTGAAGAGGAGGGACAGTCCCTGAACGGTCCGCGGCGCAGGTTCGGCACGAAGGCGTGACCGGTTGGGCCCGGTGGTCAAGCCCAGGCCGCTTCGCGCACGTCCTCGGGCGCCTTCAGCCAGTAGCTCTCGCGCATCCACTCGAGCGCGGCCTCGAGGCAGTGCTCGTCCTCGATGCGGGCGGTGACCCAGCCGTAGCGGCCGACGTAGCGGGCCTCCGAGACGAACGGCAGCTCCAGCGCCACCTCCCGCTCCTCGCGGGTCAGCTTGAGCGTGACCGAGACCGGCGGGCCGTCGCCGAGGATCGCGAACATCGTGCTGCCGCCGCCCACCTTGAAGACGTGCGCCTCGGGGCCGAATGGGTGATCCTCGCGGGACTGCGGAAACGAGAGCGCGAAGGAGCGGATGCTGCCGGCGGCGTCCACCCGCCGCAGGCTACTGGACGTCGCGCTGCGCCGTCTCCTGAACCGCCGCGACCCCGTAGTAGCGGTCGGCGGCCCGCACGAGGCCGCTCGGGTCGTCGACGCCGCGGAAGGTGAAGTCGGCGTCGGAGGCGTCGGTGCCGGCGGTGTCCCAGTCGACGTCGCCGATGCCCAGCATGCGCTGGATGATGCTCTGGTTCAGGTTGACGTTCTGGACGCGGTCGACGTGGGTCGTCCGCTCGTTGCGCGACATGATCCCGGTGCGGATGTGGATGCGCCGGTCCGTGACCAGGTAGCGGGTCGTCTGGCGCTTGATCCACCCGACCACGTAGGTCAGGACGAGCCCGATGGCAGTCGCGACCGCGAACCACGTCGCGGAGATGTCCGAGCCGCCCGCGTTGAGCCCGACCCAGACGGCGACCGGGATCAGCGAGATGATCGTCCACTTCACGTAGAAGACGAGCATCGACTTCCAGCTCGGGTGGCCCTGCCAGACGGTGATCTCGCCTTCGGCGCTCACGGCCGGGGATCCTACCCGCCGGGGGTGACGCGGTACGCGTCGAAGACCGAGTCGATGTTGCGCAGAGCTTGGAGCAGGCTGCGGAGCTCCTTCACGTCGCCCACCTCGGCCGTGTACCAGTTGCGCGCCATCTGGTCGGCGACGTGGCCGCCGTACTCGACGATGTTGGCGCCGTGCTCGGCGAACGTCCGGGCGACGTCCTCCAGCAGGCGCGGCCGGTCCCAGGACTGAAGCGCGATCGTGACCCGGAACGAGCTCGTCGCCCCGTCGGAGTCGTCCCAGCGGACGGCGGTGAACCGCTCCGGGGTGCGCTTGAGCGCCCGCACGTTCGGGCAGTCGTCGCGATGGATCGTGATCCCGCGCCCGAGCGAGATGTAGCCGACGACCTCGTCGCCGGGGACGGGCGTGCAGCACTTGGCCATGCGCACGAGCACGTCCGGGTCGGCCGACCCCTCGACGACGATCCCGAACGAGGACGAGGCGGCCGGCCGCTTCTGCGGCCGCCGGCTGGGCGTGAACTCGTGCTCCGGCGAGACGACCTCGGCCGTCTTCAGGCGGCCGATCAGCTTCGTCACGACCTGGCTCACCTGGACCTTGCCGCCGCCGATCGCGACGTAGAAGTCGTCGGCCTTCTTGAAGCCCATCTCGCGGATGATCCCGGCCAGGAGCGGCGACGCCGACACCTTCTGATGTGGCAGGCCGTTCGTCTTGAGCGCCTGCTGGAGCGACTCGCGGCCCTTCTGCTCGAGGTCCTCGCGGGCCTGGTGGGTGAACCACTGGCGGATCTTGTTGCGCGCCCGTGACGTCTTCACGAGGTTCATCCAGTCGCGCGACGGGCCGCGCTCCTGCTTCGATGTCAGCACCTCGACGAACTCGCCCGACTGCAGCGTGTAGTGCAGCGGCACGATCCGCCCGTTCACCTTCGCGCCGACGCACCGGTGGCCGACGTCCGTGTGGACGGCGTAGGCGAAGTCGAGCGGTGTGGCGCCGGCGGGCAGGCTCTTCACCTCGCCCTTCGGCGTGAACACGTACACCTCGTCCGAGAAGAGGTCGACGCGCAGCGTGTCCATGAACTCCTTCGGGTCGTTCGCGTCGCCCTGCCAGTCGGCGAGCTGCGCGACCCACTCGTTCGCGCCGTGCGAGTCGCGCGATCCGTGCGGGCTCGACTTGTAGAGCCAGTGCGCGGCGATGCCGAACTCGGCGGTCTGGTGCATGTCCTGCGTGCGCACCTGGATCTCGAGCGGCTTGCCCTGCGGCCCGATCACCGTCGTGTGCAGCGACTGGTACATGTTCACCTTGGGCATGGCGACATAGTCCTTGAACCGCCCGGGCATCGGCTTCCACAGCGAGTGGATGACGCCGATCGCGCCGTAGCAGTCCTTCACGGAGTCGACCAGCACGCGCACGGCGGTCAGGTCGTAGATCTCGTTGAACTCCTTGCCGCCCTGCGCCATCTTCGTGTAGATCGAGTAGAGGTGCTTGGCGCGGCCGGAGATGTCGGCCTCGATCGAGGCGTGCTCCAGCTCGTGGTTCAGGATCGTCCCGGCCTCGCTGGCGAAGCGCTCGCGCTCTCCCCCGCTCTGGTTCACGAGCGATTCGATCTCGGCGTAGCGGCGTGGGTGGAGCGCGTGGAACGCGAGATCCTCGAGCTCCCACTTGATCGACTGGATCCCGAGCCGGTGCGCGAGCGGGGCGTAGAGCTCGAGCGTCTCCTTCGCGGTCTCGACCTGCTTCTGCTTCCCGAGCGCCGAGATCGTGCGCATGTTGTGAAGCCGGTCGGCAAGCTTGATGAGGATCACGCGCAGGTCGCGCGCCATCGCCACGATCATCTTGCGGTAGTTCTCGACCTGGGCCTGTTCGCGGCTGGCGAAGCTGATTCGCGTCAGCTTCGTCACGCCGTCGACGAGCGCGGCGACGTCCTCACCGAAGCGGGCGCGCACCTCGTCGAGCTCGGCCTGGGTGTCCTCGACCACGTCGTGGAGGAGCGCTGCGGCGATCGTCGCGGTGTCGAGCTTCAGCTCGGCGCAGATGGTGGCGACGGCCACCGGGTGGTGGATGAACTCCTCGCCGCTCTTTCGCCGCTGGCCGCGGTGGTGCAGGCAGGAGTAATCGAACGCCGACCTGATCAGGTCGGTGTCGGCGTTCGCGTTGTACTCCGAAATCCGACCGAGCAGCTCGGCGAGCAGTGGGTCGTGCCGCTCGGCTTCGGCGCTGCGCTGCACCGTTGCCATACCCCCATGTTAGTGGAGGGATGGCCGAGTTCCTGCCGTGGAGACGACGCGGCCGGCCGTAGACTGGCGCCGTGCCCGCCTCCCAGAGGCCCGAGGTTCGGGAGCGGCTGCTGCGAGACGGCGAGATCGTTGCGCGCTCCGACGGCAGCCGTCACTCCATCTTCCCCGTCGCCATCGGCGCGCGCGAGGGCCAGGCGCTCGAAGCCTGGGCCCGGCGAGAGGGCGCACAGCGCAGCATCGAGGTCGGACTGGGATACGGCGTCGCGGCGCTCTTCCTCTGCGCCGCGCTCGCCGAGGCCGGCCCCGACAGCGGCCACGTGGCGATCGATCCGAACCAGGCGACCCGCTTCGCCGGCTGCGGCATTCAGGTGCTCGCGGATGCGGGGCTGGCGGATCTGGTGGACCTCGTCGAGGAGCCGTCCGAGATCGCCCTGCCGGGGCTGCTCGCGGAGGGGCGCGAGTTCGATCTTGCCTTCGTCGACGGGAACCACCGGTTCGACGGCGTGTTCCTCGACGTCGTGTACCTGGGCCGGCTCGTCCGCCGCGGTGGGATCGTGATGGTCGACGACCACCAGCTGCCGGCGGTCGCGCGGGCCGTGTCGTTTTGCGTTCGGAACCTCGGCTGGTCCATCGAGGAGGCCTCGACCGACGACCCGCGGCACCACTGGGCCGTGTTGCGGACCGCGGCAGCGCCGGACACGCGTCCATACGACCACTTCGTCGACTTCTGAGCGAGGCTACGACGCCTGGGAGCGGATGTAGGCGTGCGAGTCCGCCACCTGCTCGCACGCGGCGCGGTAGGTCGGCGACGTCTCGAGGTCGAGCCGGGCCGCGGCAACGGCGCCGGGCACGAGGCCGATCTCTCGCAGCACGACGCGGCAGCGCTCGACCGTCGCCGGCGGCAGCGTGAGCGCCGTGCCGTCGCGATCCGCCCGCCAGACGACCGCCAGCGCCTCGCGGAGCGGCGCCCGCAGTGCGACGACCTCGCGCGCGAACTCGGCTTCGGCCGGGCCCCAGACGAGGTGCACGTGGAGCCGCGACCCGAGCTCGGCGAGGAGCTCCCCTGCGGAGGCGTCTGCGGGAGGGTCGAGCGCGACGACGTGATGGAAGCGCGAGGCGATGCGGTCGGCATCGGCGCCGTCGTACTCTGCCAGCTCGACCCACCCGGACCCGAAGCGCTCGGCGCGCAGGACGCCTCTCAGCATGGCGGCCCGGCGGCGCTCGTCGGCGACGAGGATGAGCACCGGCTCCCCGGCGGCCACGAGCCGCGCGACCGTGGCGATCTGGACCCCGCCGGCCCGGGCGTCCTCGACGCTCCCGGCCGCCGCCGCGGGACGAACGCCGTTCAGGTGCTTCGGCGACGCCGGCCCGTCGAGCACCGGGGCGACCGCCCGCACCAGCATCTGGGCGGACGCCGAGCCATTCCACTCGTTGCGCGACAGCCGGTAGGCGACGTCGAAGCGGTCGCCGTCTCGCAGCTCGGTCGCGGCCGGGCCGCGCCCGAACCACACGGCGCCGCAGCGGAACCCGCCCAGCTCGACCGCCATCCGCAGGTGGCGGCCCTCGCCGATCCGCTGCACGCGGTGGAGCGCGGCGGCCGGCGCGAGCAGCGTCACCCCGGGGTTCCCGAGGCCGAACGGCTCGAGCCGGTCGAGCTCGTCGGCCAGCTCGAGCGACGTCTCGGCGGGCGCGAGCACCGCATCGATCCGCTGGCTGCGCTGGAGGTCGGCGTCGGACAGCTGCGAGCCGGCGTGCTCGGCCAGCGCCGCGGCGAAGGCCTCCACGCCCTCCGCGCGCATCGTGAGGCCGGCGGCGACGCGATGGCCGCCGAACCGGGTGAGGTGGGACGAGGTCGCGGCCAGGCCGCCGTGCAGGTCGTAGGCGGCGATGCTCCGGCCCGACCCCTTCGCCTCGTCGCCGTCGCCGGCGATCAGGACGACCGGCCGGCAGTACCGATCCACGAGCCGCGAGGACACGATCCCGATCACGCCCTCGTGCCAGTCCGGGCCGTGCAGGACGTACGCGCGCCGGGCCCGCCACTCGTCGCCGGCGGCCTCGACCAGCTCCACCGCCTCGCGCAAGATGCCGTCCTCGACGGCCTGACGCTCCCTGTTCAGGGCCTCGAGCCGCTCGGCGAGCGCACGGGCGCGGGGCTCGTCGGCCGTCAGGAGGAGCTCGAGCGCGTCGCCGGGGTGGCACAGGCGCCCGGCGGCGTTGATGCGGGGGGCGAGCCGGAAGCCGACGTCGGTCGACGACGCATGGGCGCGGTCGACGCGGGCGACCGCCATGAGCGCCCTGAGGCCCGGCTTCGACGTCCGCCGCAGGCGCCGCAGCCCGGCGCGCACGAGCCCGCGGTTCTCGTCGCGGAGCGGCACGACGTCCGCCACGGTCGCAAGCGCGACCAGGTCGAGGTGCTGCTCCAGCTCGGCGGGATCGCGGCCCGCCCGGCGATGGAGCGCCTCGGCGAGCTTGAAGACGACCCCCGTCCCGCACAGCTCGGGGAACGGATACTCCGACGGGCGGGTGCAGACGCGGGTGCAGTCCGGGAGCGCCTCGCCCGGCCGATGGTGGTCGGTCACGATCACGTCCATCCCCAGCTCCCGCCCGCGCGCGACGGCGTCGACGGCGGTGATGCCGCAGTCGACGGTCAGGAGCAGCCGGACGCCGTCGGCGGCCAGCCGCTCGACGGTCTCGACGGCCAGGCCGTAGCCCTCCTCGAACCGGCTCGGCAGGTGCGACCGGACGTTCGCCTCCAACCCGCGCAGCACGGTGAGGGCGAGCGCCGTGGCGCAGATGCCGTCGGCGTCGTAGTCGCCGTGGACACAGATCCGCTCCCCGGCCGCGATGGCGCGCTCAATGCGCTCGCAGGCCGCCCGCATGTCGCCCAGCAGCAGCGGGTCGTGCGCGGGGCCGTCCTGGTCGAGGAACGCTCTCGCGGCGTCGGGCGTGCCGTGG